>NZ_CP070979.1:329891-659783 GCF_018417535.1 Burkholderia pyrrocinia | reverse complement strand
GAAGGCCGCCTTGTTCGTCGCGTAGTCGGCGAACCGGTCGGTCGCCGTCGTGCCCGAGCGCGCGAATGCCGGGAAGGTCGCATCGGTCGTGCCGGTGAGCTGCTGCAGCGTCTGGTGCGCCTGGTTGTACGCGGCCTGCGCGTCGCTCGCGTACGCGGCGAGGTTGGCCGCGCTGACGGCCAGCGCGAGCATGCGGCCGCCGATCACGTCGAGCGGCGAGTGCATGCCGGCGAGGATCCGGTTCTCGCCGAGTTCGAGACCGCGGCCGACCATTTCCTGGAAGCGTTCTGGTACGAGCCACGCCATCGTCACGGCGTCGCGCATCGCTTCGGCCTGGTGACCGCTGATGAAGCCGCCGTCGGTCGCCGGCGTCGTGCTTTCCGCTGGCACGAGCGTCGGCGCGACGACGACGCTCGAGCTCCAGCGATACGGCCGCGCATACTTGTAGAAGCGCTTCGCGGGTTCGGTCGACGCGTTGTTGCCCATCTCGTTGAGCAGGTCGACGACTTTCCCGAAACTCGCGTTGCCGTTGCTGCCGACGCCGACATTGTTGCCGGTGTCGTTATAGAGGACGGTCGTGGCGTCGGCCGGCACGCTGGTGATGCTGGTCGTCTGCCGGGCAGCGGTGCGCCATGCCGCGGTGAGCGGCCCCATGCCGTCCGTCACGCTGTAGCCCTTGCCGCGCCGGTCGTCGTAGTAGGCGGCGTCGGCTTGCTGCGGCGTGCGCACGGTCGTTGCGTTGACCACGTATTGCACGTTCGCCGCCAGCACCGCGTCGTTCAGGCTCGTGCCGCACGGCGTGCCGTTGCCGGGCAGGCCCGAGCAGGTGGAAGGCGAGATGGCCGGAAACGCGCCGTTGGCCGGCGCGGTTACGCCCGCATCGACGAGCATCGTCGACGGCTGCCACAGGTCGAGGAAGCGGCTCACCACGCGCACCGCAGCGTTGGTCGACAGCGTTGCATAGCGAGCGTCGCCGCGCTGGTTGGTCGCGACGTTGTCGACCAACGCGGGCACGCTCGGCACGGGCGCGCTGTCGACGAAGCCGGGATCGGCCGGCGGCGCCGGGACCGCGGCGTTCGTCGCGTTCGTTGCGACGACATCGTCGCCGCCGCCGCAGGCGGCCAGGACGATCGCGGTCGACAGGGCCGCGACATGCAGCGGGAGACGGCTTCGTGATGCAAACATGCAAGACTCCATCCTGATGATCGAAGATGGCGAATTGTGGTGGCCGATCGTGACGCGATGGTTAAGGATTTGTTGCGCGTCGTTCTGCGCGCGGAAGCAGGATGCCGGGTCGGCGACGTTTGATCTGCTTTCCTAAGCGAACACGGCGTCGGTGGGCAACGCAAACGTTGCCGGTCCGTTACTTGGCTGGCCTGCGCATGCCGGCTCTTCCGGCGCAGGGCGCGGTCTTGTTGCGGCAAGAATCCGCTTGAAGTCCGTATCGGTCTCTCGCGGCATGCACCGCGCACTGCTGTTCCGAAACCGACGGGACGAAAAGCCCGCGCCCCGGCGCGCATCACGCTTGCTGCGCAAGCGCCTTCACCTGGCCGGCCGACATCGCGCCGCGATAGATGCGGAATTCGTCGATCGAGCCGTTGAAGAACGGATCGCCCGGATACTGCGAACGTCCGATCCAGTTCTGTGCGGTCGGTCCGATCCGCCATGGCGCGAATATCACGTCGTTCGCCGAGCCGATCGCATTGCCGTTCAGATAGAGCGTCGCCGTCGTTGCCGCCAGCGTGACGGCCACGTGTGCCCATTGTCCGGCCGGCAGCGCAGCGTTGCCGTCGATCGCGCGTTCGCCGTGCCCGCCGTTGGTCGTGATCGCAAAGCGCATCGTCCCGCCATGGCTCCTCGGCGTGACGAACAGATAGCGTCCGGTGCCCGAACCGAAATCGAACAGGCGCGCCCACGTCTGTCCGCCGTTCCAGTTCACCCACGCCGCGATCGTGAAATCCGACACGTCGGCGACGATGTCGTTCGGCAACGCAACGTAGCCGGTCGAACCGTCGAGCGACACGGCGTTGCCGTTTTTCCCGGGCCCGTGCGAAGCGCCGCCTGCGAGCGTACCCGCATGACCGTTGCCGGACGTGTCCGCAGCGGCCGTGCCGCCCGTCTCGTCGAACGTCAGCAGCGTATGCAGCTGCAGTGCCGTCGCTGCGGCGGCTTCCGCCGAATTCGCGGTTTCGCCCGATGCGGTCTGTGCGCTGATCACGTAGTACCAGGTGCCCGTCGCCGGGCTGTCCGTGTACGTCGGCGGATCGACGATGCCGCTCGCGATGGTCGTGTAGGGGCCGCCCGGCACGGACGCGCGCTTCACGTTGTAGCTTGCCGCATTCGCGGTGCCCCACCACGACAGCACGACCTGCCCGGCGCCCGGCCATGCGGTCAGGCCGCTCGGCGCGCTGGCGGGCGCGACGGGATCGCGCGTGCATGTGAGCGTGCCGTAGCCGAGCTGATCGTAGCCGCCGCTCGCTTCGCCGTAATTGCCGCCACCGCCTTCGGGCTGGATCGCGAGCGCGAACTTCGTCGACCAGGGCGCCGCCAGCCCCTTGCGGCTCACGTAATGGTTGTAGACCAGCGCCCAGCACGGACGGATCGTCCCCTGGCTCGCGGTCGAGAATTGCGCTTGCGTGACGTCGGCGTTCGCGTACGGCACGTACGGCACCGGAAGAAACGTGCCGTCCGGCTGTACGAGATTCGCCTTTGCGACATACTCCGCGCCCGCGAGGAAACGGTTGTTGTCGTGGCCGTACAGGTCGATGCCCTGGTTCCACGCCATTTCGCAGATCGCGCCGGCGAGCGCGATGCCGAGCGTGTTGTGCCCCTGGTCGCGGCCCGATTCCTGCCATTGGCCGAGATGGCCCGGGTGCACGTAGTAGACGGCTTGCGCGAGCGCGCCGTTGCCGGGCCCGGCGATGAAATAGTTGACCGCGTCGTCGAATTTCGCGTGATCGTCGCACAGCACGCCGATCGCCATGATCGACGCGAGGTTGCACAGATCCCAGTTGGCCCAGTAATGCGTGATGTCCGTGTTGTTGTGGCGATTCAGGAAGTCGGCGTTGATCGGGTAGAACTTGTCGGCCATCATCGTCCGGAACGCGGCGAAGTCGGCCGTCGCCCAGCCGGGATAGGTGCGCATGATTTCGCCGGCGTTGGCGAATTCGTAGCCGTAGATGCCGGCTGCCAGATCGACGTTCGAGTCCCCGGCGAGACTTTGCAGCGTCGACGACCACGCATTCATGATCTGCACGGCCTTGTCCGCATAGGCGGTATTGCCGGAGATCTTCCAGCGCAGCGCGCACGCATAGGCGGCTGCGATGTCCTTGTACAGCACCGGGTAGTTCTGCGTGCCGGTGCCGCCGCGCGTCACGACGGCCTGCGGTCGCGGCGACCACGACAATTGCGCGTGACCGTTCGCGATCAGCCTGTTCCAGCCGTCGAGCCAGGGCGACGCGGCGGCCGATACCTTCCGTGCGATCCGGTCGAAATCGGCTTGCGTGTGCAGCAATCCCGGATGCGCGAACGCTTCACGCGTTGCGACGGCCGCGGTACCCGTCGCAACGCGTGCGAGTGCACGGTTGCCCGCCGCGGCGGCTGCGATGCCGGTGGCGTTCCCGGTCGCTTCCGTGCCGCCGCACGCCGACAGCGCGAGCGCACCGATGCTGTAGAGGAAGGTGCGCCGGGAGAGGCCTGCACCGGATCCGGACCGAAATTGCGTGTCGTTCATGGTTGCTTCGTTCCTTGGCGAGACCCGCTCACGGGCACCGCGGGCGAGCGGGGCGACCATTCGCCGGACGCGATCTTGAGCGCCATTGAAATCAGTCATCGCATAACGACGCCGAGTGTAGCGGAAGCATCACCATGACGAAATAAAAAGTTGTCACGAAACAACTTGTCGATCGGATAGTAATTGTCACGAATTGATTGATTAACATGCTAATAAAATCGAAATAAATGGTGATTGATACGTTTGCGAGATATTATCGTCGCCGGCCTGCGCTCAGGAGACGCCTCATGTGTGCCGATCGATACCGGCCCGCTATTCGTGTTGTTGTCACACAACCGACAACATAATGGCGTTCCGTGCATTGCATGCCGGCTTAAAGGCCGGCTCGCGGGCCGGTACAACCCCATGCCGGCGCGGCAACGTCGGCGTCGCTCGACGTACGAAAAACCGGAGAACAACACGATGACGAGCAGGATCGCAGTCCTTGACGATCGATTCGCGCGACGCGCGGTGAGGTTGGCTTCACTTGCGGCGCTGGCCGGCGCGGGCGTGATGGCAGTGTCGGCCACGGCCGCGACGACGGTCGGTACGCAGTGGGGCACCGTCAGCGAACCGGCACTGCCGACGAGCGTATGCGGCACGGTCGCGGCGCAGCTCACGCCGGTCGGCGGCTCGGTCGACGCGCTCGACTCGACCGCGTCGAATACCGAGCACGATACGACGCGGATCCAGAACGCGATCGCGCAATGCGCGGCCGGCTCCGCCGTGCATTTGACAGCCGGTGCAAACGGCCAGACAGCGTTCATCAGCGGGCCGCTGACGCTGAAATCGGGCGTGACGCTGTGGCTCGACAAGGGCGTCACGCTGTTCGCGTCGCGCAATCCCGCGCTGTACGACAACGGAGTCGGCACGTGCGGCACCGCCACCTCGAGCAGCAAGAAATCGTGCAACCCGTTCATCAGCGCGTCCGGCACGGCGAACGCGGCGATCGTCGGCGACGGCGTGATCGACGGGCGCGGCGGCAGCCTGCTGACGAGCGGGCCGAATGCGGGCCTGCGCACATGGTGGGACGTCGCGTACCAGAACAAGACGCAAGGTCTGAACCAGCAGAACCCGCGGCTGCTCGAAGTGAAAGGCGGCAGCAACTTCACGCTGTACCGGATCACGCTGCAGAATTCGCCGAACTTCCACGTGGTGACGAACGGCGTGACCGGCGTGACCGCGTGGGGAATCAAGATCGTCACGCCGAGCGCGGTCTATACGAAGAGCGGCTACGCGTGCCCGAGCGGTACGCAGCCCGGCGAGGCGACGCCCGCTACCTGTTTCACGCCCGACACGGCGAAGAACACCGACGGGTTCGATCCGGGGCAGTCGAGCCAGGTGCTGCTCGCGTTCTCGTACATCAGCACCGGCGACGATCATGTCGCCGTGAAGTCGAGCGCATCGCCGGGCGTGAAGCAACTGACGATCGCGCACAATCATTTCTACTATGGCCACGGCATGTCGATCGGCAGCGAGACGAATGCCGGCGTGTCGGACGTGGATGTGCGCGACCTGACGATGGACGGGTTCGACAGCCCGAACGGCAACGGCCTGCGGATCAAGTCCGATTCGTCGCGCGGCGGCCTGGTGACCAACGTGCGCTTCCGGCAGGTCTGCATGCGGAACGTCGCGCGGCCGCTCGTGTTCGATCCGTTCTACAGTTCGTCGACCGGCACGCTGTATCCGGATTTCACGAACATCACGGTCCAGGACTTTCACGACGTCGGCAGTGCGAAATTCGGCGGCGGAAGGGTCACGTTCTCCGGCTATGAAGCGAACGGGCAGCACTTTCCGCTCGGCATCGCGCTGAACAACGTCGTGTTCGACGGCACGCAGCCGACGTTCGAGAAAGACGCCGCGACGCACTATGTGCTCGGGCCGGGCGCCGTGAGCTTCTCCGGCTCGATCGTCACGTCGAGCGCGAACGACGTGACGGTCACGGGTACGCCGGGCACGTCCACGCCGTACGACTGCAGCGCTGCGTTCACGACGCTGAAATCCGTCGCGCCGACTTCGCCGATCTGATCCGGGCGTCAGCGCGCCACGCCGGCGGTGGCGTGGCGCGCTGACGCCCGCGTGGCGTGTTCTCCGCCGAACCGGGCCATTCCGCTTTCGGCGCTGCCGCGCTCCAGGCGCCGGCGGGCGGCAGCGGATCGGTTTCGACGCGCATTTTCGATTTGCTCGCAACGTTTGCGATGTACGACTTCGCGGCCGTCATGCCGCGATCGGCGAAGGCATGAATCAAAGGATGCACACTCGCCCCGCAGCACGACGGCGGCGGATTCCGACCTGCATCCGCGTTGGCCGGCACTGCCGGCGCACGGCGACCACCAATGCGGCGATCGGACTCGCGTGGACGCTCGCGGTGATCGCGCCGGCCGCGACCGGCGTGCTCGGCGCAGTGTGGGCCGCGATCCTGCACAACGTCGGCACGTGCATCGCGATCGCCAATGCAGGCCGGCTGTTGCGGATCGACGAGCCCGTTCGCGCCGCTTGAACGACAACGGCGTGCGTGACGGCAGTGGGTCATTCGTTCGTCGCATCGACTCCATTCGACGTACGCAAACCGAATGACCCGGTCATCCACGGGTTGTCAGTCGAAGGTAACCAGCACCTTCATCGCCTTCGTGCGATCGCCGGCCGTCTGAAACGCCTTCACGCATTCCTGATACGGAAAGATATCGGAAATCAACGGCTTGACGTCGACGAGGCCCTTGTTCAGCAGTTCGACGGCAACCGCAAATTCCTCGTGGAATCGAAAGGCCCCGCGCAGGTCGAATTCCTTGGCGACGATGACGTTCATCGGCAACGCGCTATCGCCACCGAGCCCGACCTGAACGACGATTCCGCGCGGCCGCAGCACGTCGAATGCGGAGCGCAGCGCGGCCGCGTTGCCGCTCGCCTCGAACAGCACGTCGAAGGTGCCTTTGCCGGTCGAGAACGGCTCGAGCCCGGAAGGGGCAGCGGCGACGTTGACCGTGATATCCGCGCCGACCTGCCGGGCGCTGTCGAGCGGCACCGCGTTGACGTCGGTGGCGACGATCGTTGCGGCCCCCGCCCGACGGGCAGCCGCGACAATCAGCGAGCCGATCGGCCCGCAGCCGGTGACGAGCACGCGTTTGCCGAGCAGCGGCCCGGCGCGGCGTACCGCATGCAGCGCGACCGACAGCGGTTCGGCCATCGCGGCTTCTGCATCGCTGACGCTATCGGCGACGCAATGCGCCTGCGTGCTGTCGATCACGACTTCCTGCCGGAACGCGCCCTGGACGTGCGGCGTACGCATTGCGCTGCCGTAGTAGCGCATGTCCATGCAATGGTTTTGCAGTCCTTGCTGGCAGTATTCGCACGATCCGCACGGCCGGCTGGGGCTGATCGCGATACGCTGGCCCGGCGAGAAACCGCGAACGTTCGCGCCGACCCGGCTGATGACGCCGGATACTTCATGGCCCAGCACCATCGGTTCCTTGATGCGAACCGTGCCGAATCCGCCATGATTGTAGTAATGCAGATCCGATCCGCAGATGCCGCCCGCGCGGACGCGAATCAGCATCTGGTCCGGTCCGGCTTCCGGCGTCGGAACATCCTCGATCCGCAGATCGAGCGGGGCATGAATGACGAGTGCCTGCATGAAAGGTGTCTCCGGCTTTGAAGAGGAAAGGGTGACTCCACGATAGGCGCGCCCGACGGGGTCCGCAAAGACGATTTTCGTCTGGCGCGAGAGGTGCCGCGAATGACGCTAGTCCAGCGCTTTCGTCATGTTCTCGATGACCTTCTTCGCATCGGAGAACACCATCATGGTCTTGTCCATGTAGAACAGCTCGTTGTCGAGGCCCGCGTATCCCGACGCCATCGATCGCTTGTTCACGATGACCGTGCGCGCCTTGTATGCGTCGAGAATCGGCATGCCTGCGATGGGCGACGACGGATCGTTCCTGGCGGCAGGATTGACCACGTCGTTGGCGCCCAGCACGAGCACGACATCGGTCTGGCCGAATTCCGCGTTGATGTCCTCCATCTCGAACACCTGCTCGTAAGGCACTTCCGCCTCGGCCAGCAGTACGTTCATATGGCCCGGCATCCGTCCCGCCACCGGATGGATCGCATAACGGACGTCGATGCCCTTGCCGGCCAGCTTGTCCGAGAGTTCCTTGAGCGCGTGCTGCGCGCGGGCGACGGCGAGGCCGTATCCCGGCACGATGACGACCGATTCCGCGTTGCCGAGCAGGAACGCCGCGTCGTCCGCGGAACCCGATTTGACGGGCCGCTGCTCCTGCTTCGCACCGCTTTGCGCCGCCGCTTCGGTGCCGAATCCGCCGAGGAGCACGTTGAGGAACGAACGGTTCATCGCGCGGCACATGATGTACGACAGGATCGCACCAGAGGAACCGACCAGCGAACCCGAAATGATCAGCATCGGATTGTTCAGCGAAAAGCCGATGCCGGCCGCGGCCCAGCCCGAGTACGAATTCAGCATCGATACGACGACCGGCATGTCGGCGCCGCCGATCGGAATGATGATCAGCACGCCGAGCACGAATGCGAGCACGGTCATCGCGATGAACGGCAGCCACGACTGCGTGACGACGAACGCGATGCCGAAGCCGAGCATCGCGATCGCGAGCGCCAGATTGAGCGCATGCTGGAACGGATAGACGACCGGCGCGCCCTGGAACAGCCGGAACCGGTATTTGCCGGCCAGCTTGCCGAACGCGATGACCGAGCCGGAGAACGTGATGGCGCCGATGAAGGTGCCGATGAACAGTTCGACGCGATTGCCGTAGGGGATGCTGCGACCGTCCGTGGCGAGTCCGAACGCGGAGGGTTCGCAGACCACCGCGTACGCGATGCACACCGCGGCCAGGCCGATCAGCGAATGCATGGCCGCGACGAGCTCGGGCATCTTGGTCATTTCGACGCGGGCAGCGACGATCGCGCCGACGATGCCGCCGATCGCGAGCGCGCCGGCCAGCAGGCCGAGCCCGAGCGTCAGGTTCGACCCGAGCGTGGCAGCCTGCTTGCCGATCAACGCGATCGTCGTCAGGATCGCGATGGCCATGCCCGCCATGCCGAACGCGTTGCCCAGTCTTGCGGTTCGCGGATGGGAGAGACCCTTGAGCGCCTGGATGAAGCAGACGGAGGCGACGAGATACAGCAGGGTGACGAGGTTCATGCTCATTGCGCTGCTCCGGAACCTTGCCGGCGGTTGTCTTTCCTCCGGAACATCTCGAGCATGCGCCGCGTCACCAGGAATCCGCCGAATACGTTGACCGCGGCGAGTGCGACGGCTGCCGCGCCGAACGTCTTGCCGGGTACGCCGACCGTCAGCCCGGTGGCCAGCATCGCGCCGACGATGACGATCGCCGAGATCGCGTTCGTGACGGCCATCAGCGGCGTATGCAGTGCCGGCGTGACGTTCCACACGACGTGGTAGCCGACGTAGATCGCCAGCGTGAAGATGATGAGATTGAGGGTGGTGTGATTGATCAGTTCCATCGTGCGGCCTCTAGGCGGATTGCTGATGCGAAGCATCGTGACCGAGCAGCGTGGCGGCCACGATGTCGTCGGTCGTATCGATCCTGAGCCGGCCGTCGTCGTCGATGATCAGCTTGAGGAAGTCGAGCACGTTGCGTGCGTAGAGCGACGACGCGTCGGATGCGACCATGGCCGGCAAGTTGGTGAATCCCGCGATGTGGACGCCATGCCGCGTGACGACGCGATCCGTTTCGGTGAGCGGGCAGTTTCCGCCACGCCGGCCGTCTGTCTCCGCGCCGCGTCCGGCGGCGAGATCCACGATGACCGAACCGGGCTTCATGTCCCGGACGATGTCCTCCGGCAGCAAGGTGGGCGCCGTTCTGCCGGGAATCAACGCGGTCGCGATGACGATATCGGCCGCGCTGGCGCGCTCGCGCACCAGCGCGCTCTGGCGGGCGAGCCACGACGCGGGCATCGGACGCGCATAACCGCCGGTTCCCTCGGCGGCCTCGCGCTCTTCGTTCGTTTCGAACGGCACGTCGAGGAATTTGGCGCCGAGCGATTCGATCTGTTCCTTGACCGCCGGGCGCACGTCCGACGCCTCGATCACCGCGCCCATGCGCTTCGCCGTCGCGATCGCCTGCAGGCCTGCCACGCCCGCGCCGAGAATCAGTACGCGCGCGGCCTTGACGGTCCCTGCCGCCGTCATCAGCATCGGGAAGAATCGCTGGTAGAGCCCCGCCGCAATCAGCACGGCCTTGTACCCGGCGATGTTGGCCTGCGACGACAGCACGTCCATGCTCTGCGCGCGCGTCGTCCGGGGGATCGCCTCCAGCGCGAATGCGGTAATGCCCGCGGTCGTCAGACGCGCGGCACGTTCGGCATTGAACGGATCGAGCATGCCGATCAGCACGGCGCCTGTTCGCAATAGCGCGAACTCGGTATCCGTGGGCGCCTGGACCTTCAGGACGACTTCGGCCTCCAGTGCGCGCTGCGCATCGACGAGCGTCGCGCCGGACGACGCGTACGCGTCATCCGTGAAATTCGCCCGTTCGCCGGCGCTGGCTTGAACGAGCACTTCGTTCCCTCGGGCAGCGAGCTTCCTGACGGTTTCCGGCGTGGCGGCGACGCGCGCTTCACCCGCCGCACTTTCGGCGGGAATGCCGATTCTCATGTGTTCTACCTCCTGAATGGCGCGTGCCGCTCGCCCACGCGTGACGCGACGCGTCGGGCGAACGGACGGAGCCGATCCGCATGGGGCCGGCCCGGTTCGACGCGATCGTTAGAATTTGTGTCGCAAGCCGATCGCCGCCTCGAACAGCGAGTTGTAGCCATAGAACGGCTGGTTCGAGCCGGAGGCCGCCGCGAGGGTCGTCCACGCCCCGGTCAGGTGGTTGTAGTCGACGCCGACATACACGTCCGTCCGCTTGCTCAGCGCGTAATCGAGTGTCGGGCCGCCGGTGATCCGGGTGCCGCTCTGTCCCGCGTGATGGACGACGTCCACGTAGACGGGCAGCTTCAACGTCAGGAACGGCGTGATGAAGTAGTCGACCGCGGCGGAAAACGAATCGTTGCGGTAATCCGCCGGGTAGACGTGGCTGTAGATATACGAGCCGTAAACCTTCGCGCGGGCGAACGAATACGTCGCGCCGATCGTGAAGATCTTCTGCGAGCTGTCCGGAATCGTGACGCCGAAATACGTGCTGCCGTATACGCTCGACGCCGGCGTCAGCCCGCCGATGTCGTTGACGATCTGGTATGCGGCGCCGACGCTCAGCGGGCCGCGATCGTACGACAGGCTGACGGCCGGGGACGAGTTGCGGTGGATATCGCCCGCGGTCTGGCCGAACGTATAGGAGGCCTTGGCGGTGAAGCCGGCGATCGTCGGAGACGTATAGCGCACGGAATTGTCGAGGCGGCCGCCGCCGGTGAGCCCGGCGCCCTGGAAGCCCAGCGTGCCCGTGTAGTTGGAGAGCGCGTAGAGGTCGTGCGACCAGGCCATCTCGTGGGCCAGCGTATAGAGGCGCCCGCCCGAGATCGTTCCGTAGGGGCTGCTCAATCCGACCATCGCGGTCCGGCCGAAAAGCCGCTGGGTGCCGGACGGGGTCGACTGCTGGGAAATCCCGGTATTCGGCGTGAATCCGGACTCGAGCTGGAAAATGGCCTTCATGCCGTTGCCGAGATCCTCCGCGCCCTGGAGGCCCCAGCGGCTGCCCTGGATCTGGCCGCCGCTGCCCATCGTGAAGAGCTTGCCGCCCGTCTTGCTCTGGTGCGTGTCGAAGCGGACCGCTTCGTCGATGATGCCGTACAGCGTGACGCTGGACTGGGCGCGCGCCGTCACGGTGACGAGCATTCCGCAACCGATTAGGGCAACTAATATCCTGGTGTTCATCTGCATCCCCTTGTCAGTGAAAGTAAAGCGATATCGGCTCCGGCTGCCGCGTCCGGAGGCGCGGCATGCCTTTATGTCATGCGGACGGAAAGCGCAGCGGCGAGTCCGGCCGATCCCTCAGTTCAGTGCGGCGACCGCTTCGGCGATCTTTCGGCAGCCCTCGCCGATGGTGTCCACGCTGGTGGCGATCGACATCCGGAAATAAGGCGAGAGGCCGTACGACGTTCCCGCGACCACTGCCACGCCCGCATGCTCGAGCAGATACAGAACGACGTCCGAATCGGTATCGAGCCGCTTGCCGAGCGGCGTGGTCTTGCCGAGCAGCCCGCCGCAATTGACGTACAGGTAGAACGCGCCGTCGGGCGCGCCGCAACTGATGCCGGGAATCGCATTGAGCGCGGCGAGCGCATGATCGCGGCGATCCTGATAGACACCCACCGATTGCGCGACGAAGGTCTGGTCGCCGGTGAGCGCCGCAAGCGCGGCGGCCTGGCTGATCGAGCACGCATTGCTGGTCGATTGCGACTGCAGCGTGTCCATCGCGGCGATCAGGTCGGCCGGGCCCGCCGCATAGCCGATGCGCCAGCCCGTCATCGCGTAGGTCTTCGACACGCCGTTGACGACCAGCGTGCGCGACGCGAGGGCCGGCTCGACCGTCAGCAGATGCGGTGTGCGGCCGTCGGTGTAGCGAATGTGCTCGTAGATGTCGTCCATCATCACGAGGACGTGGGGGTGACGCAGCAGCACGTCGGCGAGCGCGCGCAGTTCGTCTGCCGAATACGCCGCGCCGGTCGGATTGGTCGGCGAATTGATGATCAGCCACTTGGTGCGCGGCGTGATCGCGGCGTCGAGCGCCGCCGCGGTGAGCTTGAAGCCGTGCGCTTCGGTGCACGGCACGACGACGGGCACGCCGTCGCACGCGAGCGTCATGTCGGGATAGGACACCCAGTAAGGCGCGGGGATCAGCACTTCGTCGCCGGCTTCGACCGTGATCGCGAGCGCGTTGAAGATCGCGTGTTTCGCGCCGCAGGTCACGATGATCTGCTTCGGATCGTAGGTGAGGCCGTTTTCGCGTTCGAGTTTCGCGGCGATCGCGGCGCGCAGCGCGGGGGTGCCGGCGGTCGGCGTGTAGCGGGTTTCGCCGCGTTCCATCGCGTCGACGGCGGCCTGGCGGATAGGCGCGGGCGTGTCGAAGTCGGGTTCGCCGACGACGAGATTGACGATGGCCTTGCCTTGGCGCCGCAATTCGGCGGCCCGGTCGGCCGCCGCGCTGCTCGGCGAGGGTTTGATGCGCTGAACACGGGCGGCGATGCGCGATGCACTCACTCTAGGCTCCTGAACGAAATATGAGTAGCCTTAACAGTAAGCGGGCGAAAACGCGCGCGCCAAGATGTCTTTCCGCTGGGGCGAGAGCATCCGCTTATGACGAATCGTCCGACGATGCCCGGGTGCGATTCGTGTCGCCGCCCGCGGTCGGTAGGGTTTTTGTCCACTTTCCGGGCCGATGGCTTCGTCCTACCATTAGCCGACCCATGCATTGAAGACCCGATTACCGTGAACCTGCGGCGCCTGAAGTATTTCGTGAAGAGTGTCGACATCGGCAGCCTGACGCAGGCGGCGGAGGTGCTGCACATCGCCCAGCCGGCACTCAGCCAGCAGCTGATCACGCTGGAAGACGAATTCCAGCAGCAGCTTCTCGTCCGCACGAAGCGCGGCGTGACGCCGACGGAGGCCGGCGCGACGCTCTACCGCCATGCGCAGCTCATCCTGCGCCAGTTCGAGCAGGCGCAGGCCGACGTGAAGAGCGCGGGACAGACGCTGGCCGGCCAGGTCTCGGTCGGGCTCGCGCCCGGCACCGGCGCCTCCGCGTTGTCGCTGCCGCTGTTGCGCGCGGTCCGCGCGCGCCATCCGTCGATCCTGCTGTACATCAACGAAAATTTCGGCACGACGCTGAGCGAGCTGATCATGAACGGCCGCATGGACATGGCGGTGCTGTACGGCGACAAGCCCGTGCACGGCCTGTCGTTCCAGTTGCTGATGAACGAGGAACTGTTCCTCGTCGCGCCGCGCAGCATGGGCATCGCGGCAGGCGAAATCGACGTGACCGCGCTGCGCGATGTTCCGCTGTTGCTGCCGCGCCCGTACAACTATCTGCGCAAATACGTCGACGAGGCCTTCGCGCGGATGCAGATGATTCCGAACGTGATCGCCGAGATCGAGTCGGCCACGACGCTGTCCGCGGCCGTCGGGGCCGGGATCGGCGCGACGATCCTGCCGGATTCCACCGCGCGCGTCGTGGCGGCGGCCGGCGACGTCGTCCAGTGCCGCATCGTGTCGCCGGTGATCAAGATCCCGTTGTCGGTCTGCCTGTCCGACCATCTTCCGCTGTCCGAGCCGGCCGCGGCAGTCAAGGACATCCTGCTCGAGCTCGCGGGCGATCTCGCTTTCGACACGCGTTCGGAACCGAACGCGGATACCGCGGATACATAAGCTCGCCTTATCGCTACAAAGCGAATCCGTCTTGGCGTAATTTTTCTGCGCCCGATACATTGAATCCATCGTCAGTTGCCCGGCGCCGCGCGCGGGGCGACGGGGCGTGCCGCGACGCGGTCTGCGCAGCCGGTGAAGCTGCCGCAGCGATCGTCGTCGCGCAACGTACGCAGCGGCGAATCTCCGTTCGCCGTTGCTCGCCAACCGGGCTACGGGCCAAACGATGGATCTCAAGAAGATTAAGTCTCTGATCGACCTGCTGGCGGACTCGCCGCTCCTGGAACTCGAATTGATCGAGGGCGACGACAAGGTCAGGCTGGTCAAGCGGAACCGGGGCGATGCCGCCGCCGCGCCGGCGCGCGACGCGGCTTCCGTGCGCGGGCCGCAATCGCGCATCGAGCAGGAGGCGGCGCCGCTGCCGGTCGCGTCGCCCGACATGCAGCGGGCCGAGCCGTGCATCGTGCGCGCGCCGATGTTCGGCGTCGCGCATCTTCGGCCGTCGCCGAACGATCCGGACTTCGTCAACAACGACGATCGCGTGCAGGCCGGCCAGGTGCTTTGCACGATCGAGGCGATGAAGGTGTTTCACGCGATCGAATCGGAATACGAGGGCCGGGTAGCCGAGGTGCTCGTGAATTCCGGCGACGAGGTCGAAGCCGGTCAGCCGCTGTTCCGGATCGAACGATGATGCGCTTCCTTCCTGACAGCCGGGCGGCGAACGGCCGCGGCGCCATCGGAACCGACGAGCGGGGCGACCATGTTCGATAAGGTGCTGATTGCGAATCGAGGCGAAATCGCGCTGCGGATTCAGCGCGCGTGCCGCGAGCTGGGCTTGCGGACGGTTGCCGTTCATTCGGAGGCGGATGCCGGCGCGCGCTACGTTCGTCTGGCGGACCAGGCCCTCTGTATCGGGCCGGCGGCGCCGGATCGCAGCTATCTGAACCAGGAGGCAATCCTGCTCGCCGCTCGCGTGAGTGGCGCGGGGGCGATCCACCCCGGTTACGGCTTCCTGTCCGAAAACGCGGCTTTCGCGGCACAGGTCGAGGCGGCCGGGCTGGCGTTCATCGGGCCGACGGCCGAATCGATTCGCACCATGGGGGACAAGGTGACGGCCAAACGCGCGATGCGCGCGGCCGGCGTGCCTTGCGTGCCGGGCCCGGACGGCAGTCTGCCCGACGATCCCGACGAGATCCTGAACATCGCGGCCGAGATCGGCTATCCCGTGATCGTGAAGGCGTCGGGCGGCGGCGGCGGTCGCGGCATGCGTGTCGTGCACGCCGCGGCCCAGTTGCTCGATGCGGTGGCCGTGACGCGCGAAGAAGCGCGGCGGGCGTTCGGCAGGCCCGAGCTCTATGTCGAGAAATTCCTCGAGCATCCGCGCCACGTGGAAATCCAGGTGCTCTGCGACCAGCATGGCACGGCGCTGTGGCTCGGGTCGCGCGACTGTTCGCTGCAGCGGCGCCATCAGAAAGTACTCGAGGAGGCGCCCACGCCTCACATCGATCCGGGACTGATTCGCGAGGTGGGCGAACGTTGCGCGGACGCGTGCCGGCAGATCGGATATCGCGGCGCAGGGACGTTCGAGTTCCTGTTCGAGAACGGCCGGTTCTATTTCATCGAAATGAACACGCGGCTTCAAGTCGAGCATCCGGTGACGGAGGCGATTACCGGAATCGACATCGTGCGCGAGCAGATCCGCATCGCGCAAGGCCATGCGCTGACGTGGACGCAAGCCGACCTTCGCTCGGCCGGACACGCGCTCGAATGCCGGATCAACGCGGAAGATCCGTTCACCTTCGTCCCGTGTCCGGGTCGGATCGTCGAATGGGAAGTGCCCGGCGGGAACGGCATTCGCGTGGATTCGCACCTGAGCGCCGGTCATGTCGTGCCGCCGTACTACGACTCGCTGATCGCGAAGGTCGTGACGCACGGCGCGACCCGCGACGAGGCGATTGCGCGGATGCGCGTCGCGCTGTCGGAGATGCGCATCGAAGGGATACGGACCAATGTGCCGCTTCATCGCGCGATCCTGGACGATCCGGCGTTCGGCGACGGCGGCGTGGATATTCATCATCTGGAACGCTGGCTCGCCGCGCGGGAGGCCGTATGACCCGAATCATCGAGCCTGCGCCGCCCGGCCTGCATGACGATTCGGCAGTCGCGTGTGCCGAGCCGGAAGGAAAAGCTCTCGCAATGAAACAGGACGATTCGGAACAAACGCTGCGCGTCAGTCTGCTCGGCACCACCGCGATGCTGTTCGAGGCGCCGGGCGCGCTCGACCTGCGGGTGCAGCGTCGCATCTGGACGCTCGCGCGCACGGTCGGCGCGTGGCCCGGCGTGCGCGAGGCCGTGCCCGGCGTGACCAACCTGATGCTGACCTTCACGCATCCGCCGACGGACCCTGCCGCGCTGGAAGCGCAACTGGTCGACGCATGGCATGCGGCCGGCGAACTCGACATCGCGGGCAACGTGGTCGAGCTCGCGGTGCAGTACGGCGGGGAGTTCGGACCGCATCTCGAGGACGTGGTCGCGCATACGGGCCTGTCGGTCGACGAGGTCGTCGAGATCCATTGCGCGCCGCTTTACACCGTCTACGCGCTCGGCAGCCATCCGGGCTACTGCTATCTCGGCGGCATGGATCCGCGGATCGCCACGCCGCGGCGCAAGGTGCCCGTACTCGGGCTGCCGGGCGGCGCCGTCTCGATCGGCGGCGTGCAGACGGGCGTATCGGCGTCCGCCGGCCCCAGCGGGTGGAACACGATCGGCCGCACGGCGATGACGTTCTTCGACCCCGCGCGCGAGCAGCCGGCCACGCTCGCGCCCGGCGACATGATTCGTTTCCGTGCCGAAAGGATTGTCCGATGATCGAGATCTTGTCTTCATCCGCGTTGGCAACGGTGCAGGACCGCGGGCGCGAGGGCTACCTGCGATTCGGCGTCGGCACGTCCGGTGCGATGGACCGGGTCGCGCTCGCGATCGGCAACCTGCTGCTCGGCAATCCCGACGACGCGGCCGCGATCGAAATCCCGATGTTTCCGTTTCGCGTCCGCTTCCTCGAGGATCTGGCGTTTGCGATTACGGGCGCCGATTGCGCGGCCCGGCTCGACGAGCGGCCGATTCTGCCGTGGTGGACGATCGAGGCGAGGCGGGGCGAAGTGCTGACGATCGGCATCCCTGCGTCGGGAACGCGCTGCTACCTGTCGCTTGCGGGCGGCGTCGACGTGCCCCGCGTGCTCGGGTCGCGGAGCACGCAGTTGCGCGGGGAGTTCGGCGGATTCAACGGACGGCAGTTGCAGAAAGGCGACGTGCTCCACGCGATCGGGCTCGATGCGCGTGCACCGCTGCAGTCCGCCGCGAACGGCGGGTTCGGCACGGTGCCGCCGGCGTACCTGTTGCCGACGCCCGCAGCCACGCCGGCCGCCGAAGGCGGCGACACGGTGGTGAGGGTGCTGCCGGCCGCCGAGTACGAGTGCTACGAAGCCGATTCGCTCGACGCGTTCTGGCGCGAAGGCTGGAAAGTGACGCCGCAGAGCGATCGATACGGATACCGGCTCGCCGGCCCGACGCTCGCGGCCCGCCGGCCGATCGAGAAACGCTCGCACGGCATCGTGCCGGGCGTCATCCAGGTGCCGCACAGCGGCCAGCCGATCATCCAGCTGCGCGACGCGCAGCCGTCGGGCGGCTATCCGAAGATCGGCACGGTGATCGAAGCCGATTTGTGGCGGCTCGCGCAAGCCCGGATCGGCACGCGGATCCGCTTTGCCAGGACCACCTACGAAGAAGCGGTTGCCGCGCTGGACGAGGTGGAGCGCTATCTCGCCAAGGTCCGCAATCTCGCCGGGCTGTTCCGTGCGTCGAAATACTGACCCATGACAAACAACAACGAAGTGGACATTCAAGACCTTCGCCAGATCTCGTCGTGGCTTGCCGCCGCCGAGATCGAGTTCGCGGAGATCCGGCTTGCGGGATCGACGGTCCGCCTGACGCTCGAACCCGCGGCGCCGACGGGTGATGCGGGCGCGATCGGGACGCCGTCGCCGGCCGCCGGCCCGACGTCGATCGTCAGGTCGCCGTCGACCGGAATCTTCGTGACCACGCATCCCGACCGCACGGCGCCGCAGGCCGCGATCGGCCAACGTGTCGAAGCCGGGAACGTCGTCGGTCTGCTGCAGATCGCCGAGTTGTACCGGCCGGTCGTCGCGGAGCGCGGCGGCGTGATCTCGGCGATTCATGCGGAACCGGGGGGCCTCGTCGGGTATGGGGCGCCGCTGTTCGAACTGGCGGCCGACATGCCGCCGCCACACCTCCCACGCATCGAGAGAGCAGATGATGGAAATTGACCTGAACGCGGATGTCGGCGAAGGATTCGGCCCGTATCGGATGGGCGACGACGAAGCGATGTTCGATATCGTCTCGTCGATCAATATCGCGTGCGGCTATCACGCGGGCGACCCGGTGATCATGGACCGGACCGTGCGCCTTGCAGGCGCGAAGGGAATCGACCTGGGCGCGCACGTCGGCTTTCCCGACCTGCTCGGGTTCGGGCGGCGGCCGATCCAGGCGGACCCGCTCGAACTCGCGAAGTACGTGCTGTACCAGATGGGCGCACTCGAAGGGATCGCGCGCGCGGCGGGCCACCGCCTGACCCACATGAGCTTTCACGGCGCGCTCGGCAACATGGCCGCCGCGTCGTATGAACTCGCGGAGCCGCTGGTGCGGGCGGTTGCGGAGTTCGACCGGAATCTCGTGATCAGCGTGTCGACCAACACCGAGATCGAGCGCGCGGCCGACCGGATCGGCGTGCGCACGGCGAATACCTTCCTCGCCGACCGCGCCTACGACGATCAGGGCGCGCTCGTGTCCCGCAAGCTCGCGGGCGCGGTGATCAAGGACCGGGCGGCGGTGCTCGCGCGCGTGCAGCAACTGCTCGAGGACGGCACGGTCACCACGATCGCGGGCAACACCCTCAGGATGAATGCGAGGTCGATCCTGCTTCATGGCGACACGCCGGGCGCGGTGGAACTCGCGCGCACCGTGCGCGGTGCGATCGAAGCGACGGGCGGGCGCGTCGTGCCGGTATCGAAGCTCGTCGATCGCCCGTCGCCGTCATAAGTCCGCCTTATCGCACCACATCGAATCCGTCTTGGCGCGCGAATGCGGCGCCGAATACATTGTTAGCAGCGTTGATCGGCATACCGATGCAACGCGATTCCACAGAGGTGAACCATGCCGTTTTCCGATTACAAAACCGCACTCGTCACGGGCGCTTCGACGGGGATGGGCGCCGCGATCGTCGAGCGCTTCTGCCGCGAAGGGCTCGAGGTCCATGCACTGGCGCGCAGCGCGGACCGGCTCGACGCGCTCGCGAAACGCACGGGGTGCATTCCGCATGCGATCGACGTCTGTGACCTGGACGCGGTCACGAAGCTGACGCAGGACGTCGAATTCGACATCGTCGTGAACAACGCGGGGGTATCGCGCAAGGGGTCGATTCTCGACGCCGACGTCGACGACATCGACGTGCAGGTGGAAGTCAACCTGCAGTCGGTGCTGCATATCGTGCGGCTCACGATGCCGGGCATGGTCGAGCGCGACCGCGGGCACATCGTCAACATCAGCTCGATCGCGGCGATCTACAACTTCAACGGCAACTCGATCTATCACGCGACGAAAGCGGCCATTCATGCGCTGTCGCGACAGCTTCGCGTCGATGCGACCGGCCGGCGCGTGCGCGTGACGGAAATCTGCCCGGGACGCGTCGCGACCGATATCTTCGGCCACGTGAGCGGCGACATCGAAGCGGCGCGCAAGCAGTTCATCGAAGGCTTCGAGCTGCCGCAGCCGTCCGACATCGCGGATGCGATCGCGTTCGCGATCGCCGCGCCGCTCGCGGTCAACATCAGCAACATGGAAATCCTCCCGACCCTGCAGGTGCCGGGCGGCCTCACGACGGTCAAGCGCGACGCATGAAGCGGATCGATTCGGTCACGTCCACAAGCACGGAGAGCACATCATGCAACAACGTATCGGTTCCCGAAAGAACGCGTCGGCACCGCAGGCCGATCCTGCGATCATCGACGCGCTGCGCGACATTCCGGCCGCGCTGATCAGCGACAACATGCGGCGCATCGTCGGCACGGCCGCGTTGCGCCCGTATCACCGATCGGGCGGGATGGTCGGCACCGCGGTCACGGTCCGCGTGCGCCGCGGCGACAATCTCGCGATTCACCGCGCCTTCGAGTATTGCCGGCCGGGCGACGTGCTGGTCGTCGACGGCGGCGGCGACATCACCCAGGCACTGCTCGGCGAAATCATGTCGATGTATGCGGAGAGCATCGGCGTGGCCGGGCTCGTGCTCGACGGCGCGATTCGCGACGTCGCGGCGATTCGCGAGAAGGATTTCCCGGTGTTCGCGCGAGGCGTCACGCACAAGGGGCCCTACAAGGCCGGTCCCGGCGAGATCAACGTGCCCGTGTCGATCGATGGCCTGGTGATCCATCCCGGCGATATCGTCGTCGGCGACGACGACGGCCTCGTCGCGTTTCCGCAGGACGAAGCCGAATACCTGATCGAGAAGGCGCGCGCGCAAATGCGCAAGGAAGCCGACACGATCCAGTCGATCAGGGAAGGCCGCTTCGACCGTTCGTGGATCGACGCGTTCGAAGCGAACATGGCTGGCTGAGCGATGGAACCTCGCGGCGAAGCATGCGAAGGCGTTGCCATCACGGCGCTGGCGAACCGGCTTCTTGCCCTGACCGCCGCGACGCGCGAACGCTCGGCGGGCGACCCGTTCGCCAATCCGGTGCTGTCGCTCGCATGCGCGATCATGCAGTCGATCGGCGACGGGCGAATCGGCGGCGAAGACACGCTCGAGCTGGTGAGACAGCTGCGCGATCACGCGTTCTCGGATCGGGCGGCGCGGATCGCCGCGTATGTCGGCGGCGTCGGTGTCGACGCGAACGAAGCGGCGCTCGAATCGATTGCCGGTCGTGTCGTGGGCGACGCGAGCGACTGGGACGGCTTTCGCGCGCGTGCCGAGCGCACCCGCTATGCGGCGGTATTCACCGGGCATCCGACCTTCGCGCTGAATCCGGAGGTCGCGCGCCATCTCGCGGATCGCGCGTGCGGCGCGACGCCGCGGCGATTCGAGTCGCATCGCCCGCGGACGGTCACGCTCGACGCGGAGTTCGAGCAATCGGTCCAGGCGATCGATCATGCCCGCGATGCGCTGGATCGCTTCAATGCCGCGTTGCTGTCGGCGGCGCGCCGGGCATTTCCCGACCGTTGGCTGGCGCTGGTGCCGCGGCCGTTGATCGTGTCGACCTGGGTCGGCTACGACACCGACGGGCGAACCGATATCGGTTGGTGGGATACGCTGCGATTTCGCCTGCGGATCAAGCGGCTGCAGCTCGCGCGCATTCATCGGCAGGCGTCCGCCGTCGACAGCGCGCGGCAGCTGACCGAACGTGTCGCGAAGGCACTCGACGTGCTGGACCACCAGATCGCAGCATGCCCGGACGGTGCCGATGCGCGCCAGACATCCCGGTTCGCACAGGCGCTCGTCGCGCACCGCGACGACGCGCTGGTGGATCCGGAAACCCTGGACGAGCTTTATCGCGACGCGATCGCCGATGCGCCCGATTCCGACCAGCTGGCGCTGGCCGTGTCGCGCGCGGGCCTCGCGTCGCACGGGCTTGCGCTCGCGCATACGCATTTCCGGCTGAACGCCGCGCAGCTTCATAACGCCGCGCGTCAAAGGCTCAATATCGCCGATTCCGTCGATGCGCCGCTGCACCGGCGCGCGATGCTGGCGGCGATCAACGCCGAGCTGGACAAGGTGCGGCCGCTGCCGGTCGACTTCGGCGCGCTGCTCGCGGAGCAGGCGACGGCCGCGCGGACGATGATGACGATCGCGCAGCTCGTCAAGCACATCGACGGCGCGACGCCGGTTCGATTCCTGATCGCGGAGACGGAGAGCGGATACACGCTGCTGGTCGCGTTGTGGCTCGCACGGCTGTTCGGCGTGGAGCGGCACGTCGAAATCAGCCCGCTGTTCGAGACCGAGGAGGCGCTCGAGCATGGCGCGCATGTCCTCGATGAAGCGCTGCGCAGCCCGCATTATCGCGCCTACGTGAAATCGAACGGACGGCTGGCACTGCAATTCGGCTATTCGGATTCGGGCCGCTATGTCGGTCAGCTTGCCGCGAGCTACCTGATCGAGCGGCTGAGGATGAAGATAACCGGCATGCTCGCGCGCCACGGGCTGGACGGCGTCGAGGTCGTGCTGTTCGACACGCACGGCGAAAGCGTCGGCCGCGGCGCGCATCCCGGCTCGCTGGCCGATCGCCTCAAATACCTGTCGCCGACGGCGTCGCGCCATGCGTTGAACGATGGGGGCTTGCAGGTACGGGAGGAGAGCGCATTCCAGGGCGGCGACGGCTATCTGCTGTTCGGCACGCCGGCGCTGGCGCTCGCGACGGTCGCGCGGATCGCCGAGCATGCGTTCCATCATGCGGTCGGCCCGGTCGACGATCCGATCTACGACGATCCGGATTTCGCTGCCGATTTCTTCGGTTCGGTGCGCGCGACGATGACGGCGCTCGTCGACGACGCCGGCTATACGGCGATGCTGAGCACGTTCGGTCCCGCGCTGCTCGACCGCACGGGTTCGCGGCCCGCGGCGCGGCAAGCGGACGGCGCCGCGTTCCGCGCGCTGATTCGCCACCCGAGCGAACTGCGCGCGATCCCGAACAACGCGATCCTGCAGCAGCTCGGCTGGTGCGCGAACACCGTGCACGGCCTGGGCGCCGCTGCCGCCCGGCAGCCGGAGGGCTTCGCGGAGATGCGCGGGCGCAGCCGCAGGTTCAGGCGCGCGCTCGATCTCGCGGAAGCCGCGTTCGCGCACTCCGACATCGAGGTGCTGAGAGCCGTGACGTCGTTGCTCGATCCCGGCACGTGGCTCGACCGTGCGCTTCACACGGCGGATGGCGGTGCGCGGGACGCGATGCTCGCGGTCGCCGCGATGCTGGAGCGGATCGGCGCGTCCGCGGCGACGCGGGCGATGTTCCGCCGCGCGCTGGCCGACGATCTGGCGCTGCGCGCCGTATGGCCGAATCGCGCGCGCATGAGCGATCGCGAAATGCTGCTGCATGCGCTGCGGCTTGCGCTGATCCAGCTGGTCTGGTTGAAGGCGACGGAAATTCCGGAATTTTCGCCGCGTCCCGATGTGACGGCCGACGATCTGCATCGCGCGATCATCGGCCTCGACATGCCGTCCGTGCTGCCGGTACTCGCGCGAATATTTCCCGAGCGGACAGACGATACGGCCGAATACGAGTACGCCGAGCCCGCCGCGCCGCGCGCGCCGGGTTCCTATGCGAGAGAGCACCGCGAGATTTTCGCGCCGATGCGGCAGTGGTTCGAATCGATACGCGAAATCTCCGTGGCCGTGACCCACGAAGTCGGCACGTTCGGCTGACGCCGCCCCGCACGCGCAGCGCGGGCGACGGCGTTCGCGATGCGATGCGCACCGGGGCGGCCTCGGACGCCGGCACGGCCCGACTCATTCAACCCTTACCGAAATCCAGCAAGGAGTGCTGTCATGCGAGCGTCGATTCTTGTGACCCGAGCGTCGTTTCCCGACATCGTCGACCGTTTGCGGGAGCCTTTCGACGTGACCGACAACCCGGACGACACGATCTGGTCGCAACCGGAACTGATCGCCCGGCTGCAGGGGAAACGCGGCGCCGTCACCGCGGGCAGCGACCGGATCGACGCGACCCTGCTCGATGCCTGCCCCGGGCTCGAGGCGGTCTGCAACATCGGCGTCGGCTACAACAACATCGACGTCGATGCGTGCTCCGCGCGCGGCGTGATCGTGACCAACACACCGGACGTGCTGACCGAAACGACCGCGGATTTCGGTTTCGCGCTGATGATGGCGACCGCGCGGCGCATCACCGAATCCGAGCACTACCTGCGCCGCGGCGCGTGGACGAAAACGGGACGCTACGACATGTTCGTCGGCGCAGACGTTCATGGCGCGACGCTCGGGATACTGGGCATGGGCCGCATCGGCCAGGCGATCGCGCGTCGCGGCGCACTGGGCTTCGGCATGAAGGTGATCTATCACAACCGCTCGCGGTTGTCGCCGGAACTGGAGGCGAGTTGCCGTGCGCGCCATGTCGACAAGGATGCGCTGCTGCGCGAATCCGACCACCTGATCGTCGTGGTGCCGTATTCGTCGACCTCCCATCATGCGATCGGCGCGCACGAACTCAGGCAGATGAAATCGACGGCAACGCTGACGAACATCGCACGGGGTGGCGTGGTCGACGACAGCGCACTGGCCGCCGCGCTCGCCGAAGGCGCGATCGCCGCGGCGGGACTCGATGTGTTCGAGGGCGAGCCCGTCGTCTGCCCGGCACTGCTCGCGCAACGGAACGTGGTGCTGACGCCGCATATCGGCAGCGCATCGGTGGCGACACGGCGAGCGATGGCGTCGCTCGCCGTCGACAACCTGATTGCGGCGCTGGGAGCGGGGCCGCATGCCGGCCGGCCGCCGACACCCGTCAATCCTCAGGTGTTGACCGATGCGCCGCGCATCGGTCGATAGCGGCCGTTGTTGTACCGGTCGCCGCATGGTGGCGTAGCTGCGTTCGGCGCGTGGGTGTTTACCCCGCGGCGTCGCGGCACAGGCGGCTTTCCGATCGACGGGAACACGGCGCGCAGCGCCGCCGGGCGGGGCTCGGGCGGCCGTGCCGGCAGGTCATCGACCAAACTTATCGCACCAGACGAAAGGCGTCTGCAAGCCGGTTTTTTTGCGAGCTAGTATGAATTCAACGCGGTCATCGATGCCGACCGCCGCGTTGAACAACGAAGTGGTGGCGGATCCGGCATTGCGGTACGCCACGATCCGGATTCATTCCAGAGGCGCGGACTATGAAGCTGCATTTTGACCTTTCTGCAGTGCTGCGAGGCGACTACGGCGCACTGTTTCTGCACGGCATCGAGCTGACGCTGATGATGGCCGTCTCGGCGTGGCTGCTGTCGCTCGTGATAGGGCTGACCCTCACGTTGATTCGCATGACGAATATCCGGATCGCGGAGCGCTTCGTCGCCGCGTTCGTCGCGTATCACCGCAACGTGCCGATGCTCGTGCAGATCCTGTTCTGGTATTTCGGCATCTCGAACATCCTGCCTGCCGGGATCCAGGCGTTTCTCAACGAATACAACGGCCAGTTCGTGTTCGCGGTCGTCGCGATCGGGCTGTGCAGCGGCGCCTATTTCTCGGAAGACATCCGCAGCGGGCTGCGCGCCGTTCCGTATGGCCAGTACGAAGCCTGCCGCGCGCTCGGCCTGAACTTCCTGAAGGGGATGCGTCATGTCGTCCTGCCGCAGGCGCTGCGAAACGCAATCCCGCCGATGGTCAATCATGCGGTGCTGCTCTTCAAGAACACGAGCCTCGCGATGGCGATCGGCGCCGCGGAGCTCACCTACGTGACGCGGCAGATCGAGAACGACACGTTCCTGTCGTTCGAATCGTATTTCGTCGCAACCGTGATGTATCTGGCCATCTCGCTGCTGATCATGCTCCTGGGCGCACGGCTTGCAGCCTTCTACCGTATTCCGGGAGTGAAGTGACCATGTTCGAGATCATTCGAGACAACTGGGCGCTGTTGCTGATCGGGCAGTATCCGCACGGGCCGCTCGGCGGCATCGTGCTGACGATCCTGCTTTCGGTCGCCGCGCTCGCGATCGCCTTTCCGCTCGGGATACTCGTTGCGCTCGCGAGAATCAGCCCGTTCCGGGTGCTGCGCGCGCCGGCCACCGCGCTCGTCTACGCGGTTCGCGGCGTGCCGCTGCTGATGGTCGTGTTCTGGGTGTACTTCCTCGTGCCCGTGCTCACCGGCTATCCGGTCACGGGGTTCGTCACGATGCTGTGCGCGCTCGTCGTCTACGACTCGGCGTATCTCGGCGAGATCATTCGCGGCGGTATCGAAGCGCTGCCGAAAGGGCAGGTCGAAGCGTCGCGTGCACTCGGCATGAGCTACTTGAAGACCATGCGGTGCGTGGTGCTGCCGCAGACCCTGTACAACGTGGTGCCGAGCATGATGACGCAGTTCGTGTCGACCATCAAGGAGACGTCGCTCGGCTACATCATCAACGTCCAGGAGATCTCGTTCGCGGCCGACCAGATCAACAACCGGCTGCTGACGAAGCCGTTCCCGGTCTATCTGATCCTCGCGCTCTGCTACTTCGCGCTCTGTTATGCGCTGACGCAGTTCGCGCAATACCTGGAACGCCGTGTGACGCGCAAACGCGCCGGCATGAACGCCCGCGCGAAATCGGCGAACGCGGTTTCGCTGGCCGGCTCGGTATCCACCGGGAACTGAGTGACCCGACTCTCTCAAGGAACTCCGATGATCAAGTTTTCCAACGTCAACAAGTGGTATGGCGAATATCACGCGCTCGTCGACATCAACGCCGAGGTGCGCAAGGGCGAAGTGGTGGTTGTCTGCGGGCCGTCGGGTTCCGGGAAGTCGACGCTGATTCGCACGGTCAACCGGCTGGAAGAAATCAATCGCGGCCAGATTTCGTTCGACGGACAGGACATCCACGACCGGAAGATGAGCGTGAACGCATATCGAAGCCGTATCGGGTTCGTGTTCCAGCAATTCAATCTCTTCCCGCATCTGTCGGTGCTGGAGAACATCACGCTCGCGCCGATTCGCGTCAGCGGCGTGAAGCGCGCGGAGGCGCAGAGCAAGGCACTGGATTTGCTCGCCCGTGTCGGATTGTCGAACAAGGCGAACGCCTATCCGCCCCAGTTGTCGGGCGGGCAGCAGCAACGCGTTGCGATTGCACGGGCGCTCGCGATGAACCCGCCGGCGATGTTGTTCGACGAACCGACCAGCGCGCTCGATCCGGAGATGGTCGGCGAGGTGCTGAGCGTGATGAAGAGTCTCGCGCAGGAAGGCATGACGATGATGTGCGTGACGCACGAAATGGGGTTTGCGCGTGAAGTGGCCGACCGCATCTGGTTCATGGACGCGGGAACGATTCTCGAGACGGCCGAGCCCGACGCGTTCTTCACTGCGCCGAAGCACGCGCGCGCGAAAAAATTCCTGTCGGATCTGCGTTCGCATTGATCGCGAGCGCGGCCGGCCGGGCACTGCAGGTCCTCCGTAGTTCATTTCAAAACAAGTTTGTCAGTCAAGCCTCAAGGGGTTACACGATGGAAAAGTTGAAAGTCATCGCGGGAATGCTGCTGTCGGTCGGCATCTTCATGTACGTCGCGCCCGCTCGCGCCGATCAGTTGGCCGATGTCAAGGCACACGGCGAACTGAACTGCGGCGTGTATTCGAACGTCGAGCCTTTTTCCTATCCGAACGCGCAAACGCGCCAGCTCGAGGGGATGGACGTCGACCTCTGCAACGCGATCGCGAAGCAGATCGGCGTGAAGGCGAAACTCTCGCCGCTGGCCGTCGAGGCGCGCATTCCGCAATTGAAGCTCGGGCGCGTGGATATCGTCGTCGCCAACCTCGCTTATACGAAGACGCGGGCGACCCAGATCGCGTTCAGCGATGCGTATTACTCCACCAAGGAAGTGCTGGTCGTGAAAAAGGCCGACGGCGGCAAGAAGCTGGCCGATTTCACGGGCCAGAAGATCAGCGCGGCCGATGGATCGACGTCGGCGCAATCGATCCCGCTGTCGATCAAGGATGGCCAGGCGGTGACGTTCCACGACACGAGTTCGGCGTTTCTCGCCCTCGCGCAAGGCAAGGTGAAGGGTTTCGTGACCAACCAGATGACGGCGATCAAGATCGCGAAACAGGTCGAGGGCACGGACGGCGCGGTCACCATTGCGGCCGAGCCGATGTTGATCGAGCCGATTGCCGTCGGGTTGCGTCTGAGCGAGCAGGGGATGCTCGGCGCCGTGAACCAGGCGCTGGCGTCGCTCGAACAGAACGGGCAGATGCAGGCCATCTTCGAAAAATGGCTGGGACCGAAGACGCCGTACGGTCTGGTGCGGACCGACAAGGTGACGCCGATCAATCAGCTGAAGTTCACGCCGGTTTCGTAACGTGGCCGTTCGATGGCGCGGCAACACGCCATCCAGGCCGGGGCAGCCGGCACCCGGAGCTTGCCAGTGAGAATCGGAATGGCATCGGTAGAGTCGAGACACAGGATCGTCGTGATGGGCGTGTCCGGTTGCGGGAAGTCGACGCTTGGCGCGATGCTGGCGGCTGCCCTCGGCGGCGTGTTCGTCGAGGGCGACGATTACCACCTGCCGGAAAGCAAGCACAAGATGCGCAACGGCATCGCGCTGGACGATTCCGATCGGCAGCCATGGCTGGACGTGCTGGCAAGCATGATGACGGCCTCGAGCGCTTCCGTCGTGTTGTCGTGCTCGGCGCTGCGGGCCGCTTATCGCACCCGGCTGCGCGCGCGCGTTCCCGGGTTGCGGTTCGTCTACCTCGAAATCGGGATGGAAGAGGCACTGAAGCGCGTATCGGATCGAGTCGGGCACGCGTTTCCAGCCGGACTCGTGTCGAATCAGTTCGACACCCTCGAGTCGCCGGTCGGCGAGGATCGCGTGCTGTGCTTGCTCGCCCGCGACCGACAAGAGCGGAATCTCGCGTCGATCGTTCGATGGCTGGATGGATCGATGGATACCGTCGGCGAGTGACGACGTCTCGCTACAGGCGTGGCCCGGTCGCACAAGGATTGAACTTGTTCGATTCGTCGGGCCGTCGGACGCCGATCGCCGGATCGAGTACCGGTGTTGGCGTTGCCCTGGCGACGGGACTGTCGGAGGCCGGCGCTGAAGTCGTTCTGAAAGGACGCGATCCCGACCGGCTCGGGCAAGCCGCTGCGCGGCTTCGTGCCCAGGGGGCGCAGCCTCACGCAGTCCGCTTTGACGTCGCTTCTGCCGATGATGTGGAGTCGGCGATCGAGAGGAGCGCGTGCGATATCGGCGCGGCAGTTTTTTCGCGTGCGCTCGAACTACCCCGGCGCTGATCGACACGGCAGGCACGACCGCCAAAGCGCGACGCAACGGGGCCAGCCGGGCCCGAACCTTCTCCCTTCACGGTTCCCGCGAAGCGGGCGCGATGCAAGCCCGTGTCCGTTGCGCCGGCCCGCTGTCGAAAGGCGGACGATCCGTCACACCTTACCGTTTCCTGACCTGCCCCCCAACGCCACGAACCCGCGATTCGCCCGCCCACGCACTTTTTTAAAGACCGCGCCACGTTCGCCCGGTATGATCGCTGCGCTCGCGAACGACGCCATTGGCCGGTGCATACCGACTCGCGCGCAACCGACATCACCAGCACGACAATCACGACAGCGCAGGGCGGTCGCCGGCGGCGCACCGTGCGTCGATCGGGCCGAATCGGCCACCAGCACGATGGAGCATTGAACGATGGGAACGGGGACGGGTGCGGCGCGACGCGCAAGGGCGATCGCTGCCGGGGGAACGTTGTGCGTGGCCGCGGCGGGCGGCGCGCATGCGCAGGCGTCGAACGCCACGGCGGTGGCGCAGGCCGGCGCGGTGGTGGCCGTGCTGCCGCCCATCGACGTGACGGAGAAGGCCGGCGGATCGTCCGTCGGGCTCGTCGGGCTGCGCACCGCCGCCGGAACCAAGACCGACACGCCGGTGGCCGAGATCCCGCAGACGACCAACATCGTGACCGCGCAACAGATCGAGATGACCGGCGCGGCCGACCTGAACCAGGCGCTGCGCTACGTGCCGGGCTTCGCGTCGTTCGGCGCCGACAGCCGGACCGACTGGTATGCGGCGCTGCGCGGCTTCACGCCGACGCTGTACGTCGACGGCGTGCCGGCGCCGAATACGGCCGTCATCGCGAACTGGCGTGTCGACCCGTACACGATCGACTCGATCGCGGTGCTGCGCGGGCCGACGTCGGTGCTGTACGGTGCGGGCGAACCCGGCGCGATCGTCGACGCGCATACGAAACTCGCCGACGGCGAGCGCGTGCGCGAAGCCGGCATGCAGATCGGCAATTATGCGCGCAAGCAATTCATGCTTGACGTCGGTGACCAACTCGACCGGGACGGCCGGTATGCGTATCGCTTCGTCGGCGTTGCGCGCGACGGCAATGCGGTGACCGGCCCGAACGGCGACCGGCGCGTCGCGCTGGCGCCGTCGTTCCGATGGCGGCCGAACGCCGACACGTCGCTGACATTCTCCGCGTCGTTCCTGCAGGACAGCGGCGACATCTCGTCGAACTTCCTGCCCGCGCAGGGCACCGTGCTGCCGAACCCGAACGGTCGCCTGTCGCAGGACATCTACATGGGCGACCCGTCGTTCAACGACTACCGGAAGAAGCAATGGTCGCTCGGCTACGCGCTGGAGCACCGCGTGAATGCGATGTGGACGCTGCACCAGGACGTGCGCTGGTCGCACCTGTCGCTCGACGACGCGACGGTGTTCGGCAACGGCCTGGCGCCCCGCAGCACGACGAACATGATGCGTTTCGCGGGGCTGTTCCAGCTCAACTACAGCCGGCTCGATATCGACAACTACGCGCAGGCGCGCCTCGGCACGGGGCCGCTCGAACATACGCTGCTGCTCGGCCTGCAGTTCGACCGGCAGACGACCACCAACAGCGTATGGCTCGCGCTGGCGCCGTCGCTCAACCTGTACCACCCCGTCTATCGGCCCGTCACGGCCGCGATCTTCTCCGGCCCGACGTCGCTCGGCCACGTCGACCAGTACACGGCGATGAACGCGTTCGGCGTGTACGCGCAGGACCAGATCCGCTGGCAGCGCTGGACGCTGACGCTCGGCGGCCGCGAGGATCGCGTGAATGCGCGGTTCGACGACCGGACGGCCGGTACGCAGGCGCGGCAGGACGTCAGTGCGTTCTCCGGGCGTGTCGGGCTCACCTATCGGGGCGACGCGGGGCTGTCGCCGTATGTGAGTCATTCGACGTCGTTCGATCCCGTCATCGGCGTGCGGATGTATGGCGGCGGCTTGCCGAAGCCGACGCGCGGCACGCAGACGGAGGCCGGGCTGCGCTGGCAACCGCCCGGCCAGAACCTGATGCTGGGCGCGGCCGTGTACCAGATCGACCAGACCAACGTCGTGACGCCGACGCCGGTGAATCTCGACCGCACCGGCACGTCGTCCGTGCAGACCGGCAAGGTGCGCTCGCGCGGCATCGAGCTGAGCGCGGTCGGCAAGGTGACCCGCGAGCTGTCGGTCGTCGCATCGTATGTGTATCAGGACGTCAAGAACGTGCAGGCGAACGGCGCGTCGCTGAACAACTGGCCGGTGGCCGTGCCGCTGCCGCGGCAGATGGCGTCGATGTGGGCCGACTGGACGTGGCATACGGGCGCGCTGTCGGGCCTGGGGATCGGCGGCGGCGTGCGCTACCAGAGCGCGTCGGCCGGCGCGCCCGACAATTCGCTGACGGTGTCCAGCTATACGCTGTACGACCTGGCGATGCACTACGACATGCGGCACTGGCGGTTCGCATTGAACGTTGCGAACCTGTTCGACCGGCGCTACGTCAGCGGCTGCCAGTCGTATGCCGTGTGCGTATTCGGCAACGAGCGGACCGTGCTGGCCAGCGCGAAATACAACTGGTAGTCAGGATCGCGCCGAACGCGGCCTATGTGCCGCGTTGCGGTTCGCGGGTCGCGACGCGCCGGCTCGCGTGGCGCTGGCGCCGCCACTCGGTCGGCGTGATGCCGAAACGTTCGCGAAACGCGGTCGCGAAGTTCGCCGGCGTGGAAAAGCCGATTTCCTTCGCGATGCTGGCGATGCTGAGCGACGTCGAATCCAGCAGATCCTGTGCGATCCGCAGCCGCTCGTGCCGCAGGTACTCGAACACCGTCTGGCCGAGATTGTCGCGAAACGCGCGCGACAGCCGCTTTTCATGCGTGCCGACCGCGCGCGCCAGTTGCTCGACCGTCGGCGGATCGTTCAGCGTCCGCGACAGGTGGCGAATGGCTGCGCGCACGATGATGTCGTCGTCCGTGCCGGCGGCGAACGGGTTTTCCGTGTCCGCGGGCCTTTCTCGCTTCGTCCGTGCGAGCTGCACTCGAATTCGCGCGAGCACTTCGGCCGGTTCGAACGGCTTCACCACGTAGTCGACGCCGCCGATTTCGAGTCCCTCGAGGCGTTCGTGCAAGTCGCCGGCCACAGTCAGGAAAATGACCGGAATCGCGCGCGTCAGCGGATCGGCGGCAAGCAGCCGGCACGCGGTGAACCCGTCCATGCGCGGCATGCGGACATCCATCAGGATTACATCGGGCATCAGCGCCTGCGCGCGCTGGCACGCTTGCGCCCCGTCGGATGCGATGCTGATCCGGCAGCCCGTGCTGCGCAGGATATCGATCAGCAAACGGAGCTGGTCGGGCTGATCGTCGACGATCAGGAGATGGGCGTCGCTCAATGCGGAGATCGATGGAGGCATCGTGCACCTGTTCTGGAACGGCGGCTGGCTGCGATCCCGCGGGTGGCCTGCCCGGTTCGGGGTAATCGTCGGAAGCCGCTCTATGACGACGCGCAAACGCATCGCACGCTCGCATCGATATTCGGATTGCGCCGGACTGCGCGGCAGGCAACCGGTCTGCGCATTACCCGGCGTTCGTTGTTTTGATCACTGAGCCGGTAAAGACGCGGACGATTGCCGTGGCCGCGTCGTGAATGGTCGCGGCTGCCGGTATCGATGCGAGCGGAATTGTAGGAGCATATTTCGAATCCCGCCAGATGGGTTGTCGATATTCGCGTCATGTCGATTTACTCGTTTTCAGGATGCGTTGCGGTTTGCGTCTGCGGTGTCGCGCGTTGATGTTCGTCAATACTCGTAGATTCCATGCATGTTCGGCGCACAATCGCGCAGTCGACCGGCTCTCTGGTTGCGGCTTGTTCGAATGCATTTAATTTAAATCCGCTTCGGCAAAGTATTTATCCGCTTCGAAAAACATTTCGATTAATCGTGGCGGTTCGCAATCGTTTGCGAGATGGAAATATTTTAAGTAACTCATTGAATATATTGGATTTTGCAATCTATAAACAATGTCACCTTTGATAATTATCGATCGTGTCTCATAATTCGTCCGAACTTTGAGCAACGGATGGCACAGGACACGGGAAGTCATCGCGAACCGCGACGGACGTTGCGCGATTCGAGTCCGAAGCATCAGTTGATGCATGTCTGAAAGAATGTCTTGCGCACGGAAACGCAAATCCGGTTGCCGGAGATGAAATAAAAGAGACGGGGTTGGTCGCGGTCGGCGCGACATTGGATTCCGGGTGGCTATAAAGACGGGTTGAATCTCTGGATTCAGTCGGGGGTGAGCTCGTCCATGAATAACAATACGTATTCCTAATGTAAATGGCGAATTAACGGAACGGGCCGTAACGAGACGGCGTGCCCGGGCTTTCGAACGCCCTGTCGACATGCGCGGTCGATGCTTGTCGCCTTCGACATGGCCAGGCCGGGCATCGGAATCAGGTTCCGCACTGAAGTCGCAATCGCAGTCGAAGTCGAAGCTATCAATAAAAGTAAGTAGTCCGTATTCAAACCAGACGCTACAAAACGGAGCAGAACAGCATGAAGAGGAATCAGATTTCGGCGCTTGCCGCCGCCATGTTCACGGGCGCAGGTGTCCTGATCGCGGGAGTCGCACACGCGGACAATTTCGTCGACCGTGGCAACCCGGACAACGCGCTGAACGGCCAGTGCATCGACGGGACGAACCCGCTCTGCGTGGCCACGAAGAGCGGCAGTTTCGTGGCAGTGAGCACCGCGAACGTGACGCAGGGAACGAATGCCAAGGCCGGTACCAGCGGTATCGCGATCGGCGACCAGTCGAATGCAAGCAGCAAGGGCGGCACCAGCAGCGGCGGCGCGATTGCGATCGGTGTCGGCTCGCAGGCGCTGGCGAACTCGTCCACGGCAATCGGCACGGTGGCGGTCGCGCAAGGCAATACGGCGCTCGCGATCGGCCGCCAGTCGGCCGCGATCGGCGATTTCTCGATGGCGCTCGGCAACGTCGCCGATGCGCACGGCACGAGCTCGATCGCGCTCGGTCACTCGGCGCTGGCCAGCGGCGATCGCTCGATTGCAATCGGCGGCGCGAATCCGACGTCGAGCGACGGCGTATCGAACGGCGCTGCGTACGACGCGGCGACGCAGACGCGTGCCGGCGGTACGCAATCCGTGGCGATCGGCGCGGGCGCGCAGACGAACGACAACAACCAGGTGGCGATCGGTTCGGGCAGCATCGGTGCCAACAATGGCGGTACGCCGGTGTTCGGCGGCACGGCTGCGCCGGTCGGCGGTGCGGTGTCGTTCGGTGCGGTCGGCAACGAGCGCCAGCTCAAGAACGTCGCGGCCGGCGCGGCCGATACCGACGCCGTCAACGTCCAGCAGTTGAAGAACGTGAACAGCACGCTCAGCACGAGCATCGGCAACGTCGACGCGCGCGTGACGTCGGTCGGCAATTCGCTGTCGACCTCGATCACGAACGTCGACCAGCGCGTGACCAGCGTCGGCAACAGCCTCAGCACGAGCATCGTTTCGGCAACGAAGAACGTCGTGAAATACACCGACGATTCGCATGCGGCGATCACGCTCGACGGCAGCAACGGCACCACGATCGGCGGTGTCGCGGCCGGCGTCGCCGATACCGACGCGGTGAACGTCGGTCAGTTGAAGGGTAGTGTCGCGCCGCTGCAAACGTCCATTTCGACGGCGGCTTCGAACATCACGAACCTGCAGAACAGCGTTTCCGGCATCAACACGTCGCTGAGCACGGCGGCCTCGAACATCGGCACCCTGCAGGCGGCCGATACGCGCAACGTGAAATACGACGGCGCGAGCGGGTTCGATTCGGTGACGTTCGCCGGCACCAACGGCACGACGCTGCACAACGTCGCGGACGGCAAGGACGTGCACGACGCCGTCAACGTCGGGCAACTGAACGGCGGCCTCGCATCGCTCAGCACGAGCGTGACGAACAACCTCAGCACGACGCTCGGCAACCTGAGCACGTCGATCACCAGCCAGATCGGCAGCGCGACGAAGAACGCCGTGCAGTACGACGACGACGCGCACGGGGGCGTCACGCTCGGCGGCAAGGGCGCGCAGGCGCCGGTCGGCCTGCACAACGTCGCGGACGGCATTGCCGCCGGCGACGCGGTGAACGTCGGCCAGCTCGGCAAGGCGACCGACACGCTCAATCAGTCGATCACGACCGTCGGCAACAACGTGACGACGCTCGGCAACCAGGTGACGACGAATACGGGCAATATCGCGGCACTGCAACAGGATGCGCTCCAGTGGAACGCGGGCCTGGGCGCGTACGATGCAAGCCACGGCGGCAACGGCCCGCAACTGATCAGCAACGTCGCGGCCGGCAAGAGCGGGACCGACGCAGTCAACGTCGACCAGTTGACCGCGGCGATTCACGACGGAACGAGCCAGCTCGATGCGCTGGCCGTGAAGTACGACGATGCGAGCAAGCGGCAGGTTTCGCTCGGCGCGGGCAACGGCGGGAGCCCGGTGCGCGTGACCAATGTCGCGGAAGGCAACGTGGCGTCCGGCAGCACGGACGCGGTGAACGGCGCGCAACTGCGCCGCGCGACCGACGCCACCGCGGCCGCGCTCGGCGGCGGTGCGACGGCGAATCCGGACGGCTCGATCGGCGCGCCGGCCTACAAGGTTGGCGGCGGCTCGTTCAACAACGTCGGCGACGCGCTGACGAACCTCGACGGCCGCGTCGGCAGCAACACGACGACGCTCGAGAATCACGAAACGCGCCTCGGCAATGCCGAAACGAACATCGCCGGCAATACGGCCGCGATCGCCGGGCTGCAGCAGGATGCGCTGCAGTTCGACCCGAAACTCGGCGCCTACAGCGCGGCGCGCGCCGGTGCCCCGACGAAGCTGACGAACGTGGCCGACGGCAACGTCGCGGCGGGCAGCACGGACGCGGTGAACGGCGGCCAGTTGTCGGGCGTGAAATCCGATCTCCAGCAGCAGATCACGCAGGTGTCGAACCAGACCGGCGAAGCCGTGAAGAACGTCGTCAAGTACGACGTCGACACGAACGGCAACCGGTTGAATTCGGTGTCGCTCGTCGGCGGCGACGCCAATTCGGCGGTCGTGCTGAAGAACGTTGCGGCGGGCACCAACGATACGGACGCGGTGAACGTGAAGCAACTGAAGGGCGTGCAGTCGAATCTCAACCAGCTCGGCGCGCTCGCGGTGCAGTACGACGACAGCTCGAAGAGTACGATCACGCTCGGCGGTGCGGGCGGCACGCGCATCACCAACGTGCAGGCCGGCACGCTCGGCGCAACCAGCACGGACGCGGTGAATGGCTCGCAGCTCTACGCGACCAACCAGCAGGTGTCGAAGAACACGACCGACATCTCGAACCTGCAGGGGAACGTGACCAACATCGCGAACGGCAAGGCCGGCCTCGTGCAGCAGCAGGATCCGAACGGCGCGATCACGGTCGGGAAGGGCACCGGCGGTACCAGCGTGAATTTCTCCGGCACGGCGGGCGACCGCGTGCTGACCGGCGTCGCGGCGGGCGTGAACGACAACGACGCGGTCAACGTCGGCCAGTTCAACAACGCGATGAAGAGCGTGGCGGCCAACGACCAGGTCCGCGCGGCGGCAACCGATGCGAATACGACGTGGATCGCGCGTGCCGACGCGGGTTCGATCGGGACGACGGCGACGGCAACCGGCAAGAACGCGGTGGCAGTCGGCCAGGGCTCGGTCGCCGATCGCGACAACTCGTTCTCGGTCGGCGCGAAGGGCAGCGAGCGCCAGGTCACGAACGTCGCGGCCGGGACGGCGCCGACCGACGCGGTGAACGTGCAGCAACTGAACGACAACCTCACGACCGCTTCGACGCAGGCGAAGGGCTACACCGACCAGCGCATCGGGCAGGTGTACAACTCGTTCAACGACCTGAAGAAGGACATGTACGGCGGCGTCGCGTCGGCGATGGCGGTGGCCGGGCTGCCGCAGCCGACGGGTGCCGGTCGCTCGATGGTGTCGGCGGCGACCGCGAATTATCACGGCCAGCAGGGGTTTGCCGCCGGGTACTCGTATGTGACTGAAAGCAACCGCTGGGTCGTCAAGGCGTCGGTGACGGGCAACAGCCGGTCGGACTTCGGTGCGGTGGTCGGCGCGGGTTATCAGTTCTGATGTCGTTCGCGACGCGTTGAACGTTCGGAAGCGCCGGCAATGCGTGTGGTACCCGGTGCTTGCGACCAGTTCATGGCCCGAGGTCGATTTCTCGACCTCGGGCTGTGCTTTGCCGTCAAAAAAGAAATCATCTGGTCCGCCAGGTGTCGCACGGAACTTCCGAGTGGAATGCTGGGCGGGTGCATCCGATCCTTCGGATAATGTCACCGCGGTATCACGTTCGACAGCATGTCGTCACGCTACCCAACCGTGCGTCCCGGGTACTTTCCCGGCCACGGAACACCGCCGATTTCACTCAGCGAACGCGGCATCGGGTGCGAATGCCAGTTGCAACAGCATCACTGCAAGATCGGTCTGGATCCAGCCATTGTGCGTCGACGCTCGCCAGAAACTCGGCTGTTCGAAATCAATCAGGCTCTTGTCGGTCAGCACATTCCACAGACGGCCGTAGGCCGGAACCGGGTGCGAGGCCGATGCACGGTCGAAGTCCTTCTTGAACAGCGCGTTGCAAACGGTTGGCCGCACGATGGCGGTTGCCATTGCCGACGTCACCGGATAGCGGTTCAGCAGCACGCAGTGGGTCAACTCTGGCCGGCCTTGCGATGCGACAGGGCCATAGATCAGCGCCGCAGCGCGGAAAGCACCTGATGTCCATGGAGAAGCGGGCAGGCGCGAGAGTGACGACTGCGGGCCGCACCGCGTTATGCCGTCGGTATTCGGGGCCCCGCAATTCGCGACGCCGAGCTCGTGTGTAACGTAGTCGTTGTGGTGGCCAATCGTCTGTCTCGTTTGACGATGCTCCGTATCGATGCGGGGCAGCACACCGGACCAGATGGCGAGAGGGTAGATATGTCCTGTCGCGGTGTCGTCGGACGATGTGAAGTTGATCCAGAGCGGCCGGCGTACGTCGCGGCTGGTGCGAGACTCGGTATATAGCGCACGGTACGCGTCTGCATCGATCGCGGCATTCACGGTGACCATCAGCACGCCAGCGCCGAGCAGTACCGGGTCCGGTCGCTCAAGCTCGGCGAGGAAGGCTCGAGACAGCAAGCGGCCGCCGAGCGAATGGCCGGTCACGATCATCCGGTTCGCCGCGTTCGCCGTGTGCATCGCGTCGGCGATGCCATGTAGATCGGCGATGGCGTCGCTGTGCGTCGAGCCGTCCGATCCATCACCCAACGCAACGCGATCAGCCACTTGCGCGCGGTTGCCGATAGACAGTTGAGTCAGTATCGGGGCGGTCGTAATCTCACCGGGCCAACCGACGTACACGCCAAGTACCTCGATGTTTGCTTGATCGGTGTGTCGTAGACCGTCTGCGTAACGTGCGAGCAGCAGCGGAAAATCACGGGCATTGCTGCTCGCCGCCGACGCGTTGTGATGCCAGCCGTGAACATAGGTGACGATCAGCAGCGTTTTTCCAGATGCCGCGACGCGACGGATCTCGTCGACAATCGCAGTGTGCTGGTTCGGATCGTAGCGATGTCCGTGACTGTCGTACTCGAGGTACGCGAGCCGAACGTGCGCGACGTCGGATTCAACCCCAACGACCGCACCAGGATTCCGCTCCGGCTCGCAGACCGCATCGCGTCCGATTGGCGAGAGCGAACACCGTTGAGTGACAACCGCGTGCTCGAGTTCGGCGGCTCGACAACTTGCCTCGCCGCTGCATACGAGGTGCGAGGGCACGTCTTTGACCGCGCAGGCAGACAGCACTGCTGCACAGGCAAGCGCGAACCCCGCCCGTGAACCGACCGATATCCAGTTCATGGTATCCCCTGAGTCAATTGGTGCTTTTTATATTCCGCTTGTCGTGTGCGGCTTCTCGACGATCTGGCACATGACCGATCATCCCTTTCCGGATGCGGCGGGCGATCGAAGTTTCTCGCATCTGGCCAATGCGTTCATCCCCAATTTTGGGGATGAGCCCACAAAGTAGCGGCATGGCGGAGCGCTTCGTGAAGACGATGAAGCGCGGCTACGTGACTTCACGCCCAAGCCCGACACGGCGACCGCCGGCCGCAATCTCGCGCGGCCAGCTTCGATTCGTAATGCAATGAAGATCGCGCCACCGACATCAGCGCGCACGCACGTCACTTCGACAGGGCCTGGCCGCTTGCGGCCCACACCGCCTAGATTCGCGCGAGCGTGTTGTGATCGGCCTCACCGCCGAAATATTTCTCGAGCGCCTCCACGAACACCGCGTTGTCCGCAGTCGCATGCGCGAACAACGTGACCGACGACCGGAATTTCAGGTAATCCGGATACCCGAAAATCGTCTGGATCGAACTGCCTTCGACCTGATTGACCAGCCGCGTGCATTCCCGCAGCCGTTCTCCGAGCAGCGGATGCTGAAGATACGCGGCGGCTTCGGCCAGTGTCGAGATCGCGTATCGTTGCGCCATCGCGCTGTCGCCAAGCCCTTCGATCTGCGGAAACACGAACCACATCCAGTGGCTTCGCTTGTGTCCGTTCCTGAGCTCGTCGCATACCTGGGCATACACCGAATCCTGTGCGTCGACAAAGCGCTGAAGATCATGCGGATCGTCCATTTCGCCCTCCGTCCGTTCCGGCGCGGCAAGCCGCCCGAGCGATTATTGTGAGCGTTACCCGGATGGCGTGCAAACGCCCCCTTGACCGTGCGCTCGCCCGGCTTCGCATGGCGTCCCGCGGGCGGGCGCGATCGAATTTGCTGCAGTGCACTCGATTGCCCCAGGTGACGTCACGCATGCCGTCGGATGGCGACGTGCCGGCAACGGGCGTAGCATTCAGACATGCGGCCGGCCGCGATCCCGACTGACGGATCGGCGGCACACCCCGATCCGGCCGCGGCCGGCCACGCATGACGGCCCGGCAAAGGAGCCTCGATGCGCTCGCAAGCAACGTCCGTCTCGCGCCTGAGGCGCTATGGGATCGCGGCTGCGGTCGTCATTGCCTGCCTGATCGCCATCGGGCGCATCACCGGTATCCTGGTCGACTGGCTATGGTTCTCGTCGATCGGCTATGCCGGCGTCTTCTGGACGATCCTGTCCACGAGGGTGCTGCTGTTCGTCGCGGTGTTCGCCGTGTCGGCGGCCGCGATCGGCGCGTCGGGGTTGCTCGCGCATCGTCATGCGAGGCCCGTCGACGTCTGGCAGGTCGAGGACACTGCGTCGACGCGCGCGGAGGATGTCCTTCGGGCGCTGGCAGGGGAGGTCGCGTCGCGCATTCCCTGGCGCGCGGTCATCGCCGCCGGTGCCGTTTTTCTCGGGCTTGCGATCGCCGCCGGTGCGATGTCGAGCTGGGATGTTGCGCTGCGCTTTCTGCATCAGGTGCCGTTCGGCGCGCACGATCCGATTTACGGCAAGGACATCGGTTTCTATCTGTTCGCGCTGCCCGTCTGGATCGTGCTGAAGAACTTGCTGCTGCAAGTGGTCGTCTGCTGCGCGATCGTCGCAGGTAGCGTCTACTGGCTGCGCGGCGACATCATGCTTCGTCCGCCGAAGGGGCTGTCGTCGGCTGCTGCCGTTCACGGTTCGGCGCTGCTGGCTCTCTTCTTCCTGCTGAAAGCCTGGTCCTGGTGGCTCGAACGCTTTCTGCTGCTCTACGACAACAACGGTGTCGTGGTCGGCGCCGGCTATACGGATGTCCACGTGATGCTGCCGGTGCTGTGGCTGCTCGTCGGCCTCGCCACTGCGTCGGCCGTTGCGATGCTGGTCAACATGCGCCGGCCCGGCTATCGGCTGCCGGCCGCGACGGCGCTGCTCGTGTTCGGTACTTCGTTTGCGCTCGGCATCGTCTACCCCGCGCTGTTCCAGCGCTTCTACGTCAAGCCGAGCGAGCTGCAGCTCGAGACGCCCTATATCCAGCACAACATCGCGTTGACGAGGCAGGCTTACGGTCTCGCGCAGATCGAGGTCAAGCCGTTTTCGGCCGGGCAGGGCCTGAATCTCGCGTCGCTGCAGGCCAATCGCGCGACCGTCGACAACATCCGCCTGTGGGATGTGCAGCCGCTGATGGATACCTATGCGCAGTTGCAGGAGATCAGGACTTACTACAAGTTCTTCTCCGTGGATATCGATCGCTACCGGCTCGACTCCGGCTACCGGCAGGTCATGCTGTCGGCGCGCGAACTGGAGCAGACGATGCTGCCGGAGAACGCCCGAACCTGGGTGAACCTGCATCTGCTGTTCACCCACGGCAACGGCGTCGTGATGTCGCCGGTCACGGAGAAATCCACGGAAGGCTTGCCGTCGCTCTATCTGCGCGACATTCCGCCTGTCGCGGAGGGCGGACCGGCGATCCACGAACCGCGCATTTACTTCGGCGAAGGCGGGCAGGGCTATGTGATCGTGAAGGGCAGCGTGCCCGAATTCGACTACCCGAAAGGAGACAGCAACGTCTACACGTCCTACAGCGGGCGCGACGGTGTCGCGATCGACGGCGCGGCGCGGCGCAGCCTCTTCGCGTGGCAGTTCGACGATCCCAACATCCTGCTGACGCACTACATCACGAACGAGAGCAGGATCCTGTTTCACCGCAACATCCGGGACCGGATACGCATGATTGCACCGTTTCTCGCGCTCGACCACGACCCCTATGTCGTGGCAAGCAACGGACGCCTGTTCTGGATGCAGGACGCCTATACGACCAGCCGCTGGTTTCCGTATGCGCCGCCCGGTGTCGGCGACGGCGCCAACTACATTCGCAACGCGGTCAAGGTGGTGGTCGATGCGTACAACGGCACGGTCGACTTCTATGTCAGCGATCCTTCCGATCCGCTGGTGCGGACTTACGCGCGCATCTTCCCCGGCATGTTCAAGCCGCTCGACGCGATGCCGCAGGATCTTCAACGGCATATCCGCTACCCCGAAGATCTGTTCCTGATCCAGGCGAACCTCTACCGCGCTTATCACATGGATGCACCGGAAGTGTTCTATAACCGCGAGGACCTCTGGCAGTTTCCTCGCGCGCTGGGCGATATCGACGGGAGCAACGCCGCGAACACGCAGATGGCGCCGTACTACACGATCATGAGGCTGCCCGGCGACGCGCAGGCCGGCTTCGTGCTCATGCTGCCGATGGTGCCGAGCCAGCGCGAGAACATGATCGCCTGGCTGGCCGCGCGTTGCGATCCGCCCGGGTACGGCAAGCTGATCGTCTACGCGTTCCCCAAGGACAAGCTGATCTACGGGCCGTACCAGATCGAGGCGCGCATCCAGCAGAGCACGGAAATCTCGCAGCAGATCTCGCTGTGGAACCAGATGGGCTCACGCGTGATCCGCGGCCATCTCGTGGTCGTGCCGATCGAGAACTCGATTCTCTACGTGTCGCCGCTTTATCTGCGCGCGGCGTCGGGCCAATTGCCCGAGCTGAAACGGGTGATCGCGGCCTATGGCGATCGCGTCGTGATGGAGGAAAACCTGAGCGAGGCGCTCGCAGCGCTCTTCAAGGAGACGCGGCCGGTGGCGGCGCCGGCCAGCGGCGCGGCGGATGCGCGCGCCCGCGACGCGCTTGCCCATTACGACCGCGCGATCGAGCGGCTGAAGGCGGGGGATTGGGCCGGCTTCGGCGCGGAACTCGATGCGCTCCGGCCGTTGCTCGAAGCGCTGGGCGCCGTTCGCGCGGATCACAAGAAGTGAGTGGGGCGCGGTTGAACGAGCGTGAACTCGACTGCCCGTCATCGAGAAGTCGTCGTGTTGTTCCGGGTGCGCGCGTTGCGCTGAATCGAGGCGGGGTGCGGAAAGCCGGCCGGCAGCCACCTCGTCACCCCATACATCCTCGATGGCTCGATCGAGCCGGCCAATCCGTCAGGTCAGCGGCGGCGCGTGCCCATGATCCTCCAGGCCCCGCGCGTCATCGTATTCCCGCGAAATATCCTTGTTCGTGTAGTCCCCGAGCTTCGATGCGGCGACCAGGCTCAGCACCGCACACACCAGCACGTACACCGCGATCGCATACCCCGAATGGTAGTAGGCGAACAGCGCCGTCGCGATCAGCGGTGCCGGGCCACCTGCAATGACCGAAGCGAGCTGATAACCCATCGACGCACCGCTATACCGCAACCGCCCGGTAAACGACTCGGCAATCAATGCAGCCTGCGGCCCGTACATCATCGAATGCGGGACCAGCGACAGCACGATGGCCGCGAAGATCCATGCCGGATTCCGGCTATCGACCATCGCGAAGTAGAGGAATCCGAACACACCGACGGCGGCCGCACCGATCATGTACATCCGCCGCCGCCCGATCAGATCCGACACGTGCCCGAACAGCGGGATGGTGAAGAATTCGACCACGGACGCCACCAGCACCGCCGTCAGCAGCAGTTCGCGCGTGGCGCCCAGCGCCGTGATCCCGTAAGTGAACACGAACGCCGTAAAGATATAGAACGGCGCCTGTTCGGCCATCCGCGCAAACGCCGACAGCACGATATCCCTCGGCTGCTTGCGCAGCACTTCGAGCATCGGCGTCTTCTCGATCCGGCGCTCGGCCAGCAGCTTCGCGAAGATCGGCGTCTCGAGAATATTCAGGCGGATATAGAGCCCGATCGCGACCAGCAGGATGCTGAGGAAAAACGGCACGCGCCAGCCCCACGCGAGGAAACTGCTGCCGGAAAACCAGCTCATGGCCAGCACGGCGAGGTTGGCGAGGAACAATCCCGCCGGCACGCCGAACTGCGGCCACGACGCGACGAAGCCGCGATGCGCATTGGTGCGCGCCCACTCCATCGACATCAGGACCGAGCCGCCCCATTCGCCGCCAACGCCGACGCCCTGGATGAAGCGCAGCACCGTGAGGAAAACGGCGCCCCAGATGCCGATCGTTGCGTAGGTCGGAACGAAGGCCACGGCGAACGTGGCGAGCCCCATCAGCAACAGGGTCACGATCAGCGTGGCCTTGCGTCCGATGCGGTCGCCGTAATGGCCGAAGATCGCCGCGCCGACCGGCCGCGCGACAAAGCCGACCGCATAGATCAGGAACGCCTGCAGCGTGCCGACGAGAGGGTGGGACTGCGGGAAATACAGCTTTGCGAAGACCAGGCCGGTGACCGTGCTGTAGAGGAAAAAGTCATACCATTCGATCGTGGTGCCAATCGTGCTGGCGATGACGGCGCGGCGCAACTGGCGCCGGGCTTCCTCGTCGGAGAGGGGCGTGGCCGCGGATTGCATGGCAGCCATTTCGATATCTCCCAGAAAAGGGCGACAGAGAAATAAACCATACGCCCGGCGACAGGTTCCGGCAAGTGCAAGCCGCGAATGGCTTGTGCGGCGCCCACACCTTTCAGTCAGAAATCCTGATATATCGCACGCTCAACCACCGGCGCGGGCATGCATGTCGATGAACGCGCGGGTGCGCGATGGCTCGGTGATTTCCGTCCATTGCAGATGTGCGTATTTCGGATCGTCGTCGATCGGTTCCAGGCCATTCGAGAATCGCCTGATGGATTGCGCCATAAGAGGCCGGCTCAAAATCGCTTGAGACGTTTTTATTTTCCTGGCGGGCAGGCAGCCATGGAAAATTCCGCCCGAATTGAATAGCAAGAAACGGAATGTTTGCGCGGCTGGATGCGACCAGACTAAGCACTGATCAATCCGGACATGAGAAAAGACAATGAACGTGCTTGCAAACAAGGTTGCCATCATCACCGGCGCCAGTTCCGGAATTGGACGCGCGACCGCGTTGCTTTTCGCTCGCGAGGGCGCAGCGGTGGTCGTTGCCGCCCGTCGCAAGGCTGAGCTGGAAAGCCTTGTGAAGGAAATCACCGCGCATAAAGGAACGGCGGTATGCGTCGCGGGCGACGTCAGGGACGAGACTTATGCGCAGACGCTCGTTCAGACGGCCGTTGACCGCTTCGGTGGCCTGGACATTGCGTTCAACAACGCGGGGACGCTTGGCGAAATGGGGCCCACGCCACACATATCCGAGACGGGTTGGGGCGAGACGATCGATACCAATCTCACGAGCGCATTCCTCGGCGCGAAGCATCAGATCCCGGCGATGATGCTTCGTGGCTCGGGAAGCGTCATCTTTACTTCGACTTTTGTCGGGTACACGGTCGGCTTTCCCGGCGTCGCAGCCTACGCCGCCAGCAAGGCAGGATTGATCGGATTGACCCAGTCACTCGCCGCGGAGTTTGGACCGAAGGCCATTCGCGTCAACGCAATCCTTCCTGGTGGAGTCGACACCCCGATGGGGCGCGCAATGAGTGCGTCGCCCGAAGCAATGGCTCATGTGGCAGGACTACACGCGCTCAAACGTATTGCCACGCCGGAGGAACTCGCGCAGTCGGTCCTCTACATGGCTTCCAGCGCCTCCTCGTTCATGACCGGCGGGGCGCTGCTGGTTGACGGGGGGGTATCGATCAATCGCACCTGATGTCGGGGCTTGGGACGCTTTAAACGGCCCGGAAACGAATTCGGCAACTTCGACGTGAACGCATCGGCCCGGCGAACCGCCGTCGCGGTGACCGGCGCGGGCACGTCGGCTGGATCGACGTGGAGGGGCGCTGTCATTCTTGCGTCGCCAGCGGCAACTTCCCGTGATCGCTCGCGATCCCGATAACGGCCTCCAGGCGTCGGCCCGCCGCTTACTTCCCGTTGCGCGGCGTGCGGCGCGTTTGCCGGGTTCGCGCCGCGGATGGCGCGCTGTCGGTGTCGTCGACTTCCGGGAGCACCAGCTCTTCCATCAACGCCAGCGTGCGCAGGCAGAACTCGTTGCCGGCCGCGCGCTCGGCATCGGAAAAATGCGCCATCGCCGGTCCGATCGACGATTCGTTCGCGAGCTTCACGACGGCCTTCTCGACGACGTCGAGACCTTTCCTGGTGAGGTGGACGATGAATCCGCCCGCGTGGCCCGGATCGGGCTGACGCTCCACCATCCCGAGGCTCGCGAGGCGGTCGATCTTCTTGGTGATGGCGCCCGACGTCACGAGCAGCGCACGGTACAGATCGGTCGGACGTTTCGCGTACGGGTGCCCGCTGCGGCGCAGCGCGAGCAGCACGCGCATGTCGGATCCGCTGATGCCCCACATGCGCTGGCACATCTTGTCGAACGACTGCTCGACGAGGGTGCCGATCCGCATGAAGTAGATCGCCAGCAGGAAATTCGACAGATCGAGATCGCTGTGCTCGTGCTGCCATTGCAGCGTGATCAGCTCGATCAGGCTGTGACGCGGCAGGCTCGCCCTGGGGGCGGATTCCGTCGGCGCCGACGCTGTTCTTGTGCCGGTGCGGCGGCGGGCGGGCTGCTTCGCGTCTGCGGTGCTCATCTCGATGGCTTCCTTGGAAGGGCATGCGACCGGGTCGATCGTAACGGGGCTGCGACCGGTGTCGCTGTCCGCCATTGTACGTAAGTTTCCCGGTCGCACGTCCGCAGGCATCGCTATCCGGCCTGCACGGCAGTACGCAACATGTCGGCGACCTGCCGCTGGGCCAGTGCGGCGGCGTCGACCTCGCCGCGCATGCCGTAGAACGTGTGCAGCATGCCCGTATAACGTACGCACGTCGTTGGCACGCCCGCTTCGGCGAGCTTGCGCGCATAGGCTTCGCCGTCGTCGCACAGAACGTCGCACTCGGCCGTGATCACGAGGGCCGGCGGCAGGCCCGCGTGGCTGTCCGCATGGAACGGGGACAGCGTCCAGGTCGACGGCGACACGCCGTGATCGAGCGCGTACTCGCGGAATGCATGCGCGACGTCGGCGGTGCGCTGCACGAAGCCTTCCGCATAAACGGACAGCGACGCGTGCTCCTGCGTGGCGTCCGTCGCCGGATACACGAGCGCCTGTGCAAGGATGCGCGGCTGTGCCCGTTCCCGCGCGAGCAGGCACACGACGGCGGCGAGATTGCCGCCGGCCGATTCGCCGAACACGGTCAGCCGCCCGGTCGGAAGCCCGTGCTCATGCCCGTGCTCGGCAGCCCAGCAGGTCGCCGCCCACACGTCTTCCAGCGCCGCCGGGAACGGATGCTCGGGCGCAAGCCGATAGTCGATGCTGATCACGGCCAGCCCCGCGTCGCTGGCCAGATGCCGGCACACGGCGTCGAAGCTGTCGAGATTGCCCATCCGCCAGCCGCCGCCATGAAAGGCCATCGTCGCGCCGGCGGCGCCGGCGGGATGGTAGATGCGCACCGGGATGTCGCCGCCCGGGCCGGGAATCGCGAGGTCGAAGACCTTGTCGACGCGGGGGCCGGGCGTGCGCGTGGCCGTGCGCGCGGCGATGCCGGCGCGCGCGTCGTCGGCGCTCATCTGCGCGAGGCTCGGCCGCGTGGCGGCCGCGTCGGCGAACGCGCGCAGCGACGGATGAATCAGGTCGCGTGGCGACGGATGTTTCATCTGGCTCATGGCGTGGGTGTTGCCGACGGGGCAAACGTAATGGCAGGAATGGCGGCCTTCACGCTCAGCCCGCCGTCGACGGTGACGATTTCGCCGGCCATGTGGGCACTCAGGTCGGACGCGAGGAACAGCAGGTGGCCGGCGATTTCCGCGGGCGTGGCCGCGCGCCCGATCGGGATCGCTTCGCCGATCCGCGTCCAGGTCGCTTCGTCCAGCCGCTGATTCAATCGCGGCGTGCGCACGAACCCGGGAGACACCGCGTTGATGCGCACGTTGTACGGCGCATACTCGACGCCCGCGCAGCGCACGAGATGGTGCAGCGCGGCCTTCGACGCCGCATACGCGACCTCGCTCGGCACCGCGCGATCGCCGGCGAGCGAGCCGACGAACGCGAACGTGCCGCCGCCGTCGGCCTTCATCATCTCGCCGCCGATCTGCAGCGCGAGGTACGCGTGGCGCACGACGATGTCGAACTGCTGATTCCACGACGCATCGTCGACAGCGGCCAGCGGCTTGATGCCCGCGACGCCGATGATGTCGACGACGCCGTGGATGCGGCCGAAGTGCCGGCGCGCCGTGTCGAACACGCGCTGCATGTCGTCGCGCGATGTGGCGTCGGCCGCGCAAGGAATCCCGTCGACGGCTTCGGCGATGCGGCGGGCGAGTGCTTCGTCGCGGTCGACGCAGAGCACGCGCGCACCGGCCTGGGCCAGCGCATGAACCGTCTGCTCGCCGATGCCCTGGCCGGCGCCGAGCAGGACGAAACCGCGCCCGTCGAGTCGCAGCAGCGACAGGTAGTCCGGCGTGTGGCTGCGGGTTGGATCGTTCGTCATCAAGGTGCTCCTTACGCTTCGATGGTTTCGCGATGCGACGGCAGCAGATCCTGCCAGGATGCATCGTCCGCGAGTGGCCGGTCGCACGCGCCGACGCCGCGCAGATCGAGCCCGAGCGCCGGCGGCGGCTCGTCGTTCATCACGCGCTTGACCGCTGCCAGCAGCGCGCGGCGCACGCGCACGACGGCCTGGTCCGCGGGCACCAGATGCTCGCGCGACCGGTCGTAGAGCGGGCCCTGGGACAGCCCGATCGTCGCGTCCTCGACTTCGACGCCGCGCAGGCCGGTCCAGTTTTCCTTCATCAGCGCGCGGCTCTGGCCGAACGAATCGGCCCAGCTCGCGTTGAACGTGCAGTTCTTGCGATCGTAATACTTCGGATCGTCCAGGCCGAGCAGCTCGACGATCTTTTCCTCGGTGATCGGCGAGTCGCCGTGCACGACGATGTAGGTGCTCGTGTGCGTGTCGTCTTCGGGCACTTCGAGCACGGTGAACAGAAACGCCGGCGCGGGAATGATGCGGCCGTACGGCACGATGAACGGAACGACGCGCGCGTTGCGTACGCCCGGCTCGTCGGTCTTGCGCAGCGCGACGTAGTGAAAGCCGAACGCCGTGTCCTCGATTTTCAGCGACGGCTCGAGGTCGTTCGACGCGAGCGCGGCCGGGTTCACGACATCCGGATTGCGCGTGAACGCATCGTCCTTCCAGCCCGGCCGCGCCATGTTGGTGTGCAGCACGCCGACGTGCGAGCTGTCCTCGCCGCCTTCGACCAGTTGCAGGTAGTTGCACGCGACGTTGATGCGCAGCACGACGCGATGGTTCGGTTCCGCATCCATGAACGCGTAGCGCGAGAACGCGGGCTCCTGCTCCTGCGGGCCGACGTAGGCCCACACGATGCCGCCGGCCTCGCGCACCGGAAACGCGGGCGCCTTCATCCGTGCCGCGTACTTCGGGTCCGCATGGTTCGGCGTTTCCATCACGGCGCCCGACACGCTGAACTTCCAGCCGTGATACAGGCAGCGAATGCCGCCTTCCTCGACGCGGCCGAGTGCGAGCGACGCGCCGCGGTGCATGCACAGCTCCTCGAGCAGGCCGACCTGGCCGTTCGTGTCCCGGAACGCGACATACTGCTCGCCGAGCAGACGCACGCGCAGCGGTGCGCCGTCCGGATCCGGCAGTTGCGCGGACGTGCAGACCGGGTGCCAGTAACGTCGCATCAATGCGCCGCCGGGCGTGCCCGGGCCGACGCGGCACAACATTTCGTTATCTTCGTGGCTCAACATATCGAACTCCTGTTTCAACTCGGGTTATGTGTTGCGCTGCGTGCGTGCGCCGGAAGACGACACGATCCGGTGGTGCGGAACCAGCCGCCGCCAGTCCTCGCCCGGGCCGATTTCGCCGGACACGCCGATCGCGCGGCCGGATTCCGCGCGCAGCGCCGGAATGTCCTGCTGATCGCGCTCCGCGCGCGCGCACGCGAGCAGCGTGCGATGAAGGCGGCTGATCGCGAGATCCGCGGTCGACAGCATTTCCTGCGACCGGTCGCGGATCGCGCCGCTCGAGATGCTGCATGCGGCGTCTTCCTGCGTGATGCTGTCGAATCCGGTGAAGTGGCCGTCGCGTTGGGCCCGGCGATCCTGGCGATAGCCGTTGGCAAACGACATCGCCGCCGGCGAGTCGCAGGTGTCGAGCGTCATCCCGTATTTGCGCAGCGTCGGCTCGTCGAGGCCCACGAACTTGAGCTGCGCGCTGCGCAGCGGCTCTTCGCCGACGGGCTTTTCGGCATCCCACCACACGTGGAAGAAGTAGCAGCGCTCGTCGTTGATCGGGACCGCGGCGAGCCACACGTCGCCGTTCGCGTTGGCGATGAAGCCCGGCGCGATGAACGACGTGACGCGGGCGATGCGGTTTTCGCCGGCCTGGCGGATCGCGACGTAGTGAAAGCCGAAATCCGTCTCGTCCGCCTCGATCGTCGGGGCCGCGTCGAACTGCATGTGCGTGATCTTCCCCGCGTAGTCGAGGTCGGAGTCGTTGGTCCGGGCCAGCGCGGAGCTGTGCAGCACGGTCAGATGCGACGAGTCGACGAGCCCTTCGATCACCTGCACGAAATTGCAGTTGACGATCGCGCACACGTTGATGCGATGGGCATCCGGCAGGTCCATGAAGGCCCGGTGCGGGAACGGCGGCGCGTTGCCCTCCGGGCCGAGGTACGCCCACATCAGGCCGCCCGCTTCGCGCACCGGGTACGTGCGGCCCCTGATACGGCTCTTGAACTTCGGATCGGGAACGTTCGGCGTTTCGAGCACCGTGCCGTCCACCGCGAATTTCCAGCCGTGATAGATGCAGCGCAGGCCGTCGCCGTCCGCGCGGGCGAGTTGCATCGACGCGCCGCGGTGCAGGCAGCCTTCGTCGTAGAGGCCGGGCCGGCCGTCCCGGTCGCGCCAGACCACGAAACGTTGCCCGAGCAGCTCGATCGTGTTCGGGTCGCCGTTCGGCTGCGGGAGGTCGGACGACTGGATCACCGGCAGCCAGAAGCGGCGCATCGCATTGCCCATCGCGGTGCCCGGGCCCGTGCGGCACATCAGTTCATTGTCCTGCTTGGTCAACATGTTGATTCCCTCGTTCCAGGTTTCAGCGGTACGCGAGCGGCGGCATCAGAGATCGAGTACCAGCCGCGCAGTCTTCGCGCGCGAGCAGCACGGCATGAAGCTGTCGTTGCGCGCTTTCTCGTCGTCGGTGAGATAGAGATCCCGATGGTCGGGCTCGCCGGCCAGCACCCGGGTCATGCAGGTGCCGCAAACGCCTTGTTCGCACGACAGCGGCAGGTTGAATCCCGCGTCCAGCAGCGCATGCGCAGCGCTTTGGCCGGCACCCACCCGGATCACGTCGCCGCTGCCGTGAATTTCGATTTCGAACGGAGCGTCTTCATCCGACGGCTCGACCGGCGCCGCCGCGAAATATTCGCGGTGCAGATGCGCTTCGTCCCAACCGAGCGCGCGGGCGGTCTGCAGGATGAGATCCATGAAGCCCGTCGGCCCGCAGACATACAGATGCGTGTCGGCCGACGGCGAGCCGATCTCGGCGCGCGCGTCGAGGTGCTGCGCGGCCGGGCCGTCGTCGACGTGAACATGCACCCGTGCGTGCGAATCGTCGCCGGACGACATCTGCTGCACGCGCTCGACGAACGCCATCCGCGACAGCGAGCGGCCGCAGTAGTGCATGACGAACGGCCGGCTCTCGCGCGCCAGTTGCTGCGCCATGCCGAGGATCGGCGTGATGCCGATGCCGCCCGCAAACAGCAGCGACCGCTCGGGGCCGCGGTGCAGCGCAAAGTGATTGCGCGGCGCGCTGATCGACAGCGTGTCGCCCGCGCGGACGTCGTCGTGCAGGCTCGCGGATCCGCCGCGCGATTGCGGGTCGCGCAGTACGCCGATGCGATAGCGCGACGGCTCGCCGGGCAGGTCGTACAGCGAGTACTGACGCACGAGCCCGCCCGGCAGGTGCACGTCGATATGCGCACCCGCTTCGAAGTCGGGCAGCCGCTCGTCCGACAGCGGCTCGAATTCATAGCCGACGATATCGTCGGCCAGCCACGTCTTCGCGGATACGCCGACTTGCAGCAACGCGTTCGATGGGGGGGTGTTCCGTTCCATGATGAGTGCTCGTATGAAAGGGGCGTGCGTCAGGCCGCGACAGGAAGACGGCGCCGGATGACCACCGGCGACGCGCCCAGTTGTTGCTGAACGAGCCAGCGCGCGAGCCCTTGGTCCATCACGCGCACATGCTCGGGAAACCACCCGGCCAATGCGCGGGCAAATGAACGGACGACCTGCGGCCGGCCTTCGGCCAGCGCGGCGCGAACTTCGTCGGTCGACCGCAGCACGGCCGCGTGCTCGTCGATATGGCAGCCCGCGGAGCCATAGGCCGTGTCGCGCATCGCGGCATCCTCGTCACCGAAGTGGCGGTGCGCATGCTCGGCAAAGGCGTCGAGCGCGCGCTCGAGGTCGTCGTCCGATGTCATGAGCAGCGCGTTCACGCATTCGACGAATTCGTGGTGCGTGTCGTCCATCGATCCGTGGCCGAGCGCGTAGTCGTCGTTCCAGACGAAGCCGGCGGTTTCGGCCGGCGACGGCACGCTCCGGGGATGGGCGCCAGCCTGATGATCTTCTGATTCTTTCATTTTCATATCTCGCTACATGAACTGGATCAGACGAATCATATTCGTCTTCCGTGGAAGATAGATAACGAAGAACCGGATGTCGAGTCAGGGAAAACTATGAGTGGCTGAAATTCGCGGAAGTACCCCGTACTAGCGCCGCTTCGAGCTGACATAGGGTAACTCACGATCCGTCTTTCGGTTGACATGGAAGATGTGCGATTACTATCTTCCGTGGAAGACGAGAATTACATGGAGGCGGCAAAAATGAGTCTGCGGACAAATGGGTTTGGAGAAGGGCTGGCGCGGCGCAAGGCGGTCTGGCTCGGACTTTCGACGCTCGCGGTGTGCGCGTCGGGAGCCGCTCACGCGCAATCGAGCGTGACGCTGTACGGGATCATCGATACCGGCGTCGAATACGTGACGAATGTCGGGCCCCAGAAGCAGAGTGTGGCGAAGGTGCCGCAACTCACCGGGTCGTTGCCGTCGCGGTGGGGCATTCGTGGCAAGGAGGATCTGGGCGGCGGCCTGAGCGCGGTCTTCGTGCTGGAGTCGGGCTTCTCGCCGGGGCAGGGGACGCTGAACCAGAGCGGCCGCCTGTTTGGCCGGCAGGCGTACGTCGGGCTGTCGGGGCGGTGGGGCACGCTGTCGTTCGGCCGTCAGTATTCGCAGATCTATTGGGCGATACCGGGCGACACGATGGGGCCGAACATCTATGCGGCGGGGCTGCTCGACACGTATCTGGCCCAGGCGCGTCTCGACAACACGATCGTCTACAGCATTACGTCGTCGGGCTTCACTTTCGGCGTCAGTTATTCGCTCGGCCGGGACGCGGTCGCGCCCGCGGCCGCCGGCGGATGCGCGGGCCAGTCGCCGACCGACTACCGCGCGTGCAAGACGATCGCCGCGATGGTGAAATACGAAGCGCAGAGCTGGGGCATCGCGACCGCGATCGACCGGAACAATGGCGGCGGCGGGCCCGGCTCGCCGCTGCCGCGCAGCTCGCAGACCGACACGCGCGCCGTCATCGACGGCTACGTGAAGTTCGGCACCGCGACGATCGGCGGCGGCTTCCTGCACCGCATCAACCACGGGGAGCTGGCGCCGGGCGTCGTCGATGCGAGCAGCAATTACTGGTGGCTCGGCGCGACTTATCTGCCGGTTCCAACGATCGTCCTCGACGCGCAGTTCGGCCATCTCACGGTGAGCGGACACGATGCCGGCGCGTCCGTGATCGCGGCGCGCGCGATGTATCTGCTGTCGAAGCGCAGCTCGGTGTACGTGACGGCAGGGCGCATCTTCAATCAGCGCAACTCCGTGCTCACGATCGACGGCGGCACCGCGGGCACTGCTTCGTGGCCGGCGGCGGGCGTGGATCAGACCGGGGTGATGCTCGGCATTCGCCATATGTTCTGAAGAAACGGCACGCGCATTGCGATGCGTGTGCCGGCGACGGATGTCCTTCGGGATGTCCGGTCGTCGCCGCCTTTCCTGCAGAGAAGACATTTTCGGAATTTCTTCCGAGGATGGTGTTATGTCGCATGACGATAGAGCGGCTGCGCATCGCTTCACTCGATTTTCCGGGCGGAAATCGTGAAGAATGCCGTTTTTCATAGATTATTTGTTCGCAAGCACCCCTCATCGCGATGCGGGTAAAATCCCTTCTTGACATCTTCCTGGGAAGATACAAAGATGCACTCCAGAAACTTATCGGACGAAGCCCACGCACCAGTCGTGGCGAGCCTTGCGCCGGTGAAACTCTGGAGACACGTATGAAGATTCAGACTGGAACATCCGGGCCCGGCAACGATGCGACGCTGCCGGTCGATGGACTGTCCTGCGTCAAAGGCGACACCGGTTCCGCGTTGAGCGAACTGACCGTGCCGGCCCTGCTGGCCGAAACCGTGAAGCGCCACGGCGAACGGCCCGCCGTCGTATTCCGCGCGCAGGGCGTTCGCTGGAATTGGCAGGCGTTCGCCGACGAGGTCGACGCGATGGCGGCCGGCCTGCATGCGATGGGCCTGCGCCGAGGCGACCGTATCGGCATCTGGTCACCCAACCGGTTCGAGTGGACGGTGACCCAGTTTGCGACCGCCCGGCTCGGTCTGATACTGGTCAACGTCAATCCGGCGTATCGGCTTGCGGAGCTTGAATACGCGCTGAACAAGGTGGGCTGCAAGGCCATCGTCGCGCCCGAGTCGTTCAAGACGTCCCGTTACCTGGACATGCTGCAGACCCTGGCTCCCGAGCTGAAGCACTGCGAGCCCGGCGATTTGCGTGCGGCAAGGCTGCCCACGCTGCGATGGGTGATTCGCATGGAGGATGTGCCCACACCGGGCATGCTGACGTATCGGCAGGTGCTTGCGCGTGGCGCAGGCGTGTCGATGGACGAGCTGGATGCGATTGCCGCGGGGCTCGACGCCAACGACCCGATCAACATCCAGTTCACCAGCGGCACCACCGGCGCGCCCAAGGGCGCCACGTTGACGCACCGGAACATCATCAACAACGCACGGTTCGTGGCCGCGGCCATGAACTTGCGGGAAGGGGACCGGCTGTGCGTGCCCGTACCGCTGTATCACTGCTTCGGCATGGTGATGTCGGTCCTCGCGTGTACGGTCAGCGGCGCGTGCATGGTCTTCCCGGGCGAGGCGTTCGATGCGTTGGCCACCATGGCGGCCGTGAGCGACGAGCGTTGCACCGCGCTGCACGGTGTCCCGACGATGTTCATCGCGCAGCTCGACCACCCGGATTTCGCTCAATACGATTTCTCCAGCCTGCGCACCGGCATCATGGCCGGCGCGCCGTGCCCGATCGAGGTGATGAAACGGGTCGTGTCGACCATGCACATGACGGAGGTCACCATTGCCTACGGCATGACGGAAACCAGCCCGGTGTCGTTCCAGAGCGCAACGGACGATCCGCTCGACAAGCGGGTGTCGACGGTCGGCCGCATCCAGCCGCATCTCGAGTGCAAGGTGGTCGACGTGGACGGGAAGGTCGTGCCGGTTGGCGAGACGGGCGAACTGTGCACCCGCGGCTACTCGGTCATGCTCGGCTACTGGGATGACGAAGCGCGAACGCGCGACGCGATCCGCGACGGCTGGATGCACACCGGCGACCTCGCGACGATCGATGCCGACGGCTACTGCAATATCGTCGGGCGTGTGAAGGACATGCTCATTCGCGGCGGCGAGAACGTCTACCCGCGCGAGATCGAAGAGTTCCTGTTCCGCCATCCCAAGGTGCAGACCGTGCAGGTATTCGGGGTGCCCGATCGGAAGTACGGCGAGGAGATTTGCGCGTGGATCGTGCTCAAGCCGGGCCAGGAGGCGTCCGAGGACGAGATCCGTGACTTCTGCCGGGACCGGATCGCGCACTTCAAGATCCCGCGTTATATCCGCTTCGTCGAAGACATGCCGATGACGGTGACTGGAAAAGCGCAGAAGTTCGCCATGCGCGAAAGCATGATCCGGGAACTCGATCTGAATGTAAGCAGAACTGCCTGATCAAGGAGATACACATGACATCCGTCCGTTTCGAGCGCCGCGATTCCGTTGGCCACATCGTGCTCGGGAATCCGCCGCTCAACCTGATTGCAACCGCGTTTTCCGAACACCTGAGCGAAGCCGTCCACGAGGCCAGCGAAGCGAACATCCGGGCGCTTCTCGTGCGCGCGGAAGGCCCGAACTTCAGCCAGGGCGGCGATATCCTGGATTTCATCGACAAGGAATTCAATGCGTGGCGCACCTTCATCAGCGACATGCATCACTCGTATCGCAAAATCGAAGCGCTGCAGATTCCGACCGTGTGTGCCGTGCGCGGCCGGGCCTGGGGCGGCGCGTTCGAACTGGCGCTCGCTTGCGACCTGGTCGTGGCTGCGGATAACGCATCGTTTCGCTGCATCGAGCCGTCGGTCGGCACCATCCCCGTCTGCGGTGCCGTTCAACGGATTGCGGAACGTGCGGGGCCGGCACGCGCGGCACGCTACGTGATGTTGAGCGAGGTGATGTCGGGTACGACGGCGGGTGAACTGGGCATCGCCGCATTCGTGGTGCCGGAAGCCGATGTGGAAAAAGCTGCGCTGGATCTGGCGATCCGGCTTTCGAACGGTCCGACGCGCTCGTATGCGGCCATCCGCGCGCTGCTGAAAGCCTGGTCGGCGGGCGGTGTGCCGGGCGCCGACCAGGTGGTGCTCGATCTCGGGATGCCGTTGCACAACACCGAAGACGCGCGACGCGGGCGGACGGCCCGCGTCGACGCGATGAAGCGGGGCGTGGAACCCGAACCGGTCGTTTTTTACGGGCGCTGATGCGAGATTGAATGCCTCGCGCACGGGGTTCGAGAAGCGGCTGCCCGGATGCAGAGGCGTTTCGGCTCCGTGCAGATTGGCGGGGCGGCCAGTTGCTTGACCTGCGAACCGTAAAGATCGAAAAACCGTTGCGGTGACGACTGGCCCGCGGTTTCAAAGCATCAATCGTCGCGCTTGTGCTGCGGGAGCACCCAGAGCATCCGTCCCACCGCCTCGGCCTGATTCCGCGAATGTGTCTTCTCGTAGATCGCGCGCAACTGGGTACGAATGGTCGCGAGCGACACGCCGGCGCTGGCCGCGCATTCGTCCGGCGTCTTGCCGCCGATCAACGCTTCGGCGACGGCGGCTTCGGCGCTCGACAAGCCAAAGGCCTGCCGCAACTGTTGCGCGACGACGAGCGGGGCGGCGCTGCGTTGCCTGACCGTGACCAGCAGCGTCGCGTCGCCGACGGCGGCATGGCGCGCCTGTCCCGACAGGGCGGCGATGCCGAGAAAGATTTCGTGCGCGGCGCTCAAGGTGCCGGAAAGGGCGAGGCTCTCGCTTTTGCGGGTCTTCGCGACGCGCGCAAGCGCCGCCTTGAGTGCGTCATTCTGCGGCGCGCTCGCCGCGCTCAGATGACCGTGCTCGAGCTTGAAGCAGGTGGTCGCGCGCAGCATCGACTCTGCGGCCCGGTTGACGAACACGACGCGCGAATGCCTGTCCAGTGCGAAGACGGACAAGCCCAGTTCCTCCATCAGTTCGGTGCCGAGCGCAGCGTCTCGAAGCAGCACTCTTGCATCCTGCCAGAGGTTGATCGAGCGTTGCAGATGCACTGCCATGCCCGTCAGGGTCGCGCGTTCTTCCGGCGAATAGGGCGGTCGGCCGCACGCTCTCAGTAACCCGAGCAAGATGTTGTCGCTGCCCGGGCGCGCGAAGCGAACCCCCATCAGGTAGCGAAAGCCCGACGGAATCTGAAAGTCCTGGAAGAACTCGCTGCGCTCGACGTCGCGCTCGGTCAGGTGATCCTGACAGCAAACGAATTCGCCGAGCGGTGCGTTCTCGACAAAGCCGCGGCGCGGATCGAGCGCGCCGTAATACTGGTCGTAGAGCGCGACGACCTCGTCGAACTCCGCGCGCGGCGAGTAAATCGAGAATTTCGGTGCATTGCGAGCGGCATCCCAACTGAACATATGAAAAACGTTTGCGCCGAGCGTTTCGGATACCCGGTGGAATACGTCGAGAAAACCATCCGGACACAGCGCGGCCTCATAGAGGTCCCCGATGAGTTGGTCCCGTTGCATGCTTTCCCCCGCCGCGTCGCGATCTTGGTATGTGGAGTTTTGTCTGAGGATATTGATTCGAATGCCGAATTTTTTTCAGGCTAACACAGGTTATTTGCGTTCCGTGCCGTGTTATTTCCCGATTTTCATTCACCTGAATGATGATCGCAAAAACCGGCTTTGCGAGAATCCCCGCCATTCAGCGTGCATGCGCGGTGCGTGTGACACGCATCAACCAGAAGACTCTCGGGGAAAACGCAATGAAACTCACACCTGTCGTGTCCGGTATTGCAGCACTCGTCCTGTCGGCTTGTGGCGGCGGCAGTTCGTCGTCGTCTCCCCCCAATGAACCCGCCGCGCAGACGGTCAGCGGCGTCGCGGCCGCCGGCGCGGCGATGCAGGCCGCAACCGTGAAACTGGTCGATGCGACCGGCAAATCGGTCGACTGCCCGGCCGATGCGTCGACCGGCGCGTTTCATTGCACCGTGACCGGCCTGACCGCGCCTTTCGCGTTGTCGGCTTACGGCAACGTCGCCGATTCGCAAGCCACGCTGATCGCACTGAGCGCCACGGCCGGCACGCAGACGATCAACATCACGCCGATCACGAACGCGATCGCCGCCACGATCGTCGGCGGCAACCCGACGAAGCTGCTGGCCGATACCGGGCTGCTGCAGAGCAAGGTCACCGCCCAGGCCGTTGCCAGCACGGTGCAGGCCTATTCCTCGGCACTGGCCGACGTGCTGGCCGCGACCGGCAATACGGGCGTCGACCTGATTTCCGGCTCGTTGACCGCGGGCGCACCGGGTCTCGACCGGTTGCTCGACCAGGTGAAGATCAACGTCCTGCCGGATGGCGGCGTCCAGATCAGCTCGGTGGCGGGTGCGTCCGGCGATGCGCCGGTGCAGCTTCAGCTCGCACCCGGCGTCGCCCCGCAGGCCAGCGACAAGGCCAGCCTGCCGGCCGTCGCGACCATCAATGGCGCGGTGGTGTCGAACCTGCCGAGCGCCAGCGACCTGGCGGGATTGCAGGGTGCCCTCAACCAGTGCTTCACCGGTTCGACCGGCGCTGCGCGCGTCGGCGGCAGCGTGTCGGCGTGCGGCCGGATCTTCGTCGATGACGTCGCGTCGGGCGCGCTGAACGCCGGTGTGCCCGCCAAGTACCTCAACAACGGGATGTCGGTCGACCAGGAGTTCGGTGCGCCGGCCGGCGGCACGCCGGGCATCGTGGCCGACGATGCGATGAACAACGCCAGCTTCAGCTTGCCGGAAGTCATCCGCGTCGTCGCCGGCGACACGATGTGGGTCAAGCTCGCGTGGACGCGCGCCGACGGCATTCGCGACGGCATGCAGCAGCATGTGCAACTCGCCGTGCGGGCGAGCAGCCTCGCGAGCGGCGACAACGGTTGGCGCGTGGTCGGCAATCAGCGCGCGGTACTGAGCAAGGTGAACGCGAACGCGCAGAAGTGGGACTGGCTGAATCCGGCCAATCCGTCGACGGGGACCAACGCGTTCGTCGATTCGCTCAACCTGCAGGTTGGGACCGTCGATGCGGCAGGCACCGCGGTGGACTTCGCGATCGTCAACGGCCCCGGATTACGCAACGGCGTGTTCCTCCAGCCGTCGAGCGGCACGTGCGACACGCTGAACATCCGCGCGCAGGTCGCGAGCGGGCAGACGCCGGTCCAGCTTGCCGCACTGGCGAAGAGTGCGCAGTGTCGCAACAATTTCCGCCTGGCCGGCGTCGCGCAGGACCCGGCCAACCAGAGCCTGTTTTCGTGGCCCGGCGACGCGCCGCGCAACAATACCGCGTGGGCGAAGCCGCAATTGAGCGCCGCCGAGCTGGCCGACATCAAGCCGTTCAGCGCCTATACGATCGACGTCTACCAGAACGGCAACACCGCGGCGCCGGCCAGGCACTATACGGTCCGGCTGCGTACGCCGTCGCCGTCGCCCGACGCACTGCGCCAGTACGCGTGGCACGATCTGGCGCAGTCCACACGCGACAGGCTGACGCCGGGCACCGCCGGCACGTTCGCGGGCGGCGCGACCTTCCCGCTGAGCTGGACGTCGAAAGCGGGGCTGCCGTTCGTCAAGCGCGGCAACGTGCAGATTCGCGCAACCGCGGCAGGGCAGGCAGCGGCGACGTTCGTCAACGGTTCGGCACCGGCCGTGCCGGTCCTGCCGGGCGCCGCGGTGACGCTCAACGTGCCGGGCGATCAGGGTGTCGCGTTTCCGTCGGTGGCCGGCTGGACGGGCGGCGGCGACTTCTCGTTCGTGAACCTGAGCTGGTCCGACACGATCGACACGCTCTTTACCGAGGCCTTCGAGTACGACCGGTGACGGCCAGCCGGGCGGATGCGTCCGGCGGGACGGTTTGCGTTCCCGCCGGCTCGTTCGCGTCACGGCGCGGCGAGACAGCGCAGGCTACGGCTTGAACTGCAGCCGCTGCACACTTCGACGTTCGGTCCGCCCGGGAAAATTCGCCGATGCGCCAGCTGGTTCGGATTGCGCCCGGGGAGGGGCTCACCCGATGTGCTGAGCGCCGAGTGGGCGCGCAAGGCCCGAATGAATTGTCCGCCGATCAGCCGCCTGCAATCGCAGGCGGCTGATCAACACCTGCCGTCCTCACGCCTGAGCGCCGCGTGACGTCGATCGGCTCGCTTTCCTCCGAACCGAAGTACCGCCACACGACCTTCCGGCGTTCAACACGCCCACACAAGTGCCGTCAGTTCACCCCGACCGCACTCCACGCGCGCGCGACTGTTGCGCTCTCGGCCGAGTTTGTGCCATACAGGTCGTTCGCCGCCTGGATCGACGCACGCCGCGCGCCCGGGTAGCTCGAGTTGGCGTTCAGGTACACGGTCAGCGTCCGGTACCAGATCTTGCCGGCCTTCTCGCGGCCCAGGCCGCTGAAGGTCGTGTCGCCGTTGCAGACCAGCTGCGTCCTCGACAGACCGGTATCGGTCGACGGCACGGCCGGACCTTCCGACAGCAGGTAGAAGAAGCGGTTGCCGACGCCCGACGTGAAGTGCGGATCGTGGCGCGGATTCGCCCACGAGAAGCCGCCGGACGGATAGCAGCTGAACGACCGGCCGTCGAGATCCTGCTTGTACATCTTGCGCAGGCCGCCGCTCACCACGCGCGCGCCGATCACGTAGTTGCCGGGATCGTTCGGGTTGTTCGCGTAGAACTTCACGAGCGTGCCGAAGATGTCGGACGTCGACTCGTTCATGCCGCCCGCGTCGCCCGAATAATTCAGGTTGGCGGTGGCCTCGGTCACGCCGTGGCTCATCTCGTGCCCGGCCACGTCGACCGACACGACGGGCTTCGGCAGGCTCGTGCCCGACTGGCCGTCGCCGTACACCATGATGTGCGACGGCATCCATGCCGCGTTCGCGCCAGTCGTGCCGCTGCCGGTGTCGAACACTACGTGCGCGAAACTCTTCACGCCGCGCCCGTCGTTGAAGATGCCGTTACGGTTGTGCGCAGTCTTGTAGTAGTCCCAAGTCAATGCGAGGCCGTAGTCGATGTCGGCGGCGACGGTCTGCCGGTCGGTGGTCGAGCTGTTGCCCCACACGTTCGTGCTGCTCGTGAAGATCGGCAGGTCGGTCGCTTGCTCGACATCCTCTGCGATCAGCCCGCGGCCGTCGTAGACGGAGCCGCTGCCGCGGGTCGGATCGAGCATCCGGTACGCGTTCGTGCCGGTCTGGTCGGTGGTCAGCGTCAGGTTGCCGTAGTACAGCGAGCGGCCGGTGCCGGTCGCGGCGGCGGTCTTGATCAGGTCCTGAGCGTCGAGCACGGTGCCCGTGCGAGCGTCGACGTAGTACAGCACGGCATCGCCGTGCGCGTCGGTCGCCTTGCCGTATACGCGCACCGCGTAGGCCAGCGTCGGCGTGACGTCGCGCGCGAACACGACGAGTTCCGCGTCGTCGACGCGGCGCACGTCCGAGCTGAAACGCGCGGCCGCGATGCGCTTGACCCTGGCCGCGCCCACGTCGGGCGCGTTGCGCACCACGAAGCGGTCGCCGACCTTGCCGATCTTGCCGGCGAGATTGATCGGCGCGGGCAGGGTCAGGCTTGCTTGCTTCAGCTGCCCGTGGTTCGAATGGACGACGACGTCGCCGCCGATCACGGGCAGGCCCGCGTAGAAGCGGTCGAAGCGCACGTGCTCGGTGCCGTCGGGATCGACGATCACGTCGCGTACCTGGAACTGGTCGCCGTCCGTCGGCGCGTTCGCCTGCGGCGCCGCGAACTTCAACGTGCGTGCGGCGCTGCCGGTAGCCAGGCTGAAGGCGGACGGGTTCTGCTGGATCAGTTGCAGCGCCCTGTCGACCGCGGCCGGCTGGTCGCCGGCTTGGGCAAAAGCACTGAGACTCGCGACGGTAATCGCGGTGACGGACAGCAGACGAGACAGTTTCTTCATGTAATCCCCCAGATTATGAATAAATGCGTGATTTTCGAGGAATGCATCAAGGACCAACTTTGATATGAGACATGTCGCGAACCGCAGGGGCATGCTAGAAGAGCGTTTTTATAATTACAAGATATTTTCTAATAAATTAATTTTTAATCATGGCGGCGTTAATCGAGTCAGGATTTGGTGAGAAATATGAAATGATCTTGTCGGCTGCGTTCGCGGGATCGGCAACATCGCGCTGGCGGGGTGCGCTTGGGGAGCGGCGGGAGACCTGGGCGCGGGGCGGAGCGAGGCCGTGACGCCACTCGATCGGAACGGGCGATGCGAAGCGGAACGACAACGACGGTCGGAATTTATTTTATTAAATATTCGCTTTGATTGTTGCCTTCGTATGCGTGTAAATGAAATTGGTCCATGGCGCTGCGTTCGTCATTTACGCGGCGAATGTCTTTAAATTTGCAATGGACGTCCAGCGAACGAACGGCGGCCATGTTTCAAAGGGGGAAGCGGTGGGATGCGCCGGCGGCGCGCAGAAAATGGCAATTCATTGGATGACGCCGCGGTGTCCCAGGCGATATTCGCAGGCACCTATGAGAGGTTCGGCCGGAAGTCGGCCGTCAAACCCAAGAGCGCCTTGTGGAACTTCACCAGACCCGCGTGAACGCGGCGATCGCGTCAAGCGGCGCGGGATCAGTGCGCCCATCAGGGAGTTGCAGTCCTTCGTGACCGCAATAAGCTCGTTACGCAGCTTTTCGATATCGGCGTCGCCGCCACACTTTAGGGCAGCCTTGTGCACCTCCAAGTGCGCGTCGGCCTCGCTCTTTAGTTGCGACTTCAAGGTCTTCAGCGGTTTCGGATGTTCGACTGCCTCGCGAAGTGTTTCGTTCTCTACGGTCTTCTTGCCGAGTACCCGTTGCAGCTCACGAATCTGCTTGAGTGCATCGGCCAGTTCCGACGCCGGAACCACTTCTTCTCCAGCCTTGAGCGCTGACAGGCTCCCATCCTGGTACAGCTTGCGCCAATGGAACGACTGGTTCGGGTTCACGCCGTGCTGCCGCGCGACCAGCGAAACCGATTTCCCCGGCTCGAAACTCTCGCGCACCATCGCCAGTTTCTGTTCCGCCGTCCGGTGCCGCCGACGCTCCGGGCCCGTCAACACATCCATCACTTCCTGCCCGGTGTTAGTCAAAAACACAGTCTTATGCCTACCCGTTATGTTAAGTGGGAGGCAGTGTCCGGTGTTTCAGGGGGCTGCTCCAGCCATCCAGCATAGACGCGACCCGGGCCCTTGCGGTGACGTTGACGCGCCGTGAAAACGAGCCTCGATGCGCCGTCGGAAATTCACGGATCGCTTGTCGCTGCAGCTTTCGTGAAGCGTGATGACAACATCGGATCGAGAATCGATCGATATCGGGTGGCGGTGCAGGCCGCTGGTCAACGGCCTGCTCTGAACGGACGTGCCGTCTAATGGAAAAGGGGCGGCCCTCGGAATAGGGTGCTACTGGAACAAAAGTCCATGCCGCTGATAACTGGCAACATTGACAGGGATTGCTCCAATTCGAGTTGCTACCGAGTCGACGACAGCACCGCCTCGCCTATCCTTTCCGTTTGGAGATGGGCGGATTATTTCTTACGCGTGACGCCATTTTGCCAACGTGGGCAGCTCGCGCTCGGTGGCCGTATCATCCAAACGGGTCCAGCTATAAAACGTGCCGTGCCATCCCGGAACGGGTAGCGGGGCCGCGCAGTGAATGTCCACGAGGCCCGGCCGATAGGCCTGAGACGGCCAGAACAGCGGCATGATACGGCGCGCTTCCATGCCGTGGCACAATTCGGCCGGTCCGTCCGCGTCGGACACGATATCGCAGTGGAACGACCAGTCCTCTTCGTTCCAGGCGAGAAATACGCTTGGCGCGCCGGCGGCGTCGAACATCAGCACCGCGTCCTGATTGGGGCGCCAGTAGTATTCGACGATGCCTTCCCGCGCGGCCACCTCGTCGATCAGTTTGACGATCCGCGGATCCCGGTAGGTCGACCCCGCTTCATGCAGGCTGATGTGCCCGCGGGCCGCACAGTACTTGCGCTTCGCGTTGTCCAGCACGGTTGCCAGCTTGCGCGCCATCTCGACGTCGGTTTTCTTCAGATAGCAATCGATCAGTCCCGCGTTGAACGCGTCCACCGCCTCGCGCTCGTCGGCGACGCCGGTAAGCAGGATTTTCATGCAGTTCGCGTTGCGGATGGAGGACAGAAACTGGATGCCGTCGACCTCCGGCATTGAATAGTCGACGACCACCGCGCCCACCGCCTCGAATCGGGCGGGATCGGTGAGCGCATCCTGGCCGATCGCATTTCCGCCTTTTTTCTCCGCACCAAAATAGTCCGCGGCCGTTGGTGGCATCTCCGCGTCACGCGACGACACGAAGTCGAGCGCCGCCTGGGGTTGCGTAAAAAAGCGGTTCAGGTGTTCGTCCGGAAATGCGCCCCGCAGCGCCTGCAGGAAATCCGGATTGTCATCGACAAACACCACGGACACGGGATAGAGCACCGGCTGCCTAACGAAGGGTTGCATACGAGTCTCGATAAATCAGCAGAAGAAGATGCGGTACCGGAGACGCGTTACCGCGAATGACGGTCGCGTTGCACGACCGCGGCAATTATCCGGCGAAAGTGGGACGCACATCAACTGCTCGTCATCCGCGAATTCGGCACGTTTTGACCGCGCCGCTCGGCAGAATTGCACGGGGAGAATCGGGCCATTCCTTCTCGTTGAAGGAATGCGCAGCTACCGCCAGTAGCGACTCAAGGAGTTATCCATGTTGACGCGAGACGCGATTCTTCACGTCCTTTCCGACGAAACGGCAAATCTGTCCGAGAAAACCTTCCACCACGTGATCGACATTTACCTCAAGGATTCAAATGCTTTCATGAACACCTATTTCGCACGCTACTTCGAATGGCAGGGCGTGTGCCGTGAACGCTGGTTTCACGAATGCATCCACAACAATCTGCTGGCGGCCGGCGGGTCGTTCGTGACGAAGCGCGCGCATCAGGAATACATCCAAGAGACGTTTCCGTTCCAGCGGGTCGATTGCTTTCTCAATACGTTCGAGGTTCGGCAATGTTCGGCCTATCTGCTGTTTCGCTTCTACGTTGACGGACGACAAGTGTCGCTGGGGTATCAGCAGATAGTGTTTGCCGGTTCCGACAAGCGGATCCGCCGGTTTCCGCCGGGCATCATCGAGCGGGTCAAGGCGTATGAACTGATCCTGCCGTCCGCCGCGAACTGAATGTGAGACCGCCTTACCCGATGCGATAGCGCCGGGTGGGCGCCGGCGGATCGCGCAATGCTTGGTCCGCCGGCGAACCGGGCTCCGGCAACCGAATCGTGAACGTGGTCCGGACGCCGGGGACGGATTCACATGCGATGGTGCCGCCGAACGCTTCACATACGCGGCGGCAAAAACTCAAGCCCATGCCGGCACCGCGACCGTGCGATTTGGTTGAGAAGAAGGCGTCGAAGATTTGAGGGAGTACATCGGGGGCGATGCCCGGGCCCGTATCGCTGAAACGCACCACGCAGTAACCGTTGCTGCGATGGGCCTCGATCTCGATCTGCCCACGGCCGTTTGCGTGGATCGCGTACAGGGCGTTTTTCAGCAGATTGAAGATGACGAAGATCACGAGCGAGTCGGATCCGGAGAACTGAAGGTCCGGATCGATCGCGTCGACCGATATGCGGTCTCGCTCACCCGGACGGAAGGGAAAGCGATCCACTGCGGCGTCGACACAGGCCCGTATCGGATAGGCCGCGAAGCAGTGGCGATCGAGTCGGTCCAGCGTAAAGGACGCCAGGGACATTTCGACCACGGTACTCGTGGTGTCGACCTGGCGCCGGATCGACGACGCGAGCGTCGGCAGCCGCTCCAGCTGTCCAGGATACAAACCGTCGGCGCACAACCGGTGCTCCACCGCTAGCCGATACCCGCGCAGCAGCACCGGCAGGACGTTGCGCAGCTCGTCCGCGTGCAGGCCGATCGCCGCCAGCGGCGTGGCCACTTCGTGCGCGACCGTCGCGGCCAGGAGATAGGGGCCCATCAGGCCATAGCGGACGATCGACGTCGCGAGAATCCCGAGACTGATCGCGATAAACAGCACCCCCACCGGATAGAACTCGACTCCGTAGTTCACCGCATAGTCGGTCGCCGCGAGCGAGTAGAGGCCCAGGCTGACGAGACATTGAGTGAGCAGTTGCCGGACGTCTCGCGCTCGCTCCTGTCGTCTTGCCTCGATCAGGAGCCAACCGCTGCGGCCGACCAGGAGTACCGTCTGCACGACGTGCAACGGATGCAGTGGGCCCGCCTTGGGATACGGGCCAAAGAAATGCAGGCGGAATCCATCGACGACCGCATTGCTCGTGACCAGCAGCACCGCCAGTAGGGCGCAGAGTCCGTAGGATGCGAACATGATCGGCCGCTCGTCCCGGCGCGACACGATCTCCGTCACGAAATGATAGAAGGTCGTCGGCAGAAAAAGGATGAACAGATAGCCTGCCTTGACTAACAAGTTGGCGACGTCCGCCTCGGTCGTCTGGAACAGGAAGGCCCACGTTCCCTGCCAGACGAAGGTCGTCGCGCACATCAACGCGAACGGGACGGATACCCGCGTGAGCCCCTTGGTGGCCAGCACGTAGAGGCCAAACCCGAGAAACAAGGCAGATACAAACGCGGGAAAGATCGAGTACATGATGCGTGAATCCACAGTGTTCACTGGTCGCGCACCACTGAACTGTCTTGGCCGGTGCCATTTGCGAGAGTAGCACGCAGCGGTAGGCGAGCGAGCGCGGCGGGTTTGTCCACGGGGCCTCCGCGCATCACGATTGTCGATCACGCGGGTGACGGGTGCCGGATAGGATAGTCGAACGCCATCATGATCAGGAGCTGGCCATAGAAATGAAATGGCCAGCCCGATCCCAGCGACCGTTCTACGATAGGGGGGGGGCGGTCCACGGTAGAGGAGAGCGCCATGAACGAGGTCACGCTGATCGGCATCGATTTGGGAAACGCATGAACGTTACTTCGGCGGACGCCCTATCTACAGCCTGACCACGAAATTGGAAGCGGCCTTCCCGATGCGCGGCCCGTACCAGCGGCAGCCCATCCAGAAGAAGAGGCGATTGAGCCAGCGAGCCGGCCACGGCATCGGACGCAGCACGTCCACCAGCAGGATCGCGCGGATCCCGTCGCTGTGATTGATGATCTCGTGGTTCCAGCTGTCGTCGAACATCATGCTTTCGCCTGCTTTCCACGTGTAGACCTGATCCTTCACGCGGATCGACGGCGGGTTGGTCTCGGGTACGTGCAACGCCAAGTGATAGCGGATGTAGGAGCGGGTTGGCGCGGAATGGGCCGGGATCGACTTGCCTGGGTCGAGGATCGAGAAGAATGCTTGCGCGAGGTCGGGGATCTGATCGAGCAGCGCGGTGGTGCGAGGCGCGAGCGCGCGGTTGTGCTCCGGCTTGACGCCGTAACTGAACAGCATGAACACGTTCCAGCGCTTGTCGCGTTGATAGCGCCCCGACGCATGAATCAGGTCCGTATCCAGCTCGTGATATTTCGGCATCTGATCCTGCTGCGGCAGAAGCGCGTCGAGTTCACGCAGGATCTCTTCCTTGTGCTGGTCGAGACAGCGTAGCGACGGGTAGGTGCGGTCGATGTCGAAGAACACCGGCCGCCTGCGCCCGCCGCAAAATAGATCGAAGAACGGGATGAACAAATAGGCCGCGTTATACAGCGCGATATTTTTGCGCAGCCAATGCAGCGAGGACTTCAGTTTCAAGTTCATGCGGTTCCCTTTCGCAGGACAGTTCGACATCTTGTTCGATTAAAATAATGTGTTAATCACGGGGTCGAAATTAACCACGGCCAACCGGAAACCGAGAAGGAAACACCCGAAAATTGCGCACACGTGCTTACGGTTATAGGAAACATATCTGCTATCCCGCAACCCCACAGTTCTGTCAGGTTGACGGACGTTTTTTCACAACTAGAATCGGCCGTAGATTATTCGTAACCAGACCAACGCATCGGGGAAAGCATGACGCCACTTAGCTAGCGTCTCGCTACACACGCGACATGATCGACCTGTCGCGCGATCGACATCGCACCTATCGAATCAAATAGACGACCCGGTTCAGCGAATGCTGTTTGGAGACATCGGCACGTGATCGGGCGGACGAATGTATTGCACATATCTATGTGCATGAGTCGAAATGAGTACGAAAACCATGAAAATAAGCGATGCGTTTTTTGATCATTTCACTATTCAAATCAATATGACGGTCCGTTGCCGTCGCATCTTCGTTTTAATTTTCCGAACCGGGGCAAGGCCATTTCCGGTGTCGGTCCTGTCGAAGGGGCTGTCTTCGCGTTGCTTCCGGACCAAGCCGCGCATGAGTTGACGAAGCCGCGTGTGCCGCATGCCGGGGCGGCCGGGTTGTTGCTGTTCGTCTGTTCTGTCCGGGCGTTTCCGCCTATGCGCGCGTTGCGCGGGCGCACCGCCTTACCAGCCGGCGAGGTTCGCCTCGCCTGTCACTTCACGAGCACATGGGGGTTTGCATGGTGACTTTGACGAGTACCGAGGCACAAATTCTTGAGGCACGTCTCAAGCTCTATGGCAAGACGCTGGCCGATCTCGAGGGCAAGTCGCACAACACGGGGCTGCTGGCGCACAACGAAGCCGGGCGCGCCGTGCGGTTCGGGCATCCCGACGGCGGCGCGGACGTGCCGGGCGAAGTGCGGGTCGTGCAGGACATCGCCGAGATGAAGCGTCTCGGCGGCGTGCCCGACTACCACTACACGAAGGAACACTTCGGCGACAGTCATATCGACTATCCGCCCCCGCCGCCGCAGTCGGCACTCGTCGCGGTGCAGCAGCATGCGGGCGATGTGTGCCGGCTGCAGGACACGCTCGATCCCGCGACGCTCGCAGATGTCGACCGCGCGTCGAAAGCGTATCTCACCGGCAATTCCGCGCGGGTGAAGGACTGGGAGCCCATCATCAATGCGCTGGCTTATCCGCTCCAGGGGACGGTGGTCAACGCGGGCGATGTGGTGGTGCAGCCGGGCCATCCGCTCGTGATCAACGGGCCGGGGCCGGTCGCCTTCAACGCGAATTCGATCACCGTCGAACCGGGCGGCCAGATTCTCGTGAATACCGAAGTGACGTTCAACGTCGGCGTGTTCAACATTCTGTCCTGACAGGGGAAATCCACATGGGTATCACGACGATCGGCTCGGTGTCCGCACCTGGCTTCGCTGGTCAGGCAGGGGCGCAGGGTACGGCAGGGGGCACGGGCAGCTCCGGTGCTTCCGGTTCGACCGACAACAAGGGGCGCTGCACGAGCGGCGGAACGGCGGGTGGCACCGGCGGTAACGGCACGTATGGCGGCACGGGTGGCAACGGCGGCAAAGGGGCGGCCGCGGTCGGTATAACGTTCACCGCAGCGACCATCAACGGCGTCCTCTCCATCGAGACGTCCGCGGGCGCCGGCGGCGGCGGCGGCAGGGGCGGCAACGGTGGCAACGGTGGCAATGGCGGCTCCGGCGCGGGGGCCAACGGCCAATGCTCGGCCACGAGCGCCGGTCGGGGCGGCAACGGCGGCCAGGGCGGCAACGGCGGCAATGGCGGCAGCGGCGGCGACGGCACCACGGTGACGGTAACGTACGGCACCCTCACCGGCAGCATCATCTGGGGAACGGGGCAAAAGCCGACCGGTGCGCCGGGCGGAGCCGGCGGCTCCGCCGGCGAGGGTGGCTCGGCAGGGAGCGGCGGCACGGGCGGGGCCGGCGGGGGCTCGTCCGGCAGCCCCGGCAACCCGGGTTCGACCGGGGCGCCCGGCAGCCCGGGGAGCCCGTGTCAGTTGAGCATCATCCAGAAGCGACTCGCATCCGTGCTGGAATGGGAGGCCCAATGACTACGCCTCCGGTCATCACCATCAGCGCTCCGCCCGCAGGGCCCGGTCGTCCGGGCAGCCCGGGCACGGAGGGGCTGCCCGGCGAAAACGGACTGCCCGGCAAATACGAGGGTCGCGTCTGCTATCCGTCGGGCAACGGCACGCCCGGTCAAGCGGGCGGCGCGGCGAGCAACGGCACCGCAGGCATCACGGGCAGTTCCGCGCCGCAGTGCGTGATCTATCTGGGCGGCACGCTGAAAGGCACGCTCACGATCCTGAGTGTCGGCGGCACCGGCGGGAACGGCGGCAACGGCGGGGCGGGCGGAGTGGGCGGAGCGGGCGGCAATGCCGGCCAGAATCCGCAGGCGTCCTGCCTGACGCAGCACTGCGTGCAGCCGGCCAACGGCGGCGAAGGCGGTAACGGTGGCGCGGGAGGCAACGGCGGCAGCGGGGCGCCGGGCGGCAATGGCGGCGACATCTACGTCTACTACAGCTCCGAGAACCAGGCCGGGCACATCGCACCGTCGTCGATCGGCGGCGTGGGCGGGCAGGGCGGCTCCGCCGGCACCGGCGGGCTGGGCGGCGCCGGCGGCTTGAACGAGCTGGTCCAGGGGAGCCCGCAGACGCAGGCGGCCCCGGGCTTGCCTGGGGCCGTGGGATTCCCGGGCCAGAACGGCGCGCCCGGCGGTAACGGCAAGGTCGTCGTGACAGCGAAGCCGACGGCACTTCTGTCGGCGTGAATCAAGGGCTTTCTTGCACCTCGGTGCTGCCGTCGATTTCAGCGGCGCGCCGTGTCATCCGTGCGATGACGCGGAGCGCGACCCGGCCTCGTCATGCGCGGCCGGGGCCGGCGGTGGCACGACCAACCTGGTTGCGGACATGAGCATCTTTTCATACAGCGCGCAGGACGCCGCATTGATGGCGGGTCTTGCCGAGCAGGCTGCGGCGAACCTCGACAACGTGAATCCGCCGCCCGGCTGGAGCGTGGCGCGAACCTTTCGCAACGGCCTGTATGGCGCGCAAGGCTATATCGTCGTGGGCACCCTGCCGTCGAACGGCGAGATCGTCGCCATCGTGGCGATGGGCAGCACGTGGGACGACTACACGCAGAACTTCACGTCGTCCGGACTCCAGCTGGCGCCCGTCACGTTCGGTTTGCCGGCGAGCCGGGCGCCGGCGTTCGCCAGCCACACGCTCGCGCTGCACACGCAGCTGCGCGCATTCTCGAAGCCGCTGCGCGAATGGCATCGGCATGACGAGCTGCGCCGGGTGCTGGCGCTGCCTCAGCAGATGCGCCGGCACAGCGACGCGTTTCGCAGCACGCTCGACGACTGGCTGGCCGCCTGTCCGGCGCCGGGCGAGGCCGTCGGCGAAACCCGCAACGCCGGCCAGCAATTGCTCGACCAGGTGCGCGAGATGGTGGCCGCGACCGATCCGGTGCACCATGCGCCGGCGCTGGAGCGCGCCATCTCCCGCGTCCACGAGACGCTGTTCGCGTCGGTCGCCGGGATCGACGGCCGGGTGCAGGTGGGCTACCTGTCGATGTGGTACGGCGTGCAGGACGCGCTGGCGGACGCGTTGATCCATGTCGGGCGGATGCAGGTGTTCGCGAAGCAGTTCCCGGTGGTGTTCGCCGGCATGACGGCCGGCGGCCCGCTCGCGCAGCTTGCCGCGGCCTATGCCGCGCCGCGCAACAACTGGGGGCCGTCGCAGCAGTCGCCGGTGACCGACATCGCCGTGTACGCGCTGTCGTCTCCCGCGTTCAGCGACGCAAGCTTCGCGAATGCGTTCAACGGCGCATTGCCGACCGCCTACACCGTGAACGCGAGCGGCGTCGATTTCTTTCCGTCGGCGCCGACCCGGAGCCCGGACAACATCCAGCTTGCCGTCACCGGACAAACGCAGACGCTGCACGCCAGCGTGCCGACCTACGATGCGCCGTGGGCGGAGCGTACCGCGTGGTTCTACGGGCAGGCGCTCGGGTTCTGCACCTACCTTCGGCAGCCGTGCTGCGCGGATTGTGCCGAGGGCGACGAATTGCGCGACTACGCTGGATTCGCCGTGCGGGCGACCCCCGGGCAATACGAGCCGGAGACCGCCGCACCGCTGTCGATCCTGTGCGCGCTGGCCTATCAGCGCTTCCAGCATCCGGCAACCGCGGTCGCGCCGCCCGCGCCGTGGGTCTATGCGGCGGACATCGCCGACGGCGACAACGTGACGTGGGGCGCCGTCTTCGTCGATCCCGCCGGCGGCCGGATGACCGTGGCGTTCCGCGGCACCGTGTCGGCGCTGGAGCTCGTGCAGCGCGTGGCCGATACGTCTGTCTACTACCCGGCGTGGTTGAAGGGTGCGCCGTCCGACGCGGGCGTGGGCCAAGGCATCGGCACGCTCTACGATGCGCTGCGCGACAACGTCGCGGCGGCCATCCAGGCGACCCGCCCGAAGCTGCCCAACGGCATCCGCCAACTGCTGCTCTGCGGCCACGACGCGGGAGGCAATCTGGCGAGCCTCGCGATGCTGGACATGACGCAGAACCCACTCAACGGCGTGCCCGCGCCCGCGCAAGTTTACGCGTTCGGGCCGCCCCCATTCGCACTCCTGACGTTCACGCGGTTCTACAAGACGACCGTGCCGGCGAAGTCGGTTTTCCTGGTCGCCCGGGTGGCCGACGTGGTGCCGCAGTTCAGTCTCAACTACACGGTATACGGCGTCGGCGATCCCGTTGCGCTGACCGGGGGGGATGCCGATCCCGTCAACGGCAACAGCTACCACGCGATCAGCAGCTACATCGCGTTGCTCAACCCCGGCGTGGCCGCCGGGCCGGGCGTGAAGGCGACGATGGCCGACCTGTTGGAGGCCGCGGGGCTGCCGGCGGCGGCGCATGTGCTGTTCAGCCGCGCGCTCGCGCAACGCGACATCACGCCGGGGCAGGTCATGCGCGGCGTGCTCGACAGCGCATCGACCGACGACGGGGTGTTGCGCATCGCCTGGTCGTCCCGGACGCAGATGCCCAGCAGCCTGCCCAGCCTCGGACTCGATCCGCGGCGCATGGACGCCTATTTCGCCGTCGAGAGCATCCGTCTGCGGCCCGGGCATCGCCTGCTGATAGAGGCCGATGTCGGGCACGCGCTGCATCTCGTGGTGGGCAGCATCGTGCTCGAACCGGGCGCGCGCGTCGACGTCGGCGCCACGGTGGTCGCGAATATCGGCCTGCTGCAGGGTGCGTCCGGTGGCGAGCCGTCGCCCGTGCTCACGGTCGTCGGCCCGCCGGGAATGGACGGCCTGTCGGGCGGTGACGGCCCGGCCGGCGGCGACGGGCCGGGGGCCGGCATCAGCGGTTCCCCCGGTGGCAGCGGCGCCTCCGGCGCGCCAGGCGGCCGGGGCGGCGACGCGCCGAACGTCAATTGGAGCGTTGGCGTGATCGTCGGACGTCTGACCGTGGAGGCACGCGGCGGCGCGGGCGGTCAGGGCGGGCGCGGCGGCCGTGGCGGGGCGGGCGGCCGCGGCAACGGCAATGCGCAAGGCGGCGGGGGCGGCGGGGGTGGGGCCGGCGGCGCGGGCGGCCCGGGCGGGAACGGTTCGAGTGTGAATATCTACTTCGATCAGTTGGGGCCGGACGGCGGCGTGACGGTGGATGCGAAATCGGCACTGGGCGGACTCGGCGGCGCGGGCGGCGCCGGCGGCGCGGCGGGCGCGGGTCGGCCGGATGGCCAGGGCGGCACCAACGGCCCGAGCGGCGCGGCGGGCGCGAACGGTTCGCCCAGCGTGGTCACGTTGCGGCAGCGTGCGTAACGCGGCTTCACACCCAACGGGGCGGCGCATTCGCGGCGTTCCTTCGTACAGGAGTCCAGCGGCATGAACCAGCCAACCAGTCCCGAGCTGTTGAGTCCGTCGACCACGCCCATCCTGATCAACGGGCAACGCCTCGAGCCCACCGTGGCCGCGCTCGGCCTCGCGGTCGGGCTGCTGAGGGTCGCCGGTGACGGGCCTGTCTATGCGCTGAACGCCGACTGGTTCGCCGATCCGGTGGGCAACATCGGCAAGGCGTTCCGGGACGACGGCGGGGATCTGGCCGCGCTGCTGGTGCAACTGCTCGGACAGGTGGGCGGCCACGCGCTGGGCCTGCCGGTCAGGAACCCCGGCAGTCTCGGCCAATGGATGCCGATCAACAATCCGGCCACCGGCAAGCCGACGGGCGTGTACCTGGTGTCGGAGACCGACGCGGCCGGCGCGCAGGTGTTCGGCCTCGGCGTGATGTACGTCAGCACGTTTGCCGCGTCGGCGCTGCCGAGCGGCCCCGCGAGCGTGGAGGTGTCGCTGTGGGGCAGGCTGCCGCTGCTGAAGCTCGGGAAGGGCGAGTTCGCGCTCACGCTCGGACAGCCGGGCTATCCGCTGCAGGTGGGCATCGCGGTGGGCGCGACGGGCGGCGGCAAGATCGTCGATCAGGACGGCCTGTCGTTCAGCGGCGGCAAGATCACCGCGAGCATCGACATGGCGGCGCCGTCGGTGGACATCTCGGTGCTGGTGCAGCAACTGCAGCTCCCGACCGCCGTCGAGCCGCGCGACTATACGCTGGCCGATCTGCAGGCGATCTCGTCGATCGAACTGATCAGCACCATTGCCACGCTGGGCGTGATCGCGCTGAGCGACGTGGTGGGCGATGCGCCGCAGGCGCGCTACCTGCTGCCGGTGCTCGGCCTGTCCCCGCGGGCGACGCCCGGCGACGCTCAGGCGCCGATGCTGCCGCTGCTGCGCTGGGATACGGTGGTGCAGCAGGCGGTGTCCGGCGGCGATCCAGCCCAGCCGTTCATGACGTGGTTCGCGTCGCTGTTCGCCGATCCGGCGCTCGGCCGCACGTGGCTCGGCTACGTGGCGGGCCTGATCGGCGGCGCGCCGGCCGACGTGACGGGCGGCGGCACGCGCGACGATCCGTACGCGCTGCCGCTCCTGCATCTCGACGGCATCGGCTCGCTGAACTTCACGGCCGCGACGGTCGTCGACGCGCAGGGCTTGCGCACGTTCTATCCCGGCCTGTCGGTGCGGTCCGAGGCCACCGCGCTCGGCAATGCGGCGCGGCTGAATTTCGGCGGCGCGCTGGAACTGGGGGCGTTCGCGCTGTCGGCGAACCGGCTGGCCGTCACGCCGCAGATCCGTTTCGACGCCGGCCTGCGCCTCGACGGCCCGAAGGCGGGCGCACCGCTGTTTTCCGGCAGCGTCGGCGGCAAGGACTATGTGTTCGACGCGCTCGTGGCGGGCATCGGCCTCGGCGTGAGCGCGTCCGGCCCGGTGATCCTGCCGCGCTTCCAGCTGCTCGGCGTGAGCACGCCCAACGGGAGTTTCGACCAGCTCGACCTGCTGCAGCCCGGCAAGCTGGTGGACCAGCTGATCACCGAGGTGTATTCGCTGATCGCCGGCGCGTTCACCGCGCTGTTCGGCAGCACGGCCGCCAGCTTCGGCGGCTATGCGGCGGCCATCGTTGGGGTGACGCCGCCGGATACCGGCGCGGCCGCGTGGCCCGATGCGCTGGTGCCGCCGTTCAGTGCGAAGGGCATCGCCGCATCCTATGCCGACCCGGTGGGGGCGCTGGGCGCCTATTACGCGAAGCTGCTGTTCGGCGGGATCGAGGTCGACGGCAAGCCCGCGTTCCAGGCCATCGTGCAGACCTTCGCCCGCCTGCTCGCGCAATCCGGGCCGGCGACGGTGACGGGCAGCGGCACGCGGGCCGACCCGTGGCTCGCGCCGCTGTCGAGCACGCCGGTGTCGCTGCTCGCGTATGCGGTGCCCGCCGCCGACGGAACGCTCGCGGGCACGCTCGTGCTCGGTCTCGCGTTGACCCCGCCGCTCGCGATCGCGGGCGGCCCCGCGCTGACGCTGGCGGTGACGCTGGAGCTGCTGCAGCTGGAGGTCGCGGCCGGCGGCGCCGGCCTGGCCGGCGCGCAGGTGTTGCCCGCGCTGGCCGCCGCGTTCGCGCTGCCCGACGGCTACACGACGCCCGCGGTCGCCGGCGCGCAGTTGCGCGTCGCCGGCAGCGGGTTCTCCGCGCGCTGGGCGCGCGGGCAGGGCTGGGTCTGGGACATGCGCGTCGGCCAGCCGGCGGTGATCGTGAACGGCACGTCGATGCCGGTCGGCACCGACATGGTGTTCACCGATGCGAGCGCGCTGCAGGATCTCGTGACGCAGGCGGCCGCGACGTTCGCGCCGCTGCTGACCCGCCTGCTCGGCGTAGCCGCATACCGCAGCGGCACGCGCGGCGGCCTCGCGTTGACCGGTATCCTCGGCCTGCTGCCCGATCTCGCGGCGCAGATGCCGCCGGGCGTGACCTGGCCCGCGTCGATGCCGACGCTGACGCCCGCCAATTTCAACGATCCGCTCGGCGACATCAACGCGCAGCTGGCCGGCGTGTTCGCCAGCCCCGACCAGGCCCGGGCCGCGCTCGGCCTCGCGGGCTGGGCCACGTCGTCCGCCGCGCGCGCGCCGGACATCACGGGGGCCGGCACCTACGCCGCCCCGTTCCGGGTGCCGATCGGCCTGCCGCTGCCGTTCGATCTCGGCGTATGGATCGATCCGGCCGCGTCCAGCGTCGGGCTGGGCGCCGCGCGCGGGATCGCGACCACGGTCGGCCATACGGCCTGCACCGTGACGCTCGCCGGCAATCTCGTCGAGTACGCGCTGGGCAAGGCCCCGGCGCCGGCCCAGCCGATGCTGCCCGCAGCGGTGCTGTCGGCCGTCTTCACCGGCACGGCCGGGCTCTTGATCGATGATCCCGCGGGGATCGGCACGCTCGGCAGTCTGACCGTCGGCTGCACCATGGGATGGCAGCAGGGGCGCTTCGTCCTGCAGCCGCTGTTGACGCTGACCGACGTGAACTTCAAGGGCTATCTGCCCGCGAGTACGCTGTCGCTGCCGCCCACCAGCGCCGCGCCGAACCTGCTGGACGCGTTCGGCGGCCAGCTCAATCTCGCGGTGGGCGCCGTGTTGCAGCAATTCGGCGCCAACCCGACCTTCGAGACTGTGCTGGAGCTGCTCACGCGTCTCGGCCTGATGCAGGTGGACGTCAGTACCGGCCGCATCGTCGGCATCAATGCCGGCGGCTTCAACGCGCTGGTGTCCGATCCGCTCGATTTCCTCTGCCAGGGCCTGTTGCGGCTGCTGTCCGACGAGGCGCCGGCGAGCCTGCGCGGCGGTCCGACGCCGCGCCAGCAACTGTTCGACCTGTGGTGGAAGCTGCTGGGGGTGACGCCGCCGGACACGCCCGTCAGCCTGCTCGCGCTTGGGCATGCGCTCGGCTTGCTCACCGATGCCGACACGGGCTACGCGCCCGTCCCGTCGGCGTGGCTGCCGCTGCTCGCGCGGCCCGCGCAAACGCTGCCGCGACTGTTCGCCACGCTGTGGAACGACAAGGTCGCGCTCGCGGCGCTGCTGAGCGCGTGGCAGAGCAATCTCGATCAGGTCGCCTACGGGCCCTTCACGCTGTCGGTGAAGAACGGCAACCAGCTGAGCCTCGAGATCGCGGAGACGGCGCCCGTCATGGTGGGCGGCATCCTCGCGCTGTCCGGCGCCGCGAGCTTCAACTTCCTGACCGGAACGCTCGACGTCGCGTTCGGCGCGCGCCTGACGCCGGTCGGGCTCGGCATCGCGACCGCGCTCGGCTATCCGCTCGGCGGCGGCGCGACGGAGCCGAGCTTCAGCGCGTGGGCGACGTTCGGCGGCACCGGCCTGCCGGCGCCGCTGCCGGTACAGTTCTGGCCGTTCGATACGGGCCGCTTCGTGACGAGCCTGTCGAAGGTCGCGCCGGCCTACGCGTTGGGCACGTTCGTCACCGGCGTGGTGGAGCCGCTGCTGCTCAATCCGTATCCGCTCGCGCAGGCCGCGTTCAGCGCGTTCGGCCTCGCGTGGCAGGACGCGGGCGGGCGCTGGTACCTGAAATCGCCGCTCGGCCTGTTCGAGCAGCCGCTGCGCTGGCTGCTCAACGACGCGGTGGTCGGGCTCGACGGTCGGCTCAACATCGCGCAGATCGCCAAGGTGCTGGCGCTGATTCCTGCCGCGGGATCGGCGTCCGGCGTCAGGGTCGAGCCGGTCGCGCAGGGCATCCGCGTGAGCGGGCTGCCGTACAACGTCGCGATCGATCTCATCGCCGACACCGGCACCCAGCGTTTCATGGTGAAGCCATTGCTCGCCGCGCCGCTGGACCTGAGCGTGGACGCCGCGCGCATCGATGCGCTGCAGTTCGCGTTGTCGCTGGATCCGTCGTTCCAGCCCGGGTTCACCGCGGGCGTGACGGTGTCCGGGCAGGTCGGCGCGCAGCGGCTGGCGGTGGTGAGCGGCTACGACCGTGGCTTTCTGCTGTCGTTCGGCACGGGCATCCAGGCGCCGGCGTTCGTCGTGTTGCCGTTCCCCGGCTGGCAGACGCTCGTCACCGCGGCGGTCCAGCAAGCCGTGCCGTTGCTGGTCGAGCAGTTGACCGGCACGCTGCTGGATGCACTCGCCAACGGCGGCGCGGCCGATTTCGCGCAGCGCTTGCGCACGGCGGGCGCCGCGCTCGACGTGAAGGCGCTGCTGACCCGGCTGCTGAGCGTGGGCGGGCCGGCGCAAGTGCCCACCGCGGCGCTGGCGTGGCTCGGCGACCGGCTCTCCACCGCCCACGCGGGCCAGACGATCGGCGCGGTCACGACCCTGCTGAATGGCGTCGTGGCCGGTGTGACCCAACAGGGCAACCTGATCGCGTACCAGCCGTCGCCGAAGCTGCCCGTCACGCTGCTCGCCGGGCTGGACACCGGCACCACGCCGGGGCGGCTGGGCCTGTGGGTCGAGCTCGATCCGCCCGCCATTCCGCTCGTGAAACTGCGCCTCGGGCGTAGCGGCCTGAGCCTGCCGTTCAATGCCGACGGGACGCCGGTGAGCGGCACGCCGCTGTTCCAGCTGCAGGCGTCGGTGTGCGCGCCCATCGAGGGGGCGCAGGGGCCCGCGCTCGACATCGCGTTCGACACCGCGTCGATGCGCTTCACGCTGAGCGTCGATCCGATGGGCGGCGGCGCGGCGCCCAGCCCGTTGTCGCGCGCGCTGCTGCCGAAGCCGTTCGGCCTGACGGATGCGACAGCGATCGCCGCGGCCGCCGGCCAGTGGGCGCTGGCGATCCTCGTCAACGTGGTGCCGCGTTACGTGTCGATGGTCGTGCTGAACACGCCGGTCGTGACCAAGTGGCTGGGCACCCCGCTGTTCCCCGGTGGCCAGGGGCCGAGCACCGGCCAGATCCTCGTCGGCAGCCAGGTGCTGCTGCAGGAGAACGCCCAGTACGTGCTCAACAGCTTCGACGCGCTGCGCGCGCTGTCGGTGCAGGAATTCCTCGCCGGCCTCCTCACCACGCTGCTGTCCACCCGGATCAAGGTGCTCACGCTGAACCAGACGGGCGGGCTGTGGATCGGGCCGCAGCCCGGCACCACCGGTAACTACGGCATGGTGCTGCAGCTGCCGGACCTGGTCCTCAAGTCCAGCGTGCCGCAGTTCAAGCTGCAACTGGGCGCGACCGACAGCGAGTGGATCGCGCAGACGGGGCTCGACGCCACCCAGCTGCAACCGGGCATCGGCGTGTTCGTGCCGGTCGACGCCACCACGCCGCACTTCGACCGGCTGCGCCTGATGCTCGTCAACGTGGGCGTCGATTTCGCCGGAAGCGATGCGAATCCGCTCGTGAACCTCGCGCGCTTCAAGATGAAGTCGGTCGGCCCGCGCGGCCTCGTGACCTTCGACTTCGCGCAATCCGGCGTGGTGACCCAGTACGGCGGGGCCGTCCTGCTCGAGCAGATCGCGCCGTCGCTCGTGCCGAATGCGGGCGGCCGCGGCGCGAATCCGATCGCGCAGAACCTGCTCGGCAGCGGCAGCGAGACGTCGCCCGATGCCGCCAATCCGCCCGCCAGCCCCGCGTTCTCGGCCACGGCGGCCTATGGCCACCAGACGACGCCCGCGAAGGGCGGGCTGTGGGTGCAGCTCTACGATGCCCAGGGCCAGCCGTCCCAGCAGGTGGTGGTGCCGGTGCAGCGCGGCTTCGGCCCGCTGTACGTGAACTCGATCGGCGCGGGCTGGCAGCAGGCCGCCAAGATTCTCGACGTGCTGTTCGACGGCTCGGTGAAGCTCGCGGGCCTGCAGCTCGACGTGATCGACCTCGACGTCGGCATCCCGGTCACCGATCCGACCAACTTCGACAGCTACCGGCTCGATCTGCGCGGCCTCGAAGCGAGCTTCAAGGGCGGCGGCATCGACATCGGCGGGGGGCTGCTCAAGACGACCGTGCCGATGCTGAGCTACACCGGCCAACTGGTGGTGAAGACGGCCGGGTTCTCGCTGGTCGCGCTCGGCGCCTATGCCGAACTCCCGACCACGAACGGCACGACGCCGTCGCTGTTCGCATTCGCCAACCTGAACATTCCGCTCGGCGGGCCGCCGCCGTTCTTCGTCGAGGGGCTCGCGTTCGGCTTCGGCTACAACCGCGACATCACGATTCCGGCGGTGGGCGAGATCCAGCAGTTTCCGCTGGTGCAGGGCGCGCTCAGCCCGAACACGTTCGGCGCCGACCCGACGCCGGAGAGCGCGCTGCAGGTGCTCGCCAACGTGGTCGCGCCGTCGCTCGGGCGCTACTGGGTGGCGGCGGGCCTGCGCTTCAGCTCGTTCCAGCTGCTCGATACGTTCGCGCTGCTGTTCGTCAAGTTCGGCCGCAGCTTCGAGATCGACCTGGTCGGCGTGACCGCGGCCGCGCTGCCGCCGAAGGTGCCGCGCTCGGCGGCGATCGTCTACATGGAACTGGGGCTCGTCGTCGCGTTCAAGCCCGACGACGGCGTGTTCTACGCGGAGGCCCAGCTCACGCCGAACTCCTTCCTGTTCGCGTCGGCATGCCGGCTCACCGGCGGCTTCGCGTCGTATCTGTGGTTCAACCCGCTGCCGGTGGACGGCGGCCCGCGGCGCGGCGACTTCGTCGTCACGCTGGGCGGCTACAACCCCGTCTTCTCGCCGCCCAAGTGGTATCCGACGCCGCCGCGACTGGGCTTCAACTGGCCGGTGACCGGCTCGGTGAGCGTCGCCGGCGGCGCCTACTTCGCGTTGACGCCGTCGTCGGTGATGGCGGGCGGCTACTTGCGCGTGCAGTTCCACGCCGGCCCGCTGCGCGCGTGGCTGAACGCGGGGGCCGATTTCCTGATCGCCTGGCAGCCGTTCTGGTTCGAGGTGGACATTTACGTGGACGTCGGCGCCGCGTTCGAAACCACCATCCTCGGCGTGTCGATCACGCTGTCGATCGATCTCGGCTGCATGCTGCACCTGGAAGGGCCGCCGGTGCACGGCTACTGCAAGGTGCACTGGTTCGTCATCTCGTTCACGATCCCGATCGGCAGCGGCGGCAACAAGGACGCCGCGACGCTCGACTGGACCGGCTTCGCCAAGGCGTTCCTGCCGCCCGCGAAGTCGCCGACGATGGCGGGCGACGGCGTGCGCCTGGCGGCGGGGACGGATGAGCCGCCGGAACCCATCAAGACGCAGGCGCTGGCCGGGCTGCTGTCCACGCTCGACGACGGCACCTGGGTGCTGCAGAGCCTGCCGTTCACGATCAGCGTGGAGACGGCGATTCCGGCCACGCAATCGAGCGTCGCGAACTGGGGCGGCGATGCGCTGCCCAACGGGCCGGAGATGGGCGTGCAACCCTGTTCGCGGTTGAACGTGACCACGCCGTTGCAGGTCAGCGTGCTCGACGCGAGCGGCAAGGTGGTCACGCTGCCGGTGGCCGGGGTGCGCGTCGGCGCGCAGATGGGCAGCGCGCCCGCGGCGCTGTGGGGCAATCAGGCCTTCGATCCGGCGGCGCCATCGTCGTCGGGCGACCAGCTGCTGGACGACACGGTGAACGGCGTCGCACTGTCGGCCTTCGCCGATATCGAGCAGAACGTGATCGGGCCGATGGCGCTCGACGCGGTGTTCAGCTTCACGCTGCTGCCGCCCAACCGGCTGCCGTTCGGCAGCGGGCCGCACTACAGCCCGGCCACGCCGATGGATCAGGCCAACGCGCTCACGCGGCTCATGAACAGCATCATGCAGCCGGCGGTGGTGTCGGCCCGCAATGCCATCCTGGCCGCGGTGCAGGCGCAGGGCGTGCCCGTCGTGCCGACCCCGAACCTGTCGATCGTCGCCGCGCTGGGATGGGCGCTGTTCCAGGCGCCGCCGACGCTGGCCCGCCTGACCGAAACGCTGGCGGCGGTGCCGGGCTGGAACCTGCCGGCGCCGGTTGTCACCGGCGCCGCGCAGCCGGCGCACGACGCCGCGCCGCGCGAGGCGGTGCGGCTGCTCGGCGGCCTGCGCCGCTACCGGATGCCGGCCACGGTCGCGCCGCGCGCGGCGCAGCCGGCGGGCTTCCGCGTCGAGCGCCCGACGACAGGCGGCCGGCGTTTCGATCCGGTGGCGCTGTCCACGGCGCCGGCGGCGCTGGCTCACAGCTTCGGCATCGCGCGGCGGGCGGACGACGGGCTCGCGATGCGCGTGAACGAGGGCACCGTGGTCGCCTGCGCGGTGGATGCGCGCGAGCGCATCGCGCTCACGCGCCAGGGGGCGCTGCCCGTGCGCGCCGTGTGCCTCGCCGGCAACGATGCGCTGCTCGGTGAATGGCTGCTCGACGACGGGGTGCCGCACGCGGCGCCCGACGGCACGGCCACGGTGCTGCTCCAGGGCACCGCCGTCGGTCCGCACGCGGCCGTGGGCTGGGAGGCCGGCGCATGGCTCGCGCGCGCGGGATTCGACACCTTCATCGGCGATGGTTATCGCGTGCATCCGCAGGCGGCGCCGCGCTACGACCTCGCCCGCGCATTGCGTGCGCGCCTGACCGAACTGAGCGTGGCCGATCTCGCCGCGCACAACCATGTACGCACCGACGCGGGCATCGTCCCCGGCTGGTTCGATACCGTGTTGCCGGCAGGGCTGCGCAGCATCGCCGTGCTGGTGGCGGGCAGCGAGGACGTCGACGCGGCGTCGCAGGCCGTGCTGTCGATCGACGGGAACGGCGCGCATGCGGCGGTCACCCGTCGTCTCGACGACGGGGTGCTGCTCGTGTATGCGGTCGACGGCGGCGAGGCGGAAGTCGTCGTGCGCACGCGCAATCAGGACGGGCTCGAGGTGCAGGCCGTGCTCGGCCTCGCCGACGCGCCGGAGACGGTCGGCCTCGCGCCCGTGCACGCCGCGAGTTACGGCGTTCGCCTGGGCAGCACGGTCGCGCCGTCGAGCCGTGTCGCCATCCACATGGTGTCTGCCGATATAGAGGAGATCGTTTCATGAGCCTGGGCCAAGATATTCCCGTCCACGTCGAGGGCGAACTGCAGCCGGGGCAGATCGAGTTCATCCAGGCGTGCCTGCCGCCGCTGACGGCGGGCGACTACCAGCTGGCGTGGAAGCAGCAGGTGATCGGCGTGGCGAGCGGCACGCCGCCGGCCTACCAGGGCACGCAGGCGTTCAAGGTGGCCGGCCCGCGCTTCACGCTGCCCGCCGACAGCGTGCAGTCCGTGTATCCGCCTGCTTCGCAGAGCGGCAACTTCGCGGACGTGATGCCGCACATCGTGCTGAACCGCGCGACCTTGCCGTGGGAGCGCTCGCTGCCGGGCGGCGACGGCACGACGCCCTGGCTGGCGGTGCTGCTGCTCACCGACGACGAACTGGCGGGCGCCGGCGTGAAGTCGGTGCCGGTTTCCGGGCTGCTGCATCCGGACAACGGCGCGCAAGGGCCCGCCATCGCCCCGGCCTCGCTGCTGCCCGGCGAGGGCGAGAGCCTGTGCAACGTCATCGACCTTCCCGCCGCGCTGTTCGGCGCGCTCGCACCGGCGTTGCAGGAAGTCCCGCTGCTGTGCCATGCGCGCAAGGTGAACACGGGCGACAAGGAAGAGCTGGGCATCAACGCCGACGGCACGTTCTCGGTCGTGATCGGCAATCGGCTGGTGCCGGCCCGGTCGACGACGGAGACGGTCTACACCGCGTTGCTGGTGTCGCTCGAAGGGTGGAGCGCGCAATTGCCCGGCTACGCCGCGGACGGCAGCACGCCGGTCGGCCACACCGGTGCGGCGTCGCAACTGCGGCTCTGCGTGCTGGCGACCTGGGGTTTTCGCGCGAGCCCGGGCGTCGGCAGCTTCAGCGGACTGATGCGTAACCTGTCGCGACCCGGCGGCATCGGCATGCTCGTGTATCCGCACGATGCCGACGTGGGCAACCCGGACGCACAGACGGCGCTCGACATCGGCTTCGTGCCGCTCGTCAACGCGACCCGCGCCGGCGAGGAAACCACCTCGTGGTACCGCGGGCCGCTGTCGCCCGCGCCGACCAATCCGGCGGCCGTCAAGGGCGCGAAGTACAGCGACACGTTCATCCGCTACGACCCGGCGACGGGGCTGTTCGACCAGAGCTATGCCGTCGCTTGGCAGATCGGCCGGCTGCTGGGGCTGTCCGACGCGGCATTCGCCCGCGCGATGTTCGACTGGCGTCGCGGCGTGATGCAGCAGCAGTATGCGAACCACGCGGAACGCGCGCTGCAGGCGCGGCTGCCCGGCGATCCGGCGCTCGCGCGGCTCGCTGCGCCGCGGCATCCCGACGTCGCCCCCGCGCTGCAGCACAAGGCGGCGCTGTTCGACGTCGCGCGGCGCTACCTGCTGGACGCCGGCGACGGTGCGCCGACGCTGCCGAAGGTGATTCCGCATGCGCGCCGGGCCGATGCGCTGCGCTCGAAGGCGCTGCGTCGCCCGCCCGTGCGGCGCGCGCTCACCGACGACGAGGTGCTGGGCGACCCGCTGCTGCAATTGATCGACGACGTGCTGGGAGGGCGTTCATGACGTTCCGTTCGGGGCCATCAGTGTCATCTGGGAGAAGCGCATGAGATCCGTGATCGATCGAACCCGGCAACTGGCCGACCTGGCCGACGTGGTCGTGTGGCAGGCCGGCGTCGCCGCGCCGGCGCGCGCAGGCGCAGCGCCGGCCCCCGCGATAGCGCCGGACTTGCCGCCGGCCTGCAGGAACTGGCTCAGCGAACTGGTGCTGCTGTATGGCGTGCCGTTCGATTACCTGGTGCCGGCGGCCTCGATGCTGCCGCCCGAGACCATCCGGTTCTTCTATCTCGACCAGAACTACACCAACCAGCTGATCGACGGCGCGATGAGCATCGGGATCGGCTCCAGCCTCGAGTCGGTGACGTTGCTGGGCCAGATCGAGAACGTGATCAACCAGACCCTGCGGGGTCTCACGGCGGTGCGTGCGGCGCGCACGGGCCTGCCCGCCGCCGAGAGCCCGAGCGCGCCGAGCGGCTTCCTGCTGCGCTCGGCGGCGGTGTCGGGCTGGCCGGGGATCGAGGTGACCGCGACCGACGCGAGCGGCCGCGCGCTGTCGCTGCTGCGGCTCGACCGCCTGTCCACCGACGTGCTGATCTGCCTGCTGGGCGGGACGCCGGCCGAGGTGCGCATTCACCAGCCGGCGGAGAGCCTCCATTTCGGCGTGATCGACGACAACCAGGGCAACTATTCCGCATCGCTGCGCTACGTGAGCGGCGCGAACGCCGGCAAGCAGATCGGCACGCAGACCGTGCCGGTGAGCCTTCGCACCGGCACGGTGGCGGACGTGGTCGACGTGAGCAAGACGCATGCGGCGCTGGCGGCCGCGCTGCGCACGGCCGGCGCGCTGCCCGCCGAGGGCCTGACGGGTGCCGGGTTCGCGATCGAAATGGTGCAGAGCGCCGGCGTGCAGCCGTTCACGCCGACCGGCGCGGGAAAGGAGGCAGGCCAATGAGCGCGATCGTCAACCCGATCTGGGCAGGCCCCTGCCTGTTCGTGCCGATGTATACGGACGCGCTGTTGATCGGCACGCCGAACCAGACGCAGGCAACCTGGGCGAATACGCGCTTCGACTATTCCGCGCTGCCGTACGGCACGCCCGCCGCAAGCCCGTTCTCGACCGACGGCGGCACGCCGGCCACGGGCCTGCACCTGACCTGGACGCTGCCGTCGGCGCTGCGCAGCGGGCAACAACCCGATGCCGAAGGCGCGGTGCGGTTTCCCGCCGTGCCGAACCGGTGGCTGGTCACGCGCTCCTACGTGGCGCAGGACGGCAATCCGCCCGCACTCGATGCGTGGGTGCTGCAGAGCGACTACACCGGCGCGGACGGCACCACGTCCTGGCCCGCGCCCGACGACCCGCTCGGCTACACGAAGCTCGGCAAGGTGGTCACGCTGGCGAGCTGGCGGGCGATGCCCGGCGCGCAGCCGCCGTTCCTGCAGGCGATCGCACCGGGCAACGTCGCGTTCGCTTCGGTCTACTCGAACGTCGGCAACGTGTTCGCGTTCTACGATCCGCTGCCCGACACGGCGCAGGGCACGTATTCATACAGCATCCTCGGCTGGTATGCGGCGCCCGGCGACGATCCGCTGTTCGGCCCGGCCGGCGGCTTCGTCGACGCACAGCAGTGGCAGGCGCTGATGGATGCGCAGGACTGGTCGGTGATCACGGCGGTGCCGACCGCGCAGGCTGCGTGGCAGGCCTGGCTGCTGGCCAATCCGATTACCGGCGGCCCGCCGCTGACGCCGGCGCAGCACGATCTCGCGTCGCAAACGCTCTGCCATGCGTTCCTGCACAGCATCGAATGGAAGGGTGGCGCGCACGCGTATCCGCTGTACACCGATCCGGCGACGTCGCCGGAACCGCCGGCCGTGTCGATCGGCAGCAACGCGGCCGAGGCGCTTGCCGCGTGGGTCGCCAGCACCATGCCGGCGGCGGTGCAGGAGGAAGTCGAGACCATGCTGCTCGCGTTCCAGAGCGGCCTGATCTTCGACTACGCGACCGACCGCGCCCGCTACGAGATGGTGACGCAGGCGGCCCGGTTCGGGTCGATTCCGTCCGGGGACGTCTGGGTGGTCTCGCGGCCCGGCAACGCCAATCAGTCGCTGGCCGCGCAGGGCGGCAACAGCACGCTGCCGCTGGATCCCGACCAGACGCAGGCGCTGGGCGCGCTGAACGCGTCGCAACAGCAGCTCGACCAGGCGCGCGCCGCGTTGCAGTCGTGGCAGCAGGCCCTCTACGTGGCGCTGTGGAAGCAGATCAACTGGACGCCGCGGGTCGGCATTCCGAAGCAGCAGGTGCTGGATTACGTCGCACTGCTTTCCAACGCCGAAACCGGGCTCATTCCGGTCACCCTGAAGCGGATCGCGCAGCTGACGACGCAGGTGCAGGGCGAAGTCACGACCTTGCGCGGGCTGCTCGGCAAGGACTATGAGCTGAGCAGCATCAAGGCGCCGCGCGACTACGCGCCGATGGATCCGGTGGTGCTGGTGGCCGGCGCGGGCGCCGACAGCAAGCTGGCCCAGCCGGGCGCGTTCGCCGATGCGCGCGGCGCGGACGGGCGTTTCACCGGCCAGACGCTGAGCGCGCTCACGCTGGCGGTGCCGCCGGGTTCGGCCACGCGGGTCACGCTCGATGCCGCCGATTTCGCGTCGGTCCTGCCGACGGGGTCGGGCATTCCAAAGGAAAGCCCGGCGTTCTGGGTCGAAACCGTGTTGCTCGATCCTGCCAATGCGCGCTGGATGGCCAGGCTGGCCTATGCGAAGGCCGGGGTGTCCGCGCCGACCGACGCGCAACTGCAGGCGCTGGCCGACGTCATCCGCGCGCAGCAGGCGCTGCCGTTCAGCGAGGAGGGCCTGGCGCTCGCCGGCGGCGACCTGCTGGCGGCCGCCGTCGGCTTCGACGGGGTGCCGCCGTCGGTGGTGTCGGTCGATCCGTGGGTGACGCCGTGGACGCCGATCTATCTGGACTGGCAGGTGGGATGGTCGCCCAGCGCCCCCGACAGCAACCTGCAGGGCATGCTCGCGGACTGGTCGCTCGACGATGTCGACTACGTCTGGAACGGCACCCGCATCGCGCCGCCGACCGACATCTACACCGGCCGCACGACGCTGACCCCGAATCAGGCGCTGGGGCTGAACGTGTCGATCGAGCAGTTCCTCGCCGTGCCGGCCAACGTACAGAAGCTCCTGCAGTTCGACGTCGATGCGCTGCGCAAGACCGCCGACGCGCTGACCAACCTCGACGTGCTCGCCCAGTCGCTCGGCGGGCTGAACGAGCAGTTCGGCATGCGTCTCGCGCAGCCCACCAGCATCATCGAAGCCCCGCAGGCAGCGATGACGGGCGGCGTCAGCGGCTTCATTCCCGCCGCGACGGGCACGACCTTCTATCCGTTCCGCTCGGGGCATTTCACCATCCAGAAGCTGTGGGTGGTGGATGCGTACGGGCAGGTGCTCAAGGCCGTCGATACCAACGTCAACGTGCGTCCGGTCGTCGCGCAATCGATGAAGACCGCCGGCGTGCCGGGCACCGCGCAGGTGGTGCCGCGCCTGCTCCAGCCGAGCCGGCTGGCGTCGTGGCTGGTCGATGCGACGAACGACGGCCAGCCGAGCAATTCGTCCGATGCGACGAGCCCCGTGTGCGGATGGCTGCTGCCGAATCACCTCGACGCGAGCCTGACGGTGTTCGATGCGGCCGGGCACAACCTGGGCGCGCTCATCATGATCGTCAACGACCAGGGCGAGGAGGCCGTGCGCTGGGATGCGGTGCCCGGCGTCGGCGCGGCGCTGGGTGCGCCGCCCGCGATCGACAATCCGCACCTGGCCGGGCTGGTGAACGGCATCCTCGCGCAGGGCAGCAACCAGGTCGGCGCGCTGCAGGCGCTGCTCGACGCGATCGACGTGACGTTGTGGAAGACCGATCCGCTGGGGCAGCCGAACAGCGGCAACCTGTCGGTGCTGGTCGGGCGGCCGCTCGCGGTGGTGCGCATGGCGACGTCGTTCGGCGTGGCCGGGCAGCCGTGGGTACGACAGAACTGGAGCGCGACCGGCAAGGACGAGGACGGCGGCCTGACGCGGGTGACGCTGCCGGTGCGCGTCGGCGATCACGGGCTCGACAACAACGGCACGACTGGCTATTACCTCGGCGACGACTACGGCACCTTCTACGCGGCGCACGGCTATACGCCGAGCCTCGGCACGCTGCGCCGGCTGCTGTCGTCCCGCACGGACGGCATGGCCGAGCGGCTCGCGCAGGCCGTGCGCGAGCTGCCGCGGCTGGCGGCGCCCCCGGCGCCGAACCCCTACGTGGTCACGGACGCCACCTACACGCTGCCCGCCGACGCCACCACCCGCCAGTACCTGACCGTGCTGGTGGACCCGCGCGGCCAGATCCCCGTGGTGTCAGGCGTGCAGCCCGTCGACTACATGGCGCTGCCCGCCGGCCCGGTCAGCACGGCATTGCAGACGATGTACGTGACGTTCCGCATGGGGCCGCTGCTGACCGATCCGGTGCAGCTCACCATGCCGTTGCCGGGCGCGGTGGGCGGCACCTGGACCTGGATCGAGCGCAGCGGGGTGTCGGTCTGGCGCGAGGACGGCAACATCGTGCAGCCGGGCGGCGAAGCGACGCTCGCCAGTACGCCGCCGACACTGCGCGAAGGCTGGCTCAAGCTCGGCGGCGCTTTCAACGGAAAGGACGAGTGACATGGTGCTACTGCAGATCGAACGGAGCCCGCGCGAGACCTCGACCACGCTGCTGGCCTACGACGTCGCGCCCACCCAGGTTCCCACCGGCTCGACCGCCGAACTCGCGTTCGCGGCGATCAACCGGGGAACGTCGCCCGTGACCTTCACGCGCGCGAACAGCGACAGCGTCACGATCACGCTGCCCGCCACGCTGACCACCGCGCTGTCGGCCGTCGGCTACCGGTCGCTGTCGCCCGACTGGGGTATCAATGCGCTGTCGGGGTCGCCCGGCTCGTTCCTCGTCAGGCCGTTGCTCGCGAGCGTGACGCTGGCGCCGGGCCAGGGCTTCGGCGTGCAGCTCAACAACATCCAGGTCGACGGCAAGACGGGCACCACCGCCGACGTGGAGATCGACGAAAGCGTCGGCGACGCCTACGGCAGCACCGAGCTGCCCGTGACGATCGGCGGGCCGCAACTGTCGATCAGCGCGCTGGCCAGCCCGACCACGGTCACGCTCAACCAGCCGTCGACCATCGCGTTCACCGCGATCGGCGGCGCGTATGTGGAGCTGATGCCAGGCGGCCAGCGCCAGACCTGCACCGGCGATGTCTATCAGGGCCTGTTCCAGGTGGTCCCGCAGCCGCCGTCGACCCAGTACACGCTGACTGTCTACGACAACGCGTCAGGCCATGCGAGCACCGACGTGACCGTGCAGGTGGGCCGGGTGGCCGTGCTGGATTTCGGTCCCGCCGGGCTCGACGTCGGTTTCGACGACACCGTGACACTGACGTGGCGCTCGCAGTATGCGACGCGGGCGACGCTCACGCCGCAGACCATCACCCAGGTGCCGGTGCAGGGCTCGCGTGCCGTGCAGCCCGGCCAGCTGGCGCCCGACAACGCGAGCGAGATCACCTTCACGCTGACGCTGCAAGGGTACGGCGGCCCCGTGCAACGGCAGCTGCCCGTGCGCCTGAAGCCGATGTCCATCCTCTACTTCGGGTTGCCGCCCGACAGCGCGTTCGCGCAATTCCAGATTCTGAACGGGCGCGGCGCCGCCGAGCAGAACCCGCCGCCGCTGCCGCCGCAGCCACCGCTCATCTGGCGGTTGACCGCGACGGGCCCGGGCGGGCCGGAGGTCCGCTACATCGGCCCGGGCCCGTGGCTGGAGTGCCAGTACTTCGTGGTCGACAACCAGACGGTGCTGCCGGGAGCGAAGGTCACGTTCAGCTGGCAGACGCTGAACGCGACGACCGCGAAACTCAACGGGCAGGCGGTGCCGCTCAGGCTGGACGGCACCACCGGAACCGGGTCGACCCAAGTGACGGTCGACCGTACCACGACCTATGTGCTCGTGGTCGGCGATGCGAAGGGCAATACGCAGAGCAACCAGATTACCGTCACCGTCGCGCAGTAGCGCGGCTTTTTCGAAGAGGCATCATGGCAGACACCCTTGAGCAGTTGGCGCAGCGTATCGGCATGCCGGTCGGTGAACTGGGCAGCATCCGTGACGGCATCGTCGCGATGATGGTGCAGGTCAAGCCGTCGCTCGCGCAAAAGACGGTCGAACTGGACACGTCGTTCCAGGACCTGGGCATCGATTCGATGACGCTCATCTCCATCGTCTTCGAGGTCGAGGAGTTCTTTCGCATCGACATCGTCGGCCGTCACCTGGACGCCGTGCGCACGCTCGGCGAGACGGTGATCACGGTCGCCACGCTGGTAGTCGAGAAGCGCGGCGCGCAGGTGAACGCATGAACGTACCGCTCGGCACGGGGGTGGCCCCCGTTGGGCATCACATGGCGAGGTGGCGATGAGCGATACGCGACGCGTGGTAGTGAGCGGGGTGGGCTGCCTGTCGGCGCTCGGCGTCGGCAAGCATGCCGTGTGGGACGCGCTGGCCGCCGGACAATGCGGAATACGCGCCGCGACCCGCAGCGTCGGCAGCTACTCGGTGACGGTGCCGCTCGGCGAGGTGCCGGATTACCGGCCGCTCGATCATTTCGGCGAGGACGACCTGGCGCTGCTGGATCCGTACGCGCAGTATGCGGTGGTCGCGGCGCGCGAGGCGCTGGCCGAAGCGAGGCTGATCGACGCCGATTACGACCGGGCCCGGACGGCGGTCATTCTCGGCTCGGGGGCGGGCGGCGAGCAGGCCCGCGAAGAAGCGGCGTGGAAATTCATCGGCGAAGGGCGCACGCGCTGCAATCCGATGCTGGTGCCGCGCACGAACCATCAGGCGTCGGCGGGCTTTGTGTCGATGACGTTCGGCATCACCGGGCCGACGTTCGTGATCTCGACCGGCTGCGCCAGTGCCAATCACGCGATTGCGCAGGCGTGGCTGATGGTGCGGCACGGCGTCGTCGACCGGGCGATCACCGGAGGCAGCGAGGCCAATCTGGTCTACACGAACATCAAGGCGTTCGAATCGATGCGCGTGATGTCGACGGATACCTGTCGGCCTTTCTCGCTGGGCCGCGGCGGGATGACGCTCGCGGAGGGGGCCGGGATCGTCGTGCTCGAGACGCTGGAATCCGCGCTCGCGCGAGACGCGCCGATCTACGCGGAACTGGCCGGCGTGGGCATGAGCGCGGATGCCTCCAACGTCGTGCATCCGTCGGCGGCCGGACCGGCGCGCGCGATGGCCGCCGCGCTCGATGCGGCGGGCATGCGTGCGGACGACGTCGACTACATCAATGCGCACGGCACCGGTACGCCGGTAAACGACGTGGAGGAGTGCAAGGCGATCCGCCGGGTGTTCGGCGAGCATGCGAACCGCATGGCGGTGTCGTCGACCAAGTCGATGCACGGGCATGCGCTGGGCGCGACAGGCGGCATCGAGATGGCGGCCACGCTGATGGCGATGCGGCACGGCATCGCGCCGCCGACCGCGAACCACGAGGCGGTCGACCCGAACTGCGATTTGGACGTCGTGCCGAACGTGGCGCGACCGATGACGATACGTGCGGCGCTCTCCAACAACTTCGCGTTCGGCGGACTCAACGCCGTGCTGGCGTTGCGGGCGCTGTCCTGACATCGACGCGCCCGACGGGAATCGAAAAGTCCGGCATGACGAAGACGTCATGCCATTCGCTGCACCGCAACGACCCTCCAAACTGATATAAGGAAGAAACGATGACCACGACCCTTCGACTCGTTCCCCTGGCGCTTGCCGCTGCATTGATCGCCGGCTGCCAGGCGCCGATGGCGCCTGCAACTGTGCCGGAATCTGCCGCCGCCGCCGCCGCCGATGCCGCCTGCGTTGTCGACGCGACCGGCTTTACGCATATCTACCAGCGCCACTGCACGGCGAGTTCCGGCGCCAATCAGTTCATCGCGAGCTATTGCACCCAGGCGGCGCAGCAGAATCTTTGCCGGCAGGTGCAGGCCGCGCCCAACAAGACCCGGACCGTGCAACCGGACGGCCGAATCCGCTACGATGCGAACCTCGGCATCGTCGTGGGCACCGTGGGCGAGAAATGCGTGCGGCTGATCACCAGCAGCGCAACCAACGGCACGGTCGTCACGCAGTTTCCGGAAACCTCGGGCGCGCCCGGCACCTGTCAATGACGCGACACATCCTCGTGCGCACGGCGGGTAGCAAAGAGCAGGTGCTGAGCCGTCTGAAACAAAGCGACGACGTCTGGGCGGAGGCCTACGACGTCGTCATGGCCTGGCCCGGGCTTCGGCGCTTGCGTGCGTTCTGGCGTCATTACTATGGCGCCAGCGCCGAGATGCAGTTCGAAGGCAAGGCGCTGTCGGCACTGCGCGAGGAGCTTCACGTCGTGCTGGCGGAGGGCGAGAGGCTTTCGCCGGCGGCGCGCACGTTCATCCGGCAGTTCGCGCAGCTTTGCGACGTGGCGATCCGTCAGCGCGCGAGAATCGAAATCGTCGCCGACTGACGTGGGCCGGGCGTCGTCACGTTGGCGCTCGAAGGTCAGTGAAGTGCTATTGGCGGCGAGGCGCTTATGCTGCGGAGGACGGATTTTGGGCTAGCTCGGTGAATTCACGCCATGTCGTGAATCGCGCGGCGAGCTGCTTACGATAGAGTGCAGCACGCAGCAAATGCCGCTGCAGGGCGAAGTGTTGCCGGATGGGGCTGAAGCTCGACAGGAAGGCTTGTGTGCGGGTGCGGTCGCGTCACCCGCGCATGCGGCGCTCCGGCTCACGGGTCGGCTGGTGGCTGTTCTTGGCCCGGTTGTTCACGCGCGCAGCGGCTTTGACAAAGACATGCTTGCCCTTGGTGGCGCCGCTGGTGATTCCTCGCACGCCGCGGGCGCGCGAGAAGTTCGAGCGCGAGTACGACGCCGGCGACGGTGCGACCGGGAAGGTACCGTCCGGTTACTCGGTGCGCGGCGCGCGCGGTCTGCTCCAATGGGCGGTCGAGCAGTTGCTCGAAAAGATGGCGGATTTGACCGAGGCGGAACGTCGGCGACTGGCCAGCCTATCGCCCCACGCGTTCCGCCACACGTTTGGCACGCAGTCAGCGGCCGCCGACGTACCGCTCGACGTCGTGCAGCAGTTGCTCGGACATGCTTGGAGGTATCCGCTCAATACCAGCGTCGTCGAAGGCATCAACAACACCATCAAGGTCATCAAGCGCAGGGCTTACGGGTACCGCGACGAGGAGTACTTCTTCCTCAAGATCCGCGCCGCGTTCCCCGGTAATCCACGATGAACCTTAAAAAATCGTTCTCCAGCGTCAACTGGCCGATTTTCGCGTGCAGCGTTTTCACATCCACCGGCGGCTCGCTCGACGGCGCGCCCGCCGTGCCAAACACGTCTGCCGCGCGCTCCTGCAACCGCCGCTTCCATTCCGTGATCTGGTTCGGATGCACATCGAACTGCTGCGCCAGTTCGGCCAGCGTCCGCTCGCCTTTGACCGCGGCCAGCGCCACCTTCGCTTTGAACGCCGCTGAGTGCGTCCGTCGGGTTCTCTTCGTCATCTCCTCGGTTCCTTTGCCAGCATTATTGCTGGCTCAGGCCCCGGCCAAACCACTTAGTCGACTGTCCGAATTTGCGCGGCCACCTCTTCGTCGATTACCGTGCATGGCGTGCCGCGAAGATCGCACTGATTCTTGCTCGTGACTATCGCGCTCGCTATGGCATTTCGCGAGCGGCCCTGTCTCCGCGCGATCACGCGATCGAAAATGAGATTTTCGATCGGGCTGGCGCAGAGGAGTAGGGAAAAGTGTGATGGGGCGCACGAAGAGCAAACAAACGGATGCCGAAGTAGCGGCAGCAGATCGGCTTAGAACGCCACGGGACTCCACGCCCGGGCGTAGTCCCGACTCTTTAAGCTCGTCACGCGACGCCTGACCTGGATTACATCCACGGTTGCACTGGTGATATTGGGCGATGGCAAGACAGGTTGGATCGCGCAAGGATAAGCCCGAGACATTTCTCGGACTTCGAGTTCGTTAGCTTGATCAGGAACCTTGCTTGCTCCGCCTGCGCCTGCGCCCCGCGCGGACCGGGGGCGAGGCGGCGCGCCGCGTGACGCATCGAATGCGTCATTCGTGCGTCGGGCGCGTCGGAGAAGGCAGCGTCGCGAAGTCCTGATGCAGGCTCGCCGACGCGGCCACGGAGATTTTCGGATCCGGATGTTGCCGGGCCGTCTCGAAATCGCGCGCGGGCCCGACGGTCATCGAAGCCACGGCGTTGATCGCCGAACCGGCCGCGGTGACCGCGGCGTCGCGATACTCTCCGCGCTGAAAATGCTCGACCGCGTCTTTGCCGAACGACTTGCTTTCGTTCATGTGCGCGCCCGTGTGCGTCTGCTTGCCTTGCGAGATGCCGTCGAGATTGCCCACCACGCTGTTGTGCGAGCCTTCCGTGATGCCGAGCTGGCCGTGCTGCAGCACCGAGCTGACCCCAAACACGGCCGCCGAATAGTACGTCGCGCCCGGTTTCTCCATATGGCTGGCCGCCTGGTTCGTTACGTCGTTGCGGCGTGTATGCGGCGTCGACAGATTGTTCAGTCCGCTCAGCGTCGCGCCGCCCGTCGGTCGATCGCTCGAACGCCGGGCCGACTGCGAATCGTCGCTCGACGAAGTGGTTGTGGTGTGATTGTCGAGAGGCGCGGTGCTGCCGCCGGTGATTTTTGTCATGGTCGGTACCTTCGATCAAGAGGAGGAAAGTGCGTCGGGCGCCGTGGCGCTCGATGGCGAAATCGACGGGCCGCTCCGCCGTCGGAACCGCATGACGGTAACTGCCGATCGATGGAGGGATGATGCGCGTCGCGGCGGGCGTGATGGCCGGATACGCGAAGCGAGCGGCGCGAAAGCGAAACGTCGAGCGCGTGGATCGGAATCCGGTGGGCGCGGGTCGATCGCGTCGCGCAGCGCGCGCTTCTTCCACGACGTCGACGCATCCTTCGCATGAATGCCCGCGTGGAACCGCCCGAACGTCCGCTGTCTCGATGGCGCTCGCTGTGCGAAAGCAGTTGCCCCGCCTATCGGCCGGCCAGTTGCTTCACCTGCTGCGCGAGCCCCGCCAGCGAAATCTGCCCGCGCATCTCGCTCACGAAACTCCCCGCCAGCACCGCGACCATCAGCACCGCGATCGCGCCCTTGAGCGGCTGGCTGACCGACATCAGATCGAGCTTCTGCGCCGAGCGCGAGACGAACGCGAGGCCCAGGTCGACGAGCAGCAGCATCGCCATCATCGGTGTCGCGATCCGCGCGACCATGTTCATCAGCATGTCGAGCCGCGCCTGCGCGAACATTTCGAGCAGTGGCGCGGGAACCGGGTTGAACGACCCGAGCGGCCACCACGCATACGATTCGTACAGCGCGCCGAGCAGGAACGTCATGCCACCCAGCATCCAGAACGACGCGATCGTCAGTTGCCCGAGCAGCGTCGCCATTAGCGACGTCTGCGTGCCCGAGCTCGGGTTCTGCATCTGCACGTTGTTGAAGCCGGCGACATCGTCGACGTAGGTGCCGATCGCCTCGGCGGCCCAGAACACGGTGGAGGCCGCGATGCCGAGCACGAGCCCGATCACGGCTTCCTTCGCGCAAGTGATCACGAGGAACGCGCCGCGAAGCTGCGGGATCAGCGCCTGCTGTCCACATGCGACGAACAGGCACCAGATCGCGGCCGCGCCGCTGCGCAGCGGGCCTTTCAGCACGTTGTCGGCGGTCGCGGGCAGGATCGTCATGATCACGAGAAGCCGCTCGCTCGACAGCGCGAGCAGCACGATGAAGCCGATGAATTCGTCGCCCAGGTGCTGCAGCGGAAAGATGTCGTAGGTTGTCATGCGCATGTCCAGGCCACGTTCCCGCGATGTCGAGAATGCATTCGCAGGGCCGGCCGTCATTGGCGGGAACAGGATTCAGGTCGAGGCCCGCACGGCCGCAAGCCGGCGTGCGAGCACGCCTTCCTCGATCTCCTCGTCCTGTACGTCTTCGGCGGCTGCCTCGGCCGCGCACGCGAGCCGCCGGATCCGCTCGCGCACGACGTCGATTTGCGCGTCGTTGCGCGCGATCCGGCGTGCGGTCGCGGCGAGCTGCTCGATCTTGGCCTGCAGCGCCGCATGCAGGCGAGCGCACTGCGCGCTCGCGAGCGTGTGTTCGTCGAGCAGCACGTCGCGATAGCGGCGACACGCTGCGTAATCGCCGATCGCAAACGCCGCATGGCTGGCCGCCATCGCGTCGACGCGCGCCGCATAGCGATTCGCCGCATCGAGCTTCGCGTGCGCGTGCGCTTCGCCCTGCGCGAACTCGGCCGCCGCCGCGTCGCGTTCGGCGCGCTGCGCGGCCTGCTCGGTACGCAGCTTCGCGCCGCGCTGTTCGCGCCGCGCAAGCAGCGTCTCGAAGGCGCCCTGTTTCCGGTTCCTCATTGGACGAGCGCGTGCAGCGCGGCGAGTGTCGCGTCGGGCGGCGCGTACTCGTCGGTGCGCTGGTTGAGGAACGTGCGGATCCGGTCGATCTTCGCGACCGCTTCGTCGGCTGCCGCGTCGCTGCCCGCCTGGTATTCGCCGAGCTGCAGCAGCGTTTCGATCTCGCGGTGCTTCGCGAGCAACTGGCGCAGCCGGCCGGCCGCGCCGACGTGCTCGCGCGTCGCGATCTGCGGCATGATCCGCGACAGGCTGCCGAGCACGTCGATCGCCGGATACTGGTTGCGCGCGGCGATCTCGCGCGACAGGATGATGTGGCCGTCGAGAATCCCGCGCACTTCCTCGGCGATCGGGTCGCTGCCGGAATCGTCTTCGGCGAGCACCGTGTAGAGCGCGGTGATCGAGCCTTGCTCGCCCATCCCGGTGCGCTCGAGCAGGCGCGGCAGCTCGGCGAACACGGAAGGCGGGAAGCCGCGCCGCGCGGGCGGCTCGCCGGCCGCGAGGCCAATCTCGCGCCCGGCGCGCGCGAAGCGCGTCAGCGAATCCATCATCAGCAGCACGCGCTTGCCCTGGTCGCGGAAATACTCGGCGATCGCGGTCGCCGCGTACGCGGCCTTCGCGCGCTCGATCGACGAGCGGTCGGACGTCGCGCACACGACCACCGAGCGCGCCATGCCGTCCTCGCCCATGATCAGCTCGACGAACTCGCGCACTTCGCGGCCGCGCTCGCCGATCAGCGCGATCACGTTGATGTCGCACGACGCGCCGCGCGCGAACATCCCGAGCAGCGTGCTCTTGCCGACGCCGGCCGGCGCGAAGATCCCCATCCGTTGGCCTTCGCCGAGCGTGATCAGGCCGTCGACGATCCGCACGCCGGTCGCGAGCGACGCGTCCACCATCCGCCGCGACATCGGGTTCGGCGGCGGCGCGAGCACGGGGCGCAGCGCGTCGTAGTCGAGCGGGCCGCGCCCGTCGATCGGCTCGCCGAAGCTGTCGATCACGCGGCCGAGGATGCCGTTGCCGACCTTCACCGACAGCGGCCGCCGCAAGCCGATCACGCGCGTGCCGCGATTGATCTCGCCGAGCGTGCCGAACGGCGACAGCAGCGCGACGTTGCGCGTGAAGCCGACGACTTCCGCATGCTGGAGCAGCGCGCCCGACGCGCCGCGCAGCTCGCACAGCTCGCCGAGCGTCGCTTCGAGGCCGACGACGCGCACGAGCGTACCGATCACCTCGAGCACCTTGCCCGTCATGCCGACGGCAGGCTCGATCGCAAGCCGCGCGGCCATCGCGTCGGCGACGCGGGACAAATCGGTCAGTGCGTTCATGGGCGGCTCGCGTCGTCGAGTGCGCGGCCGAGCGCCGCGCGGATCGCGTTCAGTTGCGTGTCGAGGCTCGCGTCGACGGTGCCGAAGTCGGATTCGCACACGCAGGTGCCACGCGCGACGCGCGGCTCGACGACGACCTCGACCGGCACGTTGCGTCCTTGCCGGCGCCACGCGTCGGCGAGCAGCCCGAACTGCTCGCGCGCGACGTCGTAATCGGCGTCGCACACGCGCACCGTCAGATAGCTTGCGCCGGCGACGACGCGCTCGACCGTTTCCGCCGCGCGCGCGAACAGACCGCGCGCGTCCTCCGCGCGCACCATCTGCTGGACGGCCGCGGCGACGAGCTCCGCGAGCCGTTCGCGCATTTTGTCGCGCACGCGCCGCTCCTGCTCGAACGAGTCGGCCGCCTGCGCGTGCCAGTCGGCGATCGCCTGCGCGCGGCCCGCGTCGTAGCCGCGCGCATATGCGCTGTCGTGCTCGCGCCGCGCGGTTTCGACGAGCGCGCCGGCCTGCGCGCGCGCGTCGGCACCGATCCGTTCGGCTTCGTCGCGGGCCGCGTGCAGCACCGCGTCGCGTTCGGCCGCGAGCGCGTCGAGCGCGGCGTCGAGCGCCTGAACCGTCTCGAACGCGTCGCGCCGCAGCACGCCGTGCGGCGCGTCGAAGCAGAGATCGTCGGTGAGCGGAATCTGCCGGTTTTTCAGCCAAAAAGCCATGACCACTCCGGAAACAGCGACGGCAGGCGCGCGAGCAGCGTCGCGCCGTCCGCGTCCGCCGCCGCGCGTTCGATCCACGGCGGGCGCGTGGTGTCGCGCGGCAACGCGTGGCGCACGATGCGCATCGGCCCCGCCGGCGCCCAGGCCCGTTCGCGTTCGAACAGGCACCAGCCTTCCCACGCGATGTCGTCGCCGGACAGTTGCGCGAGCGGCGCGACCGGCTCGCGGCGATCGAGATCGCGCGCGCGCGGCGCGTCGGGCAACGCCGCGAGCGCGTTGCAGCCGTCGGCGCCGACCCAGCCGGCGAGCCGCTCGCGGCTCGCACGGTCGATCCAGTGGCGCAGCTCGGTGCGCCGGCACAGCAGCGCACGCACGCGCAGCAGCCGCAGCGTGTCGGCGATCGGCAGCGCGGCGAGCCGGTCAGCACGCGCATCGAAACCGTCGAGCGACGGCGACGTCGCCCCAAGCGTGCGCAACAGCAGCAGCGAGCACGCGGCGCGCAGCGCGGGCGCATGCGCGCGCGTCGTCGCGACGAGCGGCGCGAGCGCGCCGTGCCAGCTCGCGTGAACCCAGTCGGCCGCGCGTCGCGCGTTCGCGTCGTAGCCGGCGAGCCACGCGGCCCGCGCCGTGACGCTCGCGATCGGCGCACCGCCGCTCATCGCGCACCGGCCCGTTGAGGCGCGGCCGCGGCCTGTGCGTCGTTGCCGCCGCGCAGCCGCGCGGCCAGCCCGCCCACGCCCGCGCCGCCGTGCTTGCGCGCGCGCCACCACAGCACACCGCCCGCGGCCGCTAGCACGACGCACACGAGGAGGGCGATCAGCAGGCCGACGAGCGTCGCGCCGCCGGACTTCCGCGCGCTCGGCTGCGCGGCCGACACGAGATCGACCGGATCGGCGGCGACCGACGTGACGCTCACTTCGTCGTACGTCAGCCCTTCGACGCTATGGACGACGAGGTTCTTGATCTGCGGCGTCAGCGTCGCGAGATTCGCGTTCGGCCGGTACTTGATGAACACCGACGCCGACGACGGCTTCGCGACCTGTGCGAGCGGATCGTTGTTCGGCAGCACGATGTGCACGCGCGCGACGACGACCCCGTCGATTTTCGACAGCGTGTCCGACAGCTCCTGCGACACGCCGTAGATGAACCGCACGCGCTCCTCGGTCGGCGTCGACACGAGGCCGTCCTTCTTGAACAGCGCGCCGAGATCGTCGTAGCGCGTCGCGGGCAGCCCGCGCGCGCGCAGCACTTCCATCGCCTTGACAATCTGCTTGTCGTCGACGGCGAGCGTCCACGTCTTGCCGCCGTCGGGCGTCTTCTTCTGCGCGTCGACACCGTTCTGCAGCAGCGCGGCCATCATCTCGTTGCAGTCGCGCTCGGCGAGGCCGCCGTACAGCTCCTGCTGGCAGCCGGCGATGAGCGCCGCGCACGCGAGCAGCGCGGCAAGCCGGGCCGCGCGGCGGCCGCCGGCGGCGATCGGGGAAGGGAGTCGTTCCATGGTCACTGGTTCTTCATCAGGGAGCCGATCGCGTCCTTCGTCGACGTGACGACGCCCATCTTTGCCTGCAGGTCGATCTGCATCGCGGTCGCCTCGGCCGACGCCTGGATCGACGCCGCGAACATCTGGTTCATCGACAGTTCGTCCGCGTGCTGGCTCAGGTAGGCGGAGTTGTCGAGCACCTGCTTGATCGCGGCGTCCGACGTCTCGACGAGCTTCGACACGGCGCTTGCTTCGCGCGAATGCGCGACGGGCGGCGTCGGCGTCGCGTTCGACATCAGCGCCTGGAAACGGCTGGCGACGTCGGCCGGGACGTCGGGCGTCGGCGCGGCGGTCGCGCCGGCTGGCGCCGCCGCCGCGTCGGAGAACGCGACGTCGAGCGCGCGGGTCAGGTCGACCGGGGAAAGCGGGGCATTCATGCGGGCCTCCTCGTCAAAGACGCAGATATTGCTGATGCGCGAACGCGGCCTGCGCATCGAAGCCGCCCGCCGGGTTCGGGGGCGGCGCATCGGGCGTGTCGCCGTTGGCCGCCGCGGCCGATTCAGGAAGCTCCCAGACACCCGTGCGATCCGCGTGCTCCTTCGCGAGCATCACGTCGTGCTGCCGCTCGAGCGCGCGCACGAGCGCGACCGCCTGCGCGGGGCTGCCGGCCGCGAGCACCTCGTCGGCGGCGATTCGCCATTCCGGATCGCGCTTCAGTTGCAGTGCGAACGCGAGCAGCGCCTTGCCGTAGATCGTGTTCGTCGTGCCGTTCGCGATCTCCGCGAACACGCGCACCGCGTCGTCGAAGTTGCCGAGCGCGACGTGCAGCATGCCGTCGAACATGTCGGCGGCGGGCAGTTGTGGCGCGAGCACGCGCAGCGCGTCGATCAGCAGGCCGATGTCGTAGGGATCGGCGGCCGGGCCGTCGAGCGCGCCGCCGAGCGCGAGGCTCGCGGCGTCGATCAGTTCGTTCAGCGCCGCTTGGTTGCATCGCAGATAGGTCGGCCGGGATTCGTCCATGGTGTGCGCTCCGTGTCGCCGCGCGAGCGGCGCATGTCGTTGAGGAAATGGCGTATGGAGCGCAAGGTAGCAGCGCGCCGCGCCCGCCCGGCCGCCGATGCGAAGCGCGCGCGCGCGAGGCGAAGCGCCGCGCGCGCTTCGCGCCGGACGGCGTCGCTTCGGGTCGGCGCGCGCGGCCGCCGCCGCGTGTCGCTAACGTACGCGCCATGTCCGACTCTCGACAGGAACGGCGGCGATGGCCGAAGAGAAAACCGAAGAACCCTCCGAACGGAAGCTGAAGAAGGTCCGCGAGAAGGGCCAGGTCGCAAAGAGCAAGGACGTCGCGGACGCGGTGACGCTGGCCGCCGCGATCGGCGTGCTGACGGTGGGTGAATCGATGCTCACCGGCGGCCTGTCGCGCACGATCCGCACCGCGCTCGATTTCGTGAATGGCGAACGCACGCCGCAGGCGACGCTGTCCGCGCTGCACGACCTCGCCGCGAGCGCCGCGCTGACGATGCTGCCGTTCGTCGTCGCCGCGATCGTCGCGGGCATCGTGTCGCAGGCGCCGCAGGCGGGTTTCATGATCACGCTCGAGCCCGTGATGCCGAAGTTCGACGCGATCAATCCGATGTCGGGCATCAAGAAGATCTTCTCGATGAAGTCGCTGCTCGAGCTCGTGAAGATGATCGTCAAGGCGGTCGTGCTCGCGTGCGTGATCTGGAAGATGATGATGTCGCTGTTTCCGCTGGTCGTCGCGAGCGTGTACGAGGCGACGCCGCAGTTGTCGCGCGTGCTGTGGACCGTGCTGATGAAGCTGCTCGGCGTCGTCGCGCTCGTCGTCACGGTGTTCGCGGCGGCCGACTACAAGATCGCGCGCATGATGTTCATGCGCGACAACCGGATGACGAAGGAAGAGGCGAAGCGCGAGAACAAGGAGAGCGAAGGCGATCCGCACACGAAGGGCGAGCGCCGCCGGCTCGCGCGCGAGATCGCGACGAGCGCGCCGGCGCGGCAGAAGGTCGGCCAGGCGAACGTGCTCGTCGTCAACCCGACGCATTACGCGGTCGCGATCCGCTATGCGCCCGACGAGCATCCGCTGCCGCGAGTGATCGAGAAAGCCGTCGACGACGGCGCGCTCGCGCTGCGCCGCCACGCGCACGCGCTCGGCGTGCCGATCGTCGGCAATCCGCCCGTCGCGCGCGCACTGTACCGCGTCGAGCGCGACGCGGCGATTCCCGAAGAACTGTTTGAAACGGTGGCCGCGATCCTGCGCTGGGTCGAGTCGGTCGCGGGCGCGCGCACCGACGCCGCCGTTCCCTCCGCGAGGTCGTCATGACGCTGAAAACCCTCAAACTCCCCGCCGGCGGCGAGGTCGGCATCACGGTGCTGGTCGTCGCGATCGTCTCGCTGATGATCCTGCCGTTGCCGCCCGAGGTGATTGACGTGCTGCTCGGCATCAACATCGCGATCAGCGTCACGCTGCTGATGGTGACGATGTACGTCGGCAGCATCGTGTCGCTGTCGGTGTTTCCGTCGGTCCTGCTGTTCACGACGCTGTACCGGCTGTCGCTGAACATCGCGTCGACGAAGTCGATCCTGCTGCACGCGAACGCGGGCGACATCATCGAGAGCTTCGGCGAGCTCGTCGTCGGCGGCAATCTCGTCGTCGGCCTCGTCGTGTTCCTGATCATCACGACCGTGCAGTTCATCGTGATCGCGAAGGGCTCGGAGCGCGTTGCCGAAGTCGGCGCGCGCTTCACGCTCGACGCGATGCCCGGCAAGCAGATGAGCATCGACGCGGACCTGCGCGCGAACATCCTGACGCCCGACGAGGCGCGCCGCAAGCGCGCGACGCTCGCGAAGGAGAGCCAGTTGCACGGCGGGATGGACGGCGCGATGAAGTTCGTCAAGGGCGACGCGATCGCGGGGCTCATCATCACGCTCGTCAACATCGTCGCGGGCATCGCGATCGGCGTGATGTATCACGGGATGACGGCCGGCGAAGCGGCGAACCGCTTCTCGATCCTGTCGGTCGGCGACGCGATGGTGTCGCAGATTCCGTCGCTGCTGATCTCGGTCGCGGCCGGCGTGATGATCACGCGCGTCGCGGACGATCACGACGAAGGCGAAGGCACGTCGCTCGGCTCCGAGATCGCGAAGCAGCTCGGCGGCAGCTATCGCGCGCTGTACTTCGCGGCGGTGCTGCTGATCGGCTTCGCGGCGGTGCCGGGCTTTCCGGCGGCGCTGTTCGTGCTGCTGTCTGCGATTCTCGCGTTTTCCGGCTACCGGCTGCAGAAGGGCGCGCGCCGCACGACCGCGCGCGGCGAGCCGGTGATCGCGCTGCAGCGCGCGGGCGCGAAAAGCAGCACGCCGTCGATCCTGCCGCGCGCGCCGCTCTTCACGTGCGCGATCGGCGTGCGGGTGTCGCCGGATCTCGTCGCGCGGCTCGCGCCCGCCGCGCTCGATCGCGCGTTCGACGAGGAGCGCGCGAAGCTGCAGGAAGAGCAGGGGCTGCCGTTTCCCGGCATCACGCTGTGGACGAGCGACGCGCTGCCCGAAGCGACGTGCGAGATCCTGATGCGCGACGTGCCGCAGACGCGGCTCGAATTGCCGGCCGACCAGACGATGCTGCCCGACGCGGCGTCGGACCCGGCGCTCGCCGGCCGCTGCACGAAGCGCGGCCCGGCGGGCGGGCTCGCCGAGAGCTATTGGAGCGACGACAAGGCGGTGCCGGCCGGCGCGCGCGCGTGGCGTGCCGAGCAGGTGATCGCGCACGAGACGATCGCGCTGTTGCGACGCAACGCGCATCTGTTCCTCGGCATCCAGGAAACCCAATGGATACTCGACCAGCTCGGAACCGACTATCCGGGGCTCGTCGCCGAAGTGCAGAAGGCGCTGCCGACGCAGCGGATCGCCGACGTGCTGCGTCGCCTGCTCGAAGAGCACATCCCGATCCGCAACGCGCGCGACATCATGGAGAGCCTCGTCGCGTGGGGGCCGAAGGAGAAGGACATGCTGATGCTCGCCGAATACGTGCGCGGCGACCTGTCGCGCTATCTCGCGTATCGCGCCGCGCGCGGCGCGCGGCAACTGCCGGCCGTGCTGCTTGATCTGCCGGTCGAGCAGCATATCCGGCAGTCGATCAAGCAGACACCCGCGGGCAACTTCCTCGCGCTGCCGCCCGAGCAGGTCCGCTATCTCGTCGACAGCGTCGCGTCGTTCGTCGGCGCGACGCCGCGCGACGACGTCGCGCTCGTCACGTCGATGGACGTGCGCCGCTACACGCGACGAATGATCGAGGCTCGGCTCGGCTGGCTGCCCGTCTACTCGTATCAGGAGCTCGGCGACCAGGTCGAATTGAAGCCGGTCGGCCGCGTGACGATGCCGGCGGCGGCCCACGCATGAGCGCCGCCGATCTGAGGCCCGTGCGAATCATCGCGGGCGAGCCTGCCGCCGGGCCGGACGGCGCGTGCGCGTCGCGCACGGCGCGGCGCGGCTTCGACTATGCGCAACTGATGCGGCGCTCGCGCGTCGCGCCGGCCGGCGAGCGCGCCGCGGCCGACGACGAGCGGCGACACGACGCGTCGATGCCCTGGCACGACGGCGCGATGCCGTCATTCGAACGCGATCCGGCCGCGCTGCCGGACGCGGCCGGGCGCGAAGCGATGGCGCGCGCGTGCGCGGGCTCCGATGCGTTCGTCAATCAGGTGTTCGCGCAGCGCGAGCGGATGGTGCGCGTTGCCGAGGCTATCGTGGCCGAGATTGCGGCGCTGTGCGGCGACGACGCGTCGGGCCACTGGGAGATCAGCCTGCCGCTCGACGCGGCGCTGCTGCCGGACACGGTGCTGCACCTCGTTCTTTCGCGTTTCGACTTGCGGCTTCGGTTCGAGACGCCGGACGCGGCGACGCGGCACTTACTCTGCACGCATGGCGCAACGCTGCACGCGCGACTCGACACGCTGCTCGCCCATCGCGGCGCGCCGCGCACGATCGAGATCGACGTCGACTGAGCGCCCGTACAACCGAACCCGACCGACCGCGATCATGGGACCCGAGGCAATCGAACTGGAACTTGCCGCCGCCGCGCTGCCGCTGCTCGCGTGCAACGCGTTCGACGCGGCGCTCGCGCGCATCGTCGCCGATGCGCGGCTCGCCGCGTGGCTCGCGCGCTTCCCGGCGTTGTCCGACTGGCGCGCGGCGCCGGGCGAGCGGCCGCGTTTCGAGCGCCCCGGTGTGCTCGACCTGCGACTGAACGGCGCGACCGCGCGCGTCGCGATCGACCTCGCGGCGTTTCCGGCGCTCGACGTCGTCGCCGCGCCGACGCCCGACGCGCCCGGCGACGCGAGCGTGTCGCTGCGCACGGCGCTCGCGTCGACGCTGCTGGCGCCGCTCGTCGCCGCGTTCGCGGCGGCGGGGCTCGACGACGTGACGATCGGCGGGCTGCGCGCCGTGCATCCGGCGGCGCTCGACGCGACGCGTTGCGTGCTGTCGTTCGCGCTCGACGGCGCGCCGATGCGCTGCGCGCTGCTCGACGCTCAGACGCCATGGCTCGACGCGCTCGCGGCCCGGCTGCGACGCGAGCGGACGGGCGATACGGCGAGCCTGCTCGCATGCATTCGCCTGCCCGGCCGCGTGCGGCTCGGCTCGCGCGCGCTGCCGCTGTCGGTGCTGCGCAGCCTGCGGCCGGGCGACGTGCTGCTGGACATGGTGCCGGCCGCGCTCGACGCCGTGCGGGCGGGCCCGCTGCACGCGTGGTGGGGCGCGCGTCGCGCGACGCAATGGCATGCAACCGTTCTGATCGAGGGAACCACGATGACGATGACCGAAACACCAGACACCGCCGACGATCTCGACGAGCCGATCGTCGCGGGCGACCTGTCGGCCGCCGCGCCGGACGAGGACGCGCCGCTCGCGGCGCCCGAGCCGGCCGCGCTCGGCGACGTCGACCTGCCCGTGCACGTCGAGATCGACACGCTGTCGCTGTCGATCGCCGAGCTGGCCGCGCTGCGGCCGGGCTACGTGCTCGAGCTGCCGCTCGCCGCGCGCGACGTGCCGGTGCGGCTGGTCGCATACGGCCAGGCGATCGGCGGCGGCAGGCTCGTCGCGGTGGGCGCGCATCTCGGCGTGCGGATCGACCGGATGGCGGGCGACGATGGTTCAGTTTAACGACATCACCGGCCTGCTGATCGCCGTGCTCGTGATGAGCATGGTGCCGTTCATCGCGATGGTCGTCACGTCGTACGCGAAGATCGTCGTCGTGCTCGGCCTGCTGCGCAACGCGCTCGGCGTGCAGCAGGTGCCGCCGAACATGGTGCTGAACGGCATCGCGATCCTCGTGTCGCTGTACATCATGGCGCCGATCGGTTTCGCCGCGCAGCAGCAGCTACAGGGGCAGGCGCTGTCGCCGCAGCCGACGCAGGCGATGCTGCAGGCGTTCGGTGCGGCGAAGGAGCCGTTCCGCCAGTTCCTCGCCGCGCACTCGCGCGAGCGCGAGAAGCGCTTCTTCCTGCGCTCCGCGTCGGTGATCTGGCCGAAGGCCGCGGCCGCGCAACTGCGCGAGGACGACCTGATCGTGCTCGCGCCCGCGTTCACGCTCGCGCAGATGACCGACGCGTTCCGCATTGGCTTCATCCTCTATATCGCGTTCATCATCGTCGATCTCGTGATCGCGAACGTGCTGATGTCGATGGGGATGAACCAGGTGCAGCCGACCAACGTCGCGATCCCGTTCAAGCTGATGCTGTTCGTCGTGATGGACGGCTGGTCGACGCTCGTGCACGGCCTCGTGCTGACCTATTCCTGATGTCCCGATCCCGATTCCGAGGAGGCTTGTCCGATGGAAATCGATGACCTGATCCGGCTCACCTCGCAAGGCATGATGCTGTGTCTTTACATCTCGCTGCCCGTCGTGCTCGTCGCGGCCGCATCCGGGCTCGCGATCTCGTTCCTGCAGGCGATCACGTCGCTGCAGGAGCAGAGCATCTCGTACGGCGTGAAACTGGTTGCGGTGACGGTGACCGTCGCGATCGCCGGGCCGTGGGCGGCCGCCGAGATCCTGCATTTCGCGCAGCATTTGCTGGCGGCGGCGGTGCCGTCATGAGCCGCATCACGCGCGCGATCGCGCAGACCGTCCACGCGGCGAAGCCCGATCCGCGACGACGCCGGCCGGTGCGCGCGCGCACCGCGACGATCTACGGCAAATACGGCACGCGCTTCACGTATTCGAACGGCTATCAGGCGGCCGCGCTCGCCGCGCGCAACCAGATGCTCGCGAAGCTGAAGCCGCGTCCGAAGGCGGGCGCCGCGGGATCGCGGCGGCGCCGGCGCGCCGACAGCCAGGGCGAAGCGTCCGATGCGGGAGAGGAATCGACGGTGCCGCACGCGCACGTCGCGCCGCACGACGAGCACGACCGGCATTCGGGCGGGCAGGGCGGCGGCCGGGAGCAGCGCGAGCAGGACGAACGCGACGGCGATTCGGCGAACGTCGCCGCGCTGCCGCGCGTGCGCGCGTCGCGAGCGCGTCCGGCGCCCGTGCCCGCTCAGCGCGCGCTGCGCGACGTCGCGCATACGCTCGCGGACCCGATGGAGCGCGAGCATGCGTTGCGGCATCTGTGGGCCGACATACTGCTCCAGCTCGGCCGGCGCGTCGATACCGAACCCAGCGCGCGCATCACGGCCGCGCTGCTGAATCACAACGCGGACCTGCTCGCCGCCCGCTTGCGCACCGGGCCGTGGACGCCGATCGGCTGGAGCGGCGTGAAGCAGTTGCTGCTCGACGCGATGCGAAGCGCGGGCGGTGCGCCGCGCGACGCGTCGGCCGCGCGTAGCGAGCGTGCGAGCACGCATTATTTTCTGCTGCCGCTCATCGTGTTCAACGCGGAGCGTCCGTCGACGAACGCGCAGCTCGCACGCGCGTATGCAAGCGTCGAGACGTTGCACAAGGGCGTGTTGGCCGCTCAGCATTCGTGAACGTCGCGGCGCACGCGACGCTTCGCAAATGCGGCGGCGAATTCGCGCGACGGACGAAACCCGATGCCGCGTCGAACTATTCTGGCTGCATGGACGAACGATGCGGCGCGATCGAACGGATGCACCGATCGCGATCGATTCGATCGACGCAAATGAAACACACGACGCACGGATAAGGAGCAACCGATGAAGCTGCTGCGGATCCTGACCGGCCTGCATGCCGGTGCGGAAATCGCGCTCGATGCCGGCGAGCACCGGATCGGCGCGGGCGACGACGCGGAGATTCGCATCACCGACTGGCGCGACGGCGATCTGCTGCTGTCGATCGATGCGCAGGGCGCAACCCGCGCACGACGCGCGGCGCCCGTGCCGGCCGAGACGGCCGCCGATGCGTTCGACGCGGATGGTTCGCCGCTCCTGATGCTCGACTTCGTGCCGGTGCCGTTCGGCGAGACCGCGCTGTGCGTCGGGCCCGCGAACGGCGAGTGGCCGAGCGATCTCGAGCTGCTCGCGACCTTGTGGGCGCCGCCGCCTGGCGCCGATGCGGCGCGGCGGGGCGCGCAACGCAAGCTCGCCGCGTGCGCGGCGGCAGGCGGCGCGCTGGTCGCCGGCCTGCTTGCGATGGGAGCCATGCTGGCGAGCGCCCATCCGGGCGTGCCGCCCCCGGTCGAGCGTGCCGACGCGCTCGCGACGCGCATCGGCGCGGAGCTGCGGCGCGCGGGCTATGCGGAGCTGCACACGGCGCCGCGCGGCGCGATGGTCGCGGTCACCGGGATGGTCGCGACGCCGGCCGACGACCTCGCCGCGCGCAAGCTGCTGGACCGGCTCGCCGCGCACCGCGTCGAGCGCCAGTACGACGTCGCGCAGGACGATGCGCAGAGCATCGGCGAATCGCTCGGCGTGTCGGGGGCGACGGTCGCGTATGCGGGGCAGGGGCGCTTTCGGGTGTCGGGCGTCGTGCAGGACATCGCGCAGCTACGCGCGGCGATCGAGCGCGTGCGCGCCGACGTCGGGCCGAACGTGCGCGCGATCGACGTCGATGCACGCCAGTCCGGCGACGCACCAGTGCCCGTCGCGTACTCGGGGATGCTCGAGATCGGCGACGTGCGCTACATCGAGACGCCGGACGGCGTGAAGCACGTGTTTGCGGGCGCGTCGGCGGACGGCGCGCCGGACCTCAACTGACGGGAGAAACGGCATGTACGAAGCATTGGAACGGGCAGCGGATGAATGCGGACCGCTCGAGCAGGCGCTCGGGGCGCCTGACGCGGCGATACGGATCGGCGTGCTCCGCCAGGCGCTCGGCGAGACGGCCGAGCGGGTGAGCGCGGCCACCGCGCAGGCGGCGAGCGACTACGACCGCGACGCGATGCAGAAGGTCTATCGCGGCTTGCTGGCGGCGCAGCGGATTGTCGCGACGTTGCACGAGGCGAACGCGGCGGCCGCATAGCGGCCATGGTTTCGCCGCGCAGCGTGCGGCGGCGGACGGAGCGGCGCGAGCCGTTCCCGACGATGCCGCACGCTGCGCGGCAAAAAAGCGGCGGGCCGCGACATGAAGCGGCGGCGCCGGAACTTTGTCAACGCGTGATCGAATCACGCACTTTCTGGAGAGTAATCATGTCGGCATTGGTAGGTGGTGCACTGGGCGAAATGACGAAGGACACGATGGCAGGCATCGCGTTTTCGAAGGCGGCAACGAAACTGCAGCAGATGCAGGAGATGACGAAGGCGGAGAACGACGTGAAGAAGCAGGCCACGAAGATGGTCGGCGACGCGTCGAAGCCGGCGCAGTAAGCCGGCTGCCATTCGGCATCGTGTTGGGCGGCCGGCGCGCGAGCGCCGGCTGTATTTTTTTGGGGACGCCGGATACCGGGGTGAAACTGTCATGAGTTGGGAACGTTATGCACAGGTCGTCGCGGAGGTATGCGCGGTTGTCGGCTTGCCGGACGTCGATTACGTGCTCGAGACGCGCACGATCGACGTCGAGGGCTTCGACGTGCGCATCGAGTACTTCGACGAGGATCCGGAGTCGATGTACATGAATTTCCATTACGGCATCGTCAGCGCGGGCCGCACGCTCGCGGTGTACCGGCTGCTGCTCGAGGCGAACCTGCTGATCTACGCGCAGGACCAGGCGCAGCTCGGGATCGACGCGGACACCGGCAGCATCGTGCTGCTGATGCGATTGCCGCTCACGCCGGACGTGACGGGCGGGACGCTCGCCGATCTGTTCGCGCACTATGCGGAGCACGGCCGCTACTGGCGGCAGAACATCATCGAATCGGGCGACGAGATGTTCAGCGGTATCGCGTCCGGCGAATATTTCTGGCTGCGGGTGTAGCGGAGCCCGACGGCGGCACGCGCAACCGGCGGGCCAATCGTAACGGAACGTCACAAATTGCTGCGCGGATCCGGCGCGAACGAGACGATAGCGGCACGCATCCATGCGCTGCGCCCCGCGACGAGCGGCGGCGCGGCGCGCGGATCGAGCCCGAACTTCGTATTCGAACCCGCTTGCCGAGAGGATCCACCATGTTTTCGACACTCTATTTCGCCGCCGCCGCCGCGCTTGCCAATCCGGCGTCGAACGACGCCTACGCAGCGCGCGTGTTCGACGGCCGCTTCGCCGAAGCGGCCGCGCTCGTCGCTGCGCGCTGCGAAGCCGACCCGGGCGACCCGGCCAACGACGTGCGCGACGTCAGCGCGTACGCGGACATCCAGCTCGTGCTCGGCCGCTTCGAGGAGGCCGAGGACACTTTCCGCCGCGTGCTTAAGCTTCTGCGCGATTCGCGCGACCAGACGCGCGTGATGACCTGCCGCAACGCGAGCTGGCAGGCGTTCTTCCAGAACCGTTTCGGCGTCGCGCAGGCGGGCTTCCGACGGATCGCCGACGATCGCGCGGCGAGCGTCGGGCAGAAGCTCGAGAGCCTCGTTGGCGCGTGCGTCGTCATGCATCATCTCGGCCGCGCCGAGGACGCGATGGTGGCGCTCGACGGGCTCGACGCAGCCGCTCGCGATGCCGATCCGCGCTGGCGGCAGCTCGCCGGCGCGCTGCGCGCGGACTTGCTGCTGCAATACCGGATCGGTCGCGCCGACGCGCTCGGCGATCACGTCTACTGGCGCTCCGCGCTGGCCGATCTGCCGTTGTCGGCGTTCGCGGAAACGGGCGCGGCGGCGGCCGATGCCGATGCGCCGCTGCTGCGGATGCGCGTCGACTACATGCGCCAGGCATGCGCGCTCGCCGCCGGCGACCACGCGGCGCTCGCGCGGATCGATGCGCATGTGAGCTGGTGTGCGAAGACGGGCCTCGTCGACTACCAGCGCAGCGTGTGCCTTGAAGTCGCGCTCGCGGCGCTCGCGGGGCACGCGCCGAATGTCGCCAACGCGATGATCGCGCCGTATCGCGACGCGGCCGGGCGCTGCGGCTCGCACGTGCGCTGGACCCTCGACTATCTGTACTGCGCGGCGAAGGTGTGCGAGCAGCAGGGGCGGATTCGCGAATCGTCGTCGCTGTATGCGCGCTATGCGCTCGCCTCGGTGCGGCACGTGCGCTCGGACGGCGCGGCGCTCGCGCCCTCGCTCGCGATCGCGCGGTGCGGCACGCACGCGGCGGCGCCGAGCGACGACGTCAGCGCGCGGCTGCCCGGCAAGTACCGGCGCGCGTATCGCTATTTGATGGAGCGGCTCGACCAGCGCGACCTGTCGGTGCGGGAGATCGCCGCGCACATCGACGTGACCGAGCGCGCATTGCAGGCGGCGTTCAAGACGTTTCTCGGGTTGTCGCCGAGCCAGCTGATCCGACGGCAGCGGATGGAGCGGATTCGCGGCGAGCTGCTGTCGGAAGGGCCGCGCGCGGCGAGCGTGCTCGAGATCGCGAACCGCTGGGGGATCCAGCATCGGTCGACGCTGGTCAACGGCTATCGGCGGATGTTCGACGAGGCGCCTTCGCAGACCTTCGACCGGTGAGGACGCGGGGGGCGACGCACAGCGCGTCGTCGCCGGTCGGCTGTTGCACACCGGGCGATCGTTCTGGCCGGGCGAAGCCGGCGCGCGGGCTCGCCGCGCCAATGCCTCACCGCGTTGCTTCGATGTCGCGTCGACGCATTACGATCGCGACACCGCCTTCTTGATCATGTCGATCAGTTTCATCTGGAAGCTGTTGATCATCTCCGCCACCGCGAGCAGCTGGTTCGCGAAACCGATTGCACGCTGCATCCTGATCGTCTGCGCGGTCTCGTGATTGATCTGCTGGATACTCGGCATCCCGGCCGCGGCAAGCGTCTGTGCATCGTGGGCGCCGTGTGCTTCATGCCCGGCGGCGGATGCGGGTTTCGAAGGCGGGGTGCCCGCAGCCTGCGATTGAGCGTGCTCGGCCCCGAGCGGCGACGGTTGCCCGTGCGCGGCTTGCGGTGCCGGTGGCGGATCGCTCAAATCGATGAGATTGCCTTCCGGCACATGTGCGGAATGAGGCACGGCCGGTTGCAGGACCGCATGATGCGCGACAGTCTGCAATTCGTCGGGCGTTGCCTCGAGCAGCGACGATGGCGTACCGGTGGGCTTCGTCGTGGAGGGCGGGTCGCTCAGGTCGATGAGGTTGCCTTCGTGCGGGTGTGCGGAATGAAGCACGACCGGTTGCACGACCGGATGATGTGCCACCGTCTGCAATTCGGCGGGCGTGGCTTCGAGTAGCGACGCGTTGTTTCCAGTCGCTTCCGGCTTGACGGCGGTGCGCTTCAGTGCCGACGCGTTCAGCGGACGGGCCTCGGGTCGAGACGTCGACTCGCCTTGCGGTCGCAAGCCTCGCAGCACGCCCGACGGCTTCGGTTGAGGGGCCGCGGAGCCGGAGAGGGGCGCGCCGATCGACGGCGGGTTCTGCGAAGGCGGAGTCGAGCCCCCGGTTTGAATGGGGGATTTGATCGATACTGGCTGCACAATCCGGCTCCTGAAGAAGGTAGACCTTGGCGCCCGACTGCCGCGCAATGGGCGCACCGGGCGACGTGGCGCCACTGTACGTCGACAGGCGCGCCGCGGCCGACCGCGGTGCGAAGCGACACACCCGCGCGCGAACGTCGCCGAAGCGACGCGGCTCGCGCGATCGCGATTCGCATACGCCGCTGCGGCTTCGCGCGCATGGGGCACGCTCGCGCGTCGGCGCCCGACAATCGGCGTGTCCATTCCCTGAACCGGAGCCGCCGATGAACGCCATCCGCCCACCCGAACTGATCGAAACCGAGCGCCTTCATCTGCGCCCGCTCACCGCCGACGACGCACGCGAAGCCTTCGACGCGCTGTTCGGCGAACCGGCGACGACGCTCGACCTGCCTTGGCCGATGCATCGCAGCGTCGACGAAACGCGCGCGTGCATCGGTCGTCTCGCCGAGGGCTGGCGCAGCGGCGCGTTTTTCAGCTGGGGACTGTTCGAGAAGCGCGACGGCCGTCTGATCGGCACCCTCGAGATGCACGGTCGCCTGCCGCGCGTCGAGATCGGGCTCGTGACGAGCTTCGCGCCGGGGCGCGTGCGGACCCGCGCATGGTCGGAGATGCTGCGCAGGTTTCTCGACTGGCTGATCGCGCAGCCGGGCGTATACCGGATCGAGGCGTTCTGCTCGGTGACGGGCCGCGCCGCGCCGTTCATGCCGAAGCTCGGTTTCGTCAGCGAGGGCGTCGTGCGCAACTACGAGGCGCGTCCGAATCGCGGGATGAGCGCGGGCGACAGCTATCTGTTCGCGATCACCAGGGCGCCGGGGCCATTGGGCGAGGCCGTCGCGACCCGCGACGCGCAGGCGTCGGCGCGGCAGGCGGCGTGAACCGGCGAGGACCTTGCACGGGAGCGCCAGGGCGGCGGGGTGGCCGCGACGATCCGCGCCTACGCTCGCGCCGGGCATCGATTGCCTGCGTCCGACTCGTTGCGACGCGCATCGCGGATTTCGTGCGGTCTCGCTGACTTTCGCCGGCGCGTCCGATCATTGACGGAAGTCGCGGCGGAGATGCGGGTTCGCCGGGTCGAACGTCGCGCGTATCCGGGCGCTCGGCATTCGGGTTCGCGTGACACGGTGACGACCGATGTGCGGCTCGCCACGATCGCCGCAAACCACAAACCCGCCCGATCTTCACCCCATCCCGCTCGCATGCACATGCCGCGCCCATTGATACCGGTCGAGCCGCAGCAGTTGCGAGATGCGTGCGGCGACGTCGCCGTCGTGCGCGCCGGCGCCCTCCGCGAGCTCATCCACTTTGAGGAACCGGCCGACGAGCACCGTCGACGCCCGATCCCCCGACAGCACCACGGTCTGCGCATAGCGCCGCCAATCGTCGTCTTGCAGCGCGTACAGGCACCAGCTCTGCAGCGCCGTGCACAGCGGCGTGCCGCGCTCCTGGTCTTCGAGCGTGCGCAGAATGTGCAACGCGCCGATCCAGTCGCGCCGGCTGATCCGCAGCCGCACGTCGCACAGGTCGACCGCGGCGTTGCGCGGCTGCAGGACGCGCAGCGCGATCAGCAGTTCGTCGAGGTCCGCGTGTGCGCTCGCGCGCAGCCCGACCGAAAAGGCCGAGAGCAGCGCGCGCAATGCGGCTTTGTTGCACGATTTGATCGCCATGTCGGTGCGATGCGTCGAGAAGAGATGATCCGTCGGCGATGATCGCCGTCGTACGTGCGCGAGCGGCCGGTGCGTGCGAAGCGACATCGTGCGTGGCGAAGCGATGCGCGCGTTGCGGCGGCGGCGCACGATGCGCGACCGATCGTTTCGGTCGCCGCGACGTCGCTTCGCGTGGTTCGCGGCGCGCGCGTACGCGCTGCCTAAGCTTGTCGTCGAACCGCGGGCGCATGAGCGCCATGCACGTTCTGTCCCCTTTCCTTCAGTCGATTCACATTCATAGCGAGACGATCATGAGCGTTAACGGCATTACATCGACGACTATCCACCCGTCGCAGTTCAACTCCTCGTCGACGTCGTCGAGCAGCCGCGATCAGAAGATCGACAAGCTGCTCCACGAAATCGAAGCGCTGCTGATGCAGGACGATTCGGGCGACGGCGACGACACGGACATCGGTGGCGATTCGAACGGCAACACGCCGACGGGCAACAACACCCCGACGAACCACGTGACGACGTCGACGGGCGACAAGCCCGGCGAAGACATGCGCGACGTCAAGCTGAACACGAAGGCGGGCGGCGAGGCGCTACACCTGAAGATGGACTCGCAGGGCAACCTGTACAACGGCAGCGGCAATTCGGTCGGCGTCGTCGACAAGGACGGCAACGTGAAGCTGAACTCCGGTGCGACGAAGGAGCTGGAGCGCCTCGAGACGGGCGGCAATCCGTTCATGAACGCGAACGTCGGCAAGCGCGGCGCCGGCGGCAACATGGAGTTCACGCCGGACGAAGTGACGGTGAGCGCGGGCGACGTCGACCAGAAGAACGACTTCTGACCGCGCGGGCGGCGCGGCGCGGCGGCACTGGACACGCGCTTTCGAATCGGTGCACACTGCGCGCTCGCGCCGCCGCGTCGCGGCCCGTCCAATCATTCGCGGACCGCGACGTCCGCCGGAGTCGAACTTGATCGTGTCGCAACGGGCCGACGCCCGAATCCTCGAGGTGATGCAGGCCCGGCAGGCGTGGGGCACGCTCGCGCTCGACCGCGACGGCGCGATCGTCGCGGCCACCGAGCGCGCGCACGCGCTGTTAGGCCGCACGCTCGCCGCCGGGCAGCCGCTGCACGCGCTGCTCGTCGACGCGGCGGGCGCGGATCCCGCCGCGCTGTTCGACACGCTCGAACAAGGATTCGAATTCGAAACCGACGACGCGATCCTGTGGCTGACGCTGCAGCCGGTTGAGCACGATCCGGCGATCGCGGCGACGGTCACGGTCGCCGACATCACGCCGCTGCGCCGCGCGCTCGACGAGCGCGTCGCGTCGCTGCGCTTTCTGGCGCACGACCTGCGTTCGCCGCAGAATTCGATACTCGCGCTGACCCAGTTGCGCGACGCCGATCCCGACGCGTTCGCCGCGTGCGGCGGCCTCGAACGGATCGCGCAACTCGCGCGGCACGCGTTGCTGCTCGGCCAGGACTACCTTGTCGCGTCGGCGGCGGACGATCTCCGGCAGCGCCATTTCATGCGCTTCGACCTCCGCACGATGCTGCGCGAGCTCGTGCCGAAGCTCGAAGTGGGCGCCGTCTATCGCGGCGTCGCGTTGCAGCTCTGGCTCGACGACGCCGTACCGCTGTGGTTGCGCGGCGCGCGCGTATTCGTCGCCCGCGCGCTGCAGAACCTGATCGACAATGCGGTGCAGGCGTCGCGGCAGGGCGCGCGCGTCGAGATCCGGCTGCACGTGCGTGACTCGCACGCGGAAGTGACGATCCGCGATTGGGCCGGCGGCCTGCCGGGTCTCGCCACGGACGGGCGCATGACCGATTTCGCGCCGCTCGCGAAGCGTGGCTCGATGGGCTTCGGCCTCGGGCTGCAGCTCGCCGCGCAGGTCGCCGCCGCGCATGCGGGCACGCTGTACGCCGAATCGAATCGCGGCGTCGGCACGGCGTTCGTGATGCGCTTGCCGATGCCCGCGCCGGCAGGCGCGGCAGCTTCGGCCGTGCCGGACGGCATCGCGCGCTGGCGCGCGAGCGTCACGCCCGACGGCTGAGCGCCGGCATCCTTTCCTTTTCGTTTGACGAGCCCTATTTCCGCGATGTCCGAACCGAACATGCAGCGCACCGTGCAGCAGCCCAAGCAGATCGTCGTCGTCGAGGACGATCCGGTGCAGCGCACGCTGCTCGTCACGTGGCTCAAGGCCGAGGGCTACCGCGTCGAGGCGTTCGACGACGGGCTCGACGCGCGCCGCTTCCTCGGCGACAGCTGGGCCGATCTGCTGGTGCTCGACTGGGACCTGCCCGGGATGACGGGCGAGCGGCTGCTCGGGTGGGTGCGTGGCCGCGCGCGCTCGATCGTCCCGGTGATCTTCCAGACAGTGCATTCGGACGAAGAAGACATCGTGAAGATTCTCGACGCCGGCGCGGACGATTTCCTGATCAAGCCGCTCGAGAAGCAGACGCTGCTCGCGCGCGTGCGCGCGTTGTTGCGGCGCTTCGCGGCGCTGTCGGTCGACAGCGGGCGCATGCAGCTCGGCGGCTGCGTGTTGTCGCGCGCGACGCTGACCGTGTCCGACGGCAGCGCGTCGCACGCATTCAGCGCGAAGGAGTTCGACATTCTCTGGCATCTGGCCGAGCATCCCGGCGCCGTCGTGCAGCGGCAGGATCTGTTGCGGCTTGTGTGGGGCGCGGAAGCGTCCGCACAGACCCGCACGGTCGACATGTACGTGAGCCGGCTGCGCAGCCGGCTGAAAGCGGCGGGCCTCGGCTGGACCGTGCGTGCGGCGTACGCGACCGGCTACCGCCTGAACCTGGGCGCGGACGCCGAGCCGGCGGATCGCGCATCGTGACGTGGCGCGCGGCCGCGTCGGCTGCCGCCATCGTGCTCGCGCTCGCGAGCCATGCGCCGGCGCTGCATGCGGTGCCGCTCGCGTGGCCGCTCGCGCGCTTCGACTATCGCGTCGGGCCGGTGAGCGCCGCCGCCGCGTTGAGCGAACTGAGCCGCCGCTCGGGCGTCGCGATCGACGTGGACGCAGGCGCGTCGTGCCGGCTCGACGTGCGCGAGGCGCTGCCGCCGCGGCGTTTTGTCGACTGGGTTGCGCGCACGTGCGGACTTGCGGCGTACTACGACGGCGCGGTGCTGCAGCTCGTCGCGCCCGATGCGTTCGAGCGTGCGGCGGTGCGGCTCAATTACGCGACGCCGGCCGAGCTGCGCGCGACGCTCGCACGGCAGCGGATCGTCGACGAGCGCTGGCGGCCCGGCTACGACGACGCGGCGCGGATCGTGCGGGTCGCCGGCCCGCCGCGCTATGTCGCGCTCGTGCTCGCCGCCGCGCGCGCGCTCGACGAAGCAGCGCAGGCGCGCGTGCGGACCGAGACGCGCGCGTTCAGGCTGCATGCGCGCGCGGCGGCTGACCGCGCCGTGCGCGGCGACGCGGGCGATGCGTCGCTGCCGGGGCTCGCGACGCGGCTGCGCCGCCGGCTCGAGCAGGACGGCGTCGCGCCGCGCGCGGTGCCCAGCGTGCGCGAATTCACGGCGTCGCTGCCGATCGTCGACGCGGATGCACGCTCGAACACCGTGCTGATCCGCGACGTGCCCGCGCGGCTGGCACGCGATGCACGGCTCGTCGCGCAGCTCGATACGCTGCCCGCGCCGATTCGGATCGATGCGTTCGGCGCGACGCTCGCGCGCGCGCAGATCGACGCGCTCGGGTTGTGGTGGCGCGACGACACGCAGGCGTCCGTATCCTTCGGCGCATCCGCCCCGCGCGTGGCGATCGCGCCCGCGCCGGACGGCTGCGCGCCGATGCGCGCGCGCATCGCCGAGCTTGCCGCGCACGGCGACGCATCGATCGACGCCGACGGCTCGACGCTGACGCTCCCCGACGACAGCGCGGATTTCGGCCGTCTGCGGCAGGTGTTCGTCACGTCGGGCGACGGCGATGCGCGATCGCTCGACGCGCAGCGGAACGGATTCGCGATGCGGGTTACGCCGCGCGAGACCGCGCAGGCGGGCCGTTATGCGCTCGACATGCGTATCGTCGAGCGCTGGGCGGACCGCGACAGCCGCTCGGCCGGCGCATCGTCGTCGCGCGAAACCGTGTCCGGCGCGACGCTCTCGGCAGGGGAATGCGTGGCGCTCGCGCTGCCGCTTGCCGCCGGACATGAAGCGCAGCAGCTCGTGCTGGTGACGCCGCGCGTGACGTCCGCCGATCCCGTGCGCCGGCCGCCGCCGGCATCGCCGACCGCGCAGGCGCGACGCGCGCCGGCCGCGGCAAGCGCAATCGCCAGCTTCCCCGAAACCGCGAAGCGCGCGACGTTACGTGCGCATTCGTCGGCGACGCCGCCGGACGGCCTCGGCCTCAGCACGCAGACGCGCCTGCTCGGCAATTGATGCAAACTCCACGCATTATTAAACGACGGTCTAGCATGATTTAGACGCGCGACGACAATCGGCTTTTGAAATTAATTCCACCAGTCGATTAACACGGGATTCGGCATGTTTATACGATTGTTTCCGATTTTAGATCGGCATGAGAAATATCGGATCGGATGCGCGCCTAACGATTAACAATCGACTGCATCATTTCATTCAGCTCGATCCGATTGTAAGTCGCCCGTAACGCGTCCTTCGTCGAGATCCGGTTGCGGGCCGCGAGCGCGGCGAGGTCGTCGTTCAGGGAGCGCGACATGTTGTCCTCGCGGCGCCGCAGGAACTCGTTGACGAGGTGCAGCTTCGTCGGATCCGCGATCAGCTTCGCGACCTGGTTGTTGTTGTTGAACAGCAGTTCGCTCGCGAGCACGAGGCTTTCGCCGTCCGCGCTCGGCACGAGGCTCTGGCAGACGATGCCGATCAGCGATTCGGCGAGCGCGACCGCGTGCCGGTCGCGCTGCTCGACCGGAAAGAACGACAGCAGCTTGTTGAGCGCGCTGACCGCGCTGCCCGTGTGCATCGTCGCGAGCACGAGGTGCCCCGATTCACCCGCTTGCAGCAGCGTGTCGGCCGTCTGCGCGTCGCGCACCTCGCCGACCATCACGACGTCCGGCTTCTGCCGCAGCGCCTCGCGCAGCCCGTGCGGGAAATTCGGCGTGTCGGTCGGCACTTCGCGCTGCGAGATGATTGACTGGCGGCGCTCCAGATAGTATTCGATCGGCTCCTCGATCGTGACGATATGCGTGTTGCGCGTCGCGTTGATGTGCTCGAGCAGCGACGCGATCGTCGTCGTCTTGCCCGAGCCCGTCGGGCCCGTGACGAGGATGATGCCCTTCGTGTTGTCGAGCATCGAGCGCACGTAGACGGGCAGGCCGAGTTCCTCGAGCGGCAGCGGCTTGAGCGGCAGCCGGCGCATCGAGATCACGATCTTGCGGCCGCCGCCCGCGCGGTATACGTGGCAGCGCAGCCGGCAGCGCGTGAGGACAAACGGGCGGTCGAGCGTGCCTTGACGAAGCGCGGCTTCCCAATGCTCGTCGATCGCGTCGAGCAGCGGCCGCATGTCGTCGAGGAGCACCGGTTCGTCGCTCGTCTCGGCCCAGCCGCGCGGCGTCTTGATCGTGACGGGGCGGTCCTGCTCGATGTGGATGTCGGTGAACATCTGCTTCAGGTCGATCAGGCCGAGCACTTCGCCCGCGAGATCGCGCAGCGGGGCGGCGGCGGCATGCTGGTTCATCTTGGCAGTTCGAATGAATGGATTGGGCGGCGCATTTCGCGCGGTGAAAGAGGAAATTGAATGGTCTATTTAATTTTGCATGCAAACTAGCTTTTGTCAAACTGTTCGGGGTATATTTGCCGCGCAATAATCACTTCAATAATGCGACTGCGTGCGTAGACCTATTATGTAACGCTGCGGTAATCCCATGTTCGGAAAGCCATTTCCGGTCGCGCAGGCGGTCCGGGGCGTCGGACCCGGCATCCGGGATCATCGAGCAGCAAAGCGCGGGGGCCAGCGGCGCACGGCAGCAGTCGAGTAACGAGGACAATCATGATGCACGGCGCTACGGTCGCCGCGGCCGCGTTCATCGCGACCGCGCTTTTTGCAACCGATTGCGCGGCGAGCGGCCCGCCCGCCGGCACCGATCCGGTGATCGGCGGCCCATTTGTCGAGCGCTTCGATCACGCACCGCTGACGGCAACGCGCGTCGACGTCTTGCGCGCGGTATCGCCGTCGACGTCAGCCACGGCCGCGCGGCCCGCGTCGCTGCCCGTTGCGGACGCACCCGTCTGGGACGTGCGCGCGTCCGACGGCACGATCCGCGGCGTCTTGTTGCGATGGGCGCGCACGGCGGGCTGGCAGCTCGTCTGGGATGCGCCGGTCGATTTCAGCATCGACGCGCAGGCGACGCTGCGCGGCTCGTTCGAGGATGCGCTGCAAGTGCTCGTCGCGAGTCTCGGCCGCACGGCGACGCCGATCCAGGCGATTCTCTATCAAGGCAATCACGTGTTGCGCGTCGTCGCGCAGGGAGCGGGCTGATGCGCGTCTTTTTCGTCATTTCGTTACTGGCCGCCGCGCTGCTGAGCGGCTGCACCGGGCTGCGCAGCGGCATCGAGCGGGACGTGCGACGCGATTCGGATGAATCCGGCGCGCTCCTCAAGCGCACCGCCGATGGCGACAACAGCGTGCACGCGCTGTCGCCCGTCGTCGTCGACAACGGCCTGTGGGTGTCGGCGGGCGCGGTGAAGCTGCAGAGCCGCGAACAGCTCCCCGCGCTATTCGACGAGCCGGCGTCGTTCGACCGCACGGTCTCGTCGTTATCCGAATTCGCCGAGCAGATCACGCGGCTCACGCAGGTACCGACGCAGGTCGCCGCGAGCGCGCAGCAGGCGGCCGCGCGTTCGCAGCAAGGCGGCGGCGCGGACGGCGTCGCGCGCGGCGCACCCGCGTTCCTCGACGCGGCGGGCGGGCGCTCGGTGCCGCCGCTGCCGCCCGGCATGCCGGGCGGCGGGTCGTCCGGCGGCGGCAAGGCGGGCAGCGGCGCGGACGGCGGCGGCGGCGGCACGTCGTTCGCGCCGGCGCGCATCCTGTACACGGGCGGCACGCTGCGCGGCCTGCTCGACGCGGCATGCGCGCGCTTCGGCGTCTTCTGGAAATACGAGCAGGGGACGATCCGCTTCTTCTTCACCGATACCCGCACGTTCCAGGTCAACGCGATTCCCGGCGACTCGTCGCTGAACGCGTCGGTGGTGAGCGGCGCGACGAGCGACGGCACGTCGGGCGGCTCGCAGTCCGGCGGCTCGGGCGGTGGCGCGAGCGGCTCGGGCTCCGGCTCCGGCACGACGGGCCTCACCGCAAACAATACGGCGAACACCGCGGTGAATTCGCAGCTGTCCGTGTTCAACGGGCTGCAGAGCGCGATCCAGTCGATGCTGTCGCGCTACGGCAGCTCGGTCGCATCGCCCGCGACCGGCTCGATCTCGGTGACCGACACGCCCGACGTGATCGAGCGCGTCGCAGCGTTCATGACGCAGCAGAACCGCTCGCTGTCGCGGCAGGTGATGCTCAACGTGACGGTGCTCAGCGTGTCGCTGAAGGCGGGCGACGCATACGGGATCGACTGGAGCCTCGTCTACAAGACGGTGTCGGCGCAATTCGGGATCTCCAACCCGTTCACGCCGGCCGCGGTGACGCCCGGCGATCTGTCCGCGACGGTGCTCAGCCCGACGAGCCGCTTCAACGGCACCAAGCTGCTGATTCGCGCGTTGTCGCAGCAGGGGACGGTGCGGCGCAAGACGTCGGCGTCGGTCACGACGCTCAACAACCAGCCGGTGCCCGTGCAGGTCGCGACGCAGACGGGCTATCTCGCGTCGGTGTCGACGACGAACACCGCGAACGTCGGCTCGTCGACCGCGCTCACGCCGGGCACCGTAACGACGGGCTTCAACATGACGCTGTTGCCGCACGTGCTCGACGATGGCACCGTGATGCTGCAGTTCTCGACGAACATCTCGTCGCTGCTCCAGCTGAAGGAAGTGTCGAGCAGCACGGGCAGCGGCGCGACGCGGATCCAGACGCCCGACGTCGACATGCGCAACTTCCTGCAGCGGGTCGCGATGAAGTCGGGCGAGACGCTCGTCATCAGCGGCTACGAAGGCACGAACGATTCGCTCGACGAGCGCGGCATCGGCACGCCGAAGATGATCGCGCTCGGCGGCGGCTACGAGGCGCAACGCTCGCGCGAGGTGATCGTGATCCTGATCACGCCCGTCACGCAGCGCGGCGGCGCCTGACGGAGCCGGCAATGAGCGCGCAGGTGATTCAAATCGGCCGCCAGCGCTTCGTCGGCGGCTTGTTCTGGCAGTCGCTGTCGAGGCGCAACGAGCTGCGCGCCGAAGCAGTCGAGCTCGCGAAGAAGCTGAAGTTCGACCTGATGGTGCTGCGGATCGATCGCGGCGGCGCGGCGGCGGGCTATGCGAACACGCGCGACGGTTTCGCGCCCGGGCATCTGTCGCTCGGCGCGATGGTGTCGCGCGCGATCGCGCTCGAAGGCGCGTTCTACAACGGACGCCGGCAGCCCGCGCCGAACTGGCTCGGCGCGTTCGCGCTGCCCGACGGACGCTGGGCGTACTTCGCGGTGCGCGACCACGCGTTCATGCCGAACGGCGACTGGGTCGGCACTCGCGAAGAAGCGTTGGAACGGCTGCATACCGATTACGCGTGGGGCGGCTGGAACGTCGTGATCGGCGAACTGGAGCTCGAGAAACAGGGCTTCCAGAATTTTCAGCCGAAGCGGCTCGACGATCTGCTGCCGCGCCGTGGCGGCCGGCCGCGTACCGAGCGCTGGTGGGCGTTGCGGCCCATCGAGCGGCGCTTGTCGCCGCGCGCCGCGCTGGTCGCCGCGGCGGTCGTGTGCGTCGCGGGCGGCGGCGCGTTCGCCTATTGGCATCATCGCGCGAAGGTCGAGGACGAGCAACGCGAGGCGGCGCTCGAACGCGTGCGCGCGGAGCTCGCCGCGCGGCAGGCGAAGAGCGGCCCCGTCGTTCCGCCGTGGGCGGCGCTGCCCGACGCGGTCGGGTTCGCGCGCGCGTGCGCGACGCGCTTCGGCCGGCTCGCGCCGGGCGGCTGGCGGCTCGATCGCTACGAATGCACACCGGACGCTGCGCACTACACGTGGGCGCGCAACGGCTCGAACGTGCGCTACCTGCTCGCCGCGGAGCCCGACGCGATCGTCGACACCGACGGCGAACGCGCGACGCTCGAGGTGCCGCTCGCCGCGCCGACGGCGGGCGACACGCCGCTCGTCGACGATTCGGTTGTCAGGACGCAACTTCTGTCGCGTCTCCAATGGCTCGATGCCGTGGCTAAACTGGACCCGCTGCTTCCCGATCAGGCGGCGCGCGCCCCGCTCGCGAATCTCGCGCAGCAGGCGGCCGCCGCGGTCGGGTGGCGCGCGTACCGGCTGAACGCGAGCCTCGGCGGCGTCGCGCCGCCCGAGTTCGTGCGCGCGATCGACGTTCCGGGGCTGCGCGTGCAGCACCTCGCTTACCAGAACAATCAGTGGACTCTCGAAGGAGTGCTCTATGCGAAATAGTCGCGTCCGATGGATGTGCGCACTTGGCCTGGTGGTGCTCGCCGGCGCCGTGCGCGCGGCGGGGCCCGTGTCGTCCGACGAGGACGGCGCGACCGCCGCGCGGCTCACGCAGTTGCAAAGCGAGACGGTGCTGCTGCAGGCGCAGTTGAAGAAGCTCGAGACCGAGCAACAGGTCGCCGAGCGATCCGCGCAGCTCGCGCGCGTGCGCGGCGGCGCGCCGGCCGGGCAGTTCGCGGTGACGGCGATCGAAGGCGTCGGCAAGCGCGCGTTCGCGACGCTGCGGATGAACGGCGGCGCCGAATTCGAAGTGCAGCGCGGCGACGCGCTGCCGGACGGTGGACGCGTCGTCGCGATCGAGCCGCGTGCGGTCGTCGTGTCGAATCGCGGGCGCACCACGAGGCTGTCGACGGCGTCGCCGTCGTACGCGGGCAATCCGCCGCTGCCGGCCGACCCGGCCGCGCCGCCGCCGATGCTGCCCGCACTGCCGGCGAGCGGATCATGAGCCACGCCGCGCAACGACCCGACGCGCCGCCCGTGCGCGCAGCGCTGCCCGCCAGCGGCGATGCCGCGCCGCCGCGCGGCCCGCGCGCCGTCAGCGAAGCGGGCGACTTTGCCGCGAGCGTCGAGGAACGCAAGTTCGTCTGCCTGTTCGACGACGGGCGTCTCCTGATTGCCGACGGCCACGAGATGAATCCGTTCGTGCTGTCGTATCGCGCGCGGCTTGACCGGATGGGCCGGCCGTACCGGCCGACGCCCGCGACGCTGATGCAGGTGCGCGAGGCGTACCGGCAGAACGCCGCGGGCGGCGGCGAGCGGCTCGATCACACGGTGATGCAGGTGCTCGCGAAGGAGCTGATCGGCCGCGCGTGCCGCGAGCGCGCATCGGACATCCATATCCGCGTGCGCCGCTTCAGCACCGAGGTTTACTTCCGGATCCACAACGAGCTCATGCGCGTGAACGAGCACACGCGCGAGCACGGCGAGCGGCTGCTCGCGACGCTGTACGGCGCGATGACGACCGTGTCGGACAACAGCTACCGGCCGAGCGAACGCCAGGACGCGAGCATCGGCGACCGCGACAAGCTGCCGGACGATCTGTACGGCGTGCGGATCGCGACGACGCCGACCAACGAAGGCAGCCTGATGGTGCTGCGGCTCCTGTACAACGATGCGGGCGACGCGACCGATCTCGCGGCGCTCGGCTTCGCGCCCGAGCACGTCGCGGCGTTCCGTGCGCTGCGCGCACAGCCGCACGGGATGAACATCATCAGCGGCCCGACGGGTTCCGGCAAATCGACGACGCTGCAGCGGATGCTCGCCGCGCAGATCGACGAGTCGCGCGGCAGCCTGCACGTGATCACGGTCGAGGACCCGATCGAATATCCGATCGACGGCGCGGTGCAGACGCCCGTCGCGAACGCGCCGACCGAGGACGCGCGCGCGCTCGCGTTCGCGGCGGCGATCACGAACGCGATGCGGCTCGATCCGGACACGATCATGATCGGCGAGGTCCGCGACCGCGCGTCCGGGCAGACGGCGTTGCGCGCGTCGATGACGGGCCACCAGGTGTGGACGACGGTGCACGCGAACAGCGCGCTCGCGATCGCCGACCGCCTGATCGATCTCGGCGTGCACGCGCGGATGGTCACCGATCACACGGTGATCTCCGGGCTCATCAGCCAGCGTCTCGTGAAGCTGCTGTGTCCGCATTGCAAGCTGCGGCTCGTCGATCATCCGGACCGGATCGAGCCGGGCCTGTTCGCGCGCCTGCGGCTTGCGCTCGACAGCCGGATGCACGACGTGTGCATCGCGGGCGACGGCTGCGAGCACTGCCGCACGGTCGGCACGATCGGCCGCACCGTCGTCGCCGAAGTGATCCTGCCCGACGCGCGGCTGTTCGAATACCTGCGCGACGGCGACAAGGTCGGCGCGCTCGAGTACTGGACCGGCACGCGCGGCGGGATGACGCTTGGCGAGCACGCGCTGCGCAAGGTCGCGGCGGGGCTCGTCGATCCGCGCGGCGTCGAGCGCGTCGTCGGCACGCTCGCGCCGGTTGCGGGCGAAGCGCGACAGCAACTGTCGCTCGTCGGATTCAGCTATGGCACTTGAGCTGAATCGACGCTGGGCGAAGTTCTGCCTGAATGCCGACGAGCGGCTGCGCGTCTATCGGAAGATCGCGAAGATGCTCGGCAACGGGCTGCCGCTCCTCAAGGTGCTGGAGGAACTCGAATGGCGCGCGTCGCGCGAAGGGCGCAAGCCGCGCGAGCCGCTCGCGATCGTGCTGTCCGACTGGCGGCTCGCCGTGCAGAACGGCCGGATGCTGTCGGAGGCGATGGAGGCATGGGTACCCGCGACGGAGCAGATGATCGTCGCGGCGGGCGAGCAGGCGGGGCGCATCGAGGACGCGCTCGTGTCGGTTGCCGACATCGTGCAGTCGAGCCGCAAGATCCGCCGCGCGGTCACGGGCGGCGTCGCGTATCCGGTCGGGCTCGTCGTGATGGTGATCGGCTATCTGTACCTGTTCGGCACGCACGTGATCCCGAAGTTCGCGCTGATCGCCGATCCGACGCACTGGCGCGGCGCCGCGCGCTCGCTGTACCTGATGTCGCTGTTCGTGCAGGGCTGGATGCTCGTCGTCGTCGCAGCGCTCGTCGCGGTGCTCGCCGCGCTCGCGTGGTCGCTGCCGCGCTGGCGCGGGCCGCTGCGCGTCTACGCGGATCGCGTGCCGCCTTATTCGATCTACCGGCTCGTCACGGGCAGCGGCTTCCTGATCGCGTTCTCGGCGCTGCAGGCGTCGGGCGTCACGGTCGAGAGGGCGCTGCTCAAGATCGGCGCGGTCGCGGAGCCGTGGCTGCGCGAGCGGATCGACGACACGCTGGTCGGCGTGAAGTCGGGCCTCAACGCCGGCGAGGCGCTGCTCAACGCCGGTTATCAGTTTCCGTCGCGCGAGATCGTCGAGGATTTGTGCATCTACGCCGAATACGGCGGCTTCGACGCGGCACTCAAGATGCTCGCCGACGAATGGCTCGAAGAGGGCGTCGCGCGGATTACCGCGCAGATGCGCGTGCTGAACGGCGTCGCGATCGTCGCGCTCGCGATGGTGATCGGCTGGCTCGTGACGGGCTTCTTCGGCATCCAGCAGGAAATCGCCACGATGACGCGCGCGATGCATTGACGTCGCGCATTTTCAATTCAGGAGAACACACTATGAAACCACTCGCCAACCCTCCCGCCTATCGACACACACCGGCGTTCTGCCGGAGGCACCGCAAGGAGCGCGGTGCGTCGCTGCTCGAGAGCATCGCGTATCTGGGCGTCGCGGCGATCGTGATCGTCGGCGCGATCGCGCTGCTCGGGTCGGCGTTCTCGAGCGCGAATACGAATCGGCTGACTGAGGATCTGAATGCGATTCAGACGGGCACAAAAAAGCTTTACATGGGGCAGGTGAACAACTACGGCTCGGATTCGATGAACGCGAATTTGAGTGCGGCGAAGGTGTTTCCGGGGACGCTGACACAGGACGGCAAAGGCGGTGTTTCGAATACGTGGGGAGGGACTGTGACCGTGATCGGTGCGAACCAGACTTTCACAGTCACTTACACGCAAGTGCCGAGAGAAGTCTGCGTCAACACGTTGACGGCCGGCGGAAACTGGAAATCGGCGAAGATTGGCGAAACGTCCATCGATTATCCGGTCTCGCCGAGCGCTGCGACGGGCGCTTGCACCGATAGCGCCACCATTATCTGGACGTCGAACTGACACCACCAGACTCATTCGCCATCGCCCACGTCACTTATGTACGCCCTCGCCGTCGCACTGGCCTTCGCGTCGATCGCCGCTGTCTATGCGACGCTGCAAGGCCCGTCCGCTATTCCCGCGCTGCAGCCGCCGCGCACCGCGCAAGCGCTCGCCGAAAACCTCGCCATCTACCGGCAGGCGACGCTCGACTACGCGCGCGTGCATCCGGGCACGCGCGGCGCGGTGTCGAATACGCGGCTGCCATTTCCGGCGTGGTATCCGGGCGCGAACCCGCTATGGCGCAACTACGTCATGGACGGCACCGTTGTCGCGTATGCGTCGGCGGCGCCGTCCGTCAATATCACGGGCGAAATCACGATGCTCGCCGACGGTTCGCTGTTCGCGGGCGTCGCGTATCGCAATGCGGTCGTGCGCCCTGCCAACGCGAATCCGAACGCGCCGGCGATCGGCGTGCCGCTGCCCGCCGGGTTGAAGATTGCGAACGGCATGCCGGTCTGGATGGGGCAAGCATACTGATGCATTTCAAGTCTTCCCGCCGCCGCGCGCGCGGCATCGCGCTGATCGAGGTGCTCGGCGCGCTGGCAATCGCTGCAGTGATGCTCGCCGGCATCGCGATGATGATGGATTCGTCGCTGGACGACGTGCGTGCGCAGCAGGTCGCGCAATACCAGGCGCAGGTGACGGCCGCCGCCACGCGGGCGTTGAAGCGCGATTACGATACCTGGCTGCAGCGCGCGAACAAGCAGACGCCCATCGTGATGAAGCTCGCCGATCTGCAGGTGACGAATGATCTGCCTGCAGCGCTTCGGCCAACGAATGCATACGGCCAGAACACGTGCGTACTCGTCAAGCGGAGCGCGCTCGGCACCGGGCTCGACGCGCTGGTCGTGACGACCGGCGGCGAGACGATCGGCGACAAGGAACTCGGGCTCGTCGCCGCGAGTGCGGGGCCGGGTGGCGGCTCGATCAGCAGGGCATTTCCGAATGAGGCGCGCGGCGCATTCGACGCGTGGCGGATGCCGCTCGGCACGTTTCTCGGCGGCAGCTCGCCAACCTGCGGTCCGAACGGCGCCACGCCGCCGAATGTGGGACACCTCGCGAACGAGATCTTCTTCAACGGCCCGGGCCAGCACATCAACAGCGATTACCTGTACCGCGTTGGCGTCGGCGGCCATCCGGAGGCGAACGCGATGCAGGTGCCGATCTGGCTCACGCACACGTTCACGGACGGCAACCCCGACGCGGCGAACTGCGGAACGGCCGGCAACTTCACGAACGGCAAGCTTGGCGCGGACGCACTCGGCAATCTGCTGAGTTGCAAGAGTGGCGTGTGGCGCGGCGCGGGCGGCCACTGGAAGGATCCTGTCGAAGAGACCAACGATCTGCCCACCGATGCATCGAACGAGAAAGGCGACGTGCGCCTCACGCTCGACAAATTCCGCGCCTATGCGTGGACGGGCGCCGCCTGGCAGGCGCTCGCGGTCGATCAGAACGACAACCTGATCGTGCCTGGCGTCGTCTCCGCGAACCAGTACGAGATCACCGGGCGTGTCGTCGTCAACTCGCCGTGCGCGCCCGACAAAAATCGTCCAACTGCTGGCCTCATATCGATGGGCCAGGACGGGCAAGTGCTGTCATGCCAGGACGGCAAGTGGTTGCCGCAGTCAGGGATCAAGATCGGCGGCACCGACACGGCATGCGCGATCCTGATGGAGACGCCTGGCGCGAGTGATTTTTCGTGCGGGTTCACCTACCGTGGCGGGTATCCGAATCCGCCGCTCATCACCTACGAACGGGACGGCACGTACACGTACACGATCGACCGGCCGGTGAAGCTCGACAACAATGGGCTGATCGCGGTGAGCGCATACATGCACATGAGCTATGCGACCTGCGACCTGAAGGGGCGGGAAGGGCAGATGCGCCTGGTCGTCGAAGTCATCGACCGTCAGGGCGACAAGGTGATCGCGCACAACGAGGCGCAGTCGCCGAAATTGCGCGAAGACGCCGCGACGATCAACGTCACGCTGAACGTGGCCGCCGAGCCGCGCAGCGGATACACGGTCAGGCTTTCGAGCAAATGGGCGACGTACGACGGCTACGCGAAGACGCCGTGGACGTCCTCCTATTGCGGCGGCGGCCAGACCTTCCTTCAGACGCCGCTCGCAACCGGCTGGACCATCAATTCGTTCTATTGAACGGACCTTCGCCGCGCGCGGCCGCCGCCGCGCCCGGATGCGGTTAACTGCACGGGTCTCCCATTCGCGGCGCGCGCCTGTCCGACCGACGGCCGCGCGTCCTCACCGGACGGACCCATGAAGGCCAAGATTTCCATTTTGCTGTCCCTGATGTGCTCGCTTGCGAGCCTTTCCGTCGATGCCGCGCCGATCCGCTGGCGCAGCACCGAAATCCAGTACGCGGCGGAAGGCAAGGACGTGAAGGACGTTCTGCGCGACCTCTCCGCGAGCCAGAACATCGCGGCGAACGTCGCGCCCGGCGTGAGCGGCGCCGTCAGCGGCAAGATGAAGATGTCGCCGCAGCGCTTCCTCGACACGCTCTCCGCGTCGTTCGGCTTCGTCTGGTACTACGACGGCACCGTGCTGTACGTGACGCCCGCGAGCGACATGAAGAGCACGCTCGTCAAGCTCGATCACGCGAACATGGGCGACCTGCGGGACCTGCTCGAGCAGATGAAGGTCGCCGATCCGCGCTATCCGGTCACCTACAACGCGCAGCAGCGCACTGCGCTTGTCGCGGGGCCGCCGCGCTACGTAGAGCTCGTGACGAGCGTCGCCGCGCGGCTCGACGAGAATTCCGCGCGCACGGGCGGCACGACGATCCGCGTGTTCTCGCTGAAGCACGCGTGGGCCGCCGACCGCGACGTCAACGTCGACGGCACGACGGTGACGATGCCGGGCGTCGCGTCGCTGCTGAACCGGATGTATCACCCGGGCGACGGCAAGCGCGCGTCGCAGACGACCGTCGGCAAGCCGATCAGCCGCGCCGCACCGATGACGGATCTCGGCGGCGGACGCGGCGGCGTGCCGCAATTGCCGCCGCTGCCGCCGTACATGCAGGGCGCGCAGTCGGGCGATGGCGCGGGCATGCCGGCCGGCGGCCTCGGCGGTCAGGGCGGCGATCCGCGTCCGAGCGGCATGGTCGCCGCCGCGATCGCCAATCCGGGCGCGGCGCGCGTGTCGGGCGCCGGCTGGCCCGACGCGAGCGGCGGTGCGAACGGCGTACCGGTGGGCGCGAGCGATTCGACCGACCTGCCGGTGATCCAGGCCGATCCGCGTACGAACTCGATTCTCGTGCGCGACGTGCCGGAACACATGGCGCAGTATCCGGACCTGATCGCGCTCCTCGACGTGAAGCCGCGCTTGATCGAGATCGAGGCGCGCATCATCCAGATCGACGAAGGCGCGCTCAAGCAGCTCGGCGTCGACTGGCGCGCGCACAACAGCCATATCGATCTGCAGACGGGCACGGGGCTCACGTCGCAGAACTCGTATGCGAACGGTTCGCTGAATCCGACATTCGGTTCGATCACGCTGCCTGGCAACGATTCGGTTGGCCTGCCGGCGAGCCCGCTCGGTTTGTCGCTGACGGCCGTGCTCGGCGACGCGGGCCGCTATCTGCTCGCGCGGATCAACGCGCTCGAATCGTCGAACCAGGCGCGCACCGACGCGAGCCCGAAAGTCACGACGCTCGACAACGTCGAAGCGGTGATGGACAACAAGAAGCAGTTCTTCGTGCGCGTCGCGGGCTACACGTCGGCCGACCTGTACAGCATCTCGACGGGCGTGTCGCTGCGCGTGCTGCCGATGGTTGTCGAGGAGGGCGGGCGTACACAGATCAAGCTCGACGTGCGGATCGTCGACGGCGAGCTGTCGCAGCAAACGGTCGATAACATTCCGGTGATCGTATCGAACGAGATCAACACGCAGGCGTTCATCGAGCAGGGGCAGGCGCTGCTGATCGCCGGCTACAAGGTGGATGCGCGCTCGAGCACGCAATCGGGCATACCGGTGCTGTCGAAGCTGCCGCTCGTCGGCGCGCTGTTCCGCGCGACCGACAGACAGGACGGCCATAGTGAGCGGCTCTTTCTCGTGACGCCGCGTGTGATCGAGCCTTGACGGACGGCGGCCGGCTGCTCCGTGTCGATCGGCGAGCGTGCGGGCGGGGTATCGACGCGCATCGCGTCCGCCGGTCGACCCGCAGTGGGAACCCGGGATGCCGTTGATTACCGTGCGTTTTTCCGGTTTGACACCTTCAAGCCCGACAAGGCTTTGCCTTGCGACCCCAAATAAATATTAATATAAAACAATGGGTTAATGTCTAGATTCGCGCGGCGTTCACGTGGCTGGGGCTGTGCGGTATCTGGTCGGCAACCCGTGGGCGGCCGTCACCGATCCGAACACGACATTTCTAAAAAGCTACTACACACATGTCCCCGCTAAGTTCAATTGTCGGGCTTCCAGCTAAATTGAAATGTCGCGGTGTTTGGGTTTTTCCTTGTCTTTGTTTATGGGGTTGGGGTGGGGCGGCGAAGCCGCCCCCCGTCCCCTGATTCCTTCGACGCTGACCTCAAGAATGGCTTGATTCAGGTCGGCAAGCTCGATGGCACGCTGCTTCTTCAGCCCGATGAGCGCCTTCTTAGCCTGGACTTCTGCACCGCAATGAGTACGCGACGGTGAGCCGGCTGCGCGGCGATCGTCACGCATGGTCTGGACGCGCCGCGCGACTTCCAGTGCGCTAGACAGCCGCTTGTTCTCGACCTCTGCGCCCTGATCGATGCACGTGATGCGATCGTATTGCCGACACGACAGCGCCACACCGTTTGCCTGGACCTCAATCAAGCCATCGGGATACTCAACAACTTCGACATATTCGTGCACGAGGTTCCGATTGACCGCCGAATCGGCCAGCAGGTACATCACGCGGTCGTACTGCACCGTCAACGCATTGGATACCCTGCGTGGCACGCGATAGGACAAGATCTGCCTCAGATCCTCATCAGCGCGCAGCGATCGGTGCGCGTCGTGGTCGCTCCTCGGCGGTTTGCCGAAGCGCCGATTGAAGTCAGCGATGAAGGAGGGCGCATACGCATTGGCGGCCTCCCGCGTACTGATTCCGCGCAATCGGAGTTCCTTGACCAGCCGGTCCTGCAGCGTCAGGTTCGCCCGCTCCACACGCCCTTTGGCTTGGCTCGTGTTAGCACAGAATGCGTCGATATTGAGCTCGTACAGAGCTCGGCCAAACTGCGTGACGCCTTTGCCCGCCGTCTCCGAGCGCTTCTTTACGTAAAAGACGCTGGCCTTGTCGCTATAGAACGCGATCGGCTTGCCATGCGAATCCAGATACTTCGACAGCGCCTCGAAATAGCTGAAGGTCGACTCGTTCGCCGTGAAGTGCAGCGTCATCAGTCGTCCAGTCGCGTCGTCGATGAACACCAGCAGCGTGCAGGCTGGCGCCCGATCCTCGAACCATCGATGGTCACTGCCATCGATCTGGATCAGTTCGCCCAGGCACGCGCGGCGGTTGCGCGGCTGATAGACCTTCGGCGGACGCTGTTTGCGCGGAATCCATAGGCCGGAGGCCATCATCAGCGTACGAACCGTCTCGGCAGCCAGATCGATGCCATGACATTCACGTAGCTTCTCGCAGGCCAGCGTCGGCCCGAAATCGGCGTAGCGCTCACGAATCAATGCCAGCGCCCGTTGCGCCTTGCCCGCGGGCAATTGATGATTGCTCGGGCGCCCACGCTTGCCTGACACCAATCCTGCGACGCCGGCCGCTCGATAGCGCTGCACGAGGCGTTCAACTTGCCGCACGCTCAGTTCCAGCCGTTCGGCTGCCTGGCCCGGTTTGAGCCGGCACTCGGCTACCGCCTCAATGACCTTCAGTCGATCCACTTCGCGCATCGTCATAGTGATCGTCCCAGTCGCGTTCATCGCCGGTACTCCTTGAGGGGGCTGGCGATCAACCTACAGGCCAAAACACGACATTTTTATTTAGCGGAAACGCGACATCTGAACTTGGGACCTACACCAGGTGTCGTAGCCATTTCAAGATGTCGTGGCGCCAGCTAAATAGAAATGTCGTGTTTTCAGGGGTTCAGGATTTGTTTCTCATGGGCTGCAGATCACGCCGTGTCGAAGAGCTGGTCCTGATCGGGCAGGGCGCTTACGCTTACTGCGTTGGTCTTCGCAGACCGTCGGCCAGGTTTGCGAGGTTGATTCTGTGCCTGTCGGTGTTCGGCGAGATCCACGATTACCTGCTCGACGTCGGCCTGCGTAAATGCACGTTGCTTCTTCGTGCCAACGGGTTGCTTTGAACCGCGGACGGCCTGACCTTGATTGGTTCGCGACGGCGATCCGGAGGTTCGACGGTTGTCGCGCTGAGCCTGAAGCGCTTGCGAAACTTGTAGCACGTGACTCAATCGCTTTTGCTCGATCACTGCACCTTGATCGACTTCCGCCAGCTTGTCGTAAAGACGGCAAGACAGAACCTTGCCATCGGCTCGGATTTCGATCCGCCCGTCGGGGTACTCCCATACATCGATGTAGCGGTGAATCAGCTTCCGGTTGACCGGCGTGTCGTCCAGCAAGTAAAGCACTCGGTCGTGGAGCACGGTCAGCGATTTCGATACCCGACGTGTTTCACGCCACGTCAATAACGTATCCAGATCCTCGTCGTCTCGCAGTGGCCGATGCGCATTGAAGTCGCTGCGCGGCGGCTTCGCGAAGCGTGTGTTGTAGGCTGCCATGAAGGAGGGCGCATACGCATTGGCCTCGGCTACCGTGCTGATCCCGCGCAGCCGCAGTTCCTTCACGAGCCGGTCTTGCAAGGTCAGATGCGCTCGCTCGACACGGCCCTTGGCCGAGCTGCTGTTCGCGCAAAACGTATCGATGTTCAGCTCATACATGGCCCGGCCAAACTGCGTCACGCTGCTTCCGGTCTTGCCCGCGGTCGGGCTGCGGAACACGCTGTACTTGTCGCTGTAGAGCGCTCCAGGTTTGCCGTAACGCTCCAGATACGCCCGCGTCGCTTCGAAGTAGCTGAAGGTCGATTCGGTCTGCGTGAAGTGCAGATGCATCAACCGACTCGTCGCGTCGTCGACGTACACCAGCAGCGTGCAGGCCGGCGCCCGTTCCTCGAACCATCGATGATCGCTGCCGTCGATCTGGATCAGTTCACCCAAGCAGGCGCGCCGGGCCCTCGGCTGATAGACCTTCGGCGGCCGCTGCCGGCGTGGCACCCACAAACCGGCATCCGTCATCAGCTTCCGGACCGTCTCCTTGGCCAACTGGATGCCATGGCACTCGGACAACTTCTCGCAGGCCAGCGTCGGGCCAAAATCCGCGTAGCGCTCGCGAATGATCGTCAGCGCTCTCCGAGCCAGTTCCTCGTCCAATCGCCGGTTCCCCGGACGACCACGTTTGCGCGACATCAGTCCAGCCGCACCAGACTCCCGGTACCGAATCACTAGCCGTTCGATCTGCCGGACCGTTAGGCCCAGTCGTTCGGCCGCGCGGCCAGGCCTCAGGCCCAAATCCACTACAGCCTGGATTACCTTCAGACGGTCGAGTTCTCGCATGTTCAATGTCACCAGTGCTGTTCGGTGCATCGCCGGCTCCATGATCTGACGGGGAGCCGGCAAGCTTACCGAGGTCCAAACGCGACATTTCTAAATGGCTAGAACACGACATTTCTAAAAAGCTACTACACCAGGAAATTTGATAATCAGCATTATGTAAAATCTATAAGAAATGCGTGAACACCAACGTCAAGAGCCCGCAACGGGACTGGTTCTGGCGGCCCAAAGAGCTTGCGGACTCTTGGGAGCGTGGCGACAGACCGCGTCCGACGTGGAAGTCTGGGAGTTCCGATTCAACCGAGTAAATCGACGAGGGTCTCGACCTCGGGGCCTGCCATTCGACTCGCCCACACACAAGTGCAGCCGCGCCCGGACGGCAATGCGAACCTGTGGCTGTCGAAGTTCGTAGATTATGCTAATGCTGTCCGTTAAAGCGCTAATCGTGTCCGTTGATTCCGCTAACACAACCGGCGGTAGTTCTTGAACATGCTCTTCTATCGATAGTGACTCATCGCGCGCAGTACAGCGTCGCAATGACTTGACCGACGAAAATTGAGGCTGGGGACGGTTTCAAGGAGGGTGCGATGCAAGCGACAGGATTCGATTGGTGGATCGAGCCGCTCGCGATTTCCTTAGCATTGCTATTCTATTTTTCAGAACCCATCATTGCCGCTCCTTCTCGAGCTTCGTCAGACACGCTAGCGGAATCAAAGGACAACACGAACACATTAAAAAAATAAACGAACATCCGAGCGTTCGGACGTTTCTGGAACGCAGCGTCTGGAAAAGCGTTTGAAACCGCTGCTATGCCTTATTTCGCGCGGTTAACGCCCGATATTACATTAGCGTAATCTACGGGCACGATTATCAGTTTTGAAGGACTTCAACAATTCCCGCCATTCACGCCGTCCAGGTTTCCCCCGTGTTCCGTCGTGACGTCAACATTGCTCTTCATGCCCAACGAGTGAATGGAACTGCTTCGTCCGCACGACAAGTGTCCACATTGCTTGCGCACGCCCCGGACAGCACTTTTGACCATTTCGAAATAATTGCCATTAAAATTCATCAACTTGGCCTTCGTCGGAAGTGACCAGAATTGCTTCCGTCATGCATCACGTGCTTGAGCTCCCCTGCTGCGAAGGATGCCGGATCGGTATCAACTGCGGGGCAACAAGTGCGTGTCAGCGAGCCATCACAGCAGAGGGGCTCCCTGTGACGAGGCAGTAACCGCCCAAGAGCCGATCTATCGCTGAAATGCTGCCGATAATGCTGCCGATTTGCGAAAGTCGTTAGGTAGTGACGTGGCGACCCAGCTGTTCAGCCTCTTAATTGCCGCACACGACGCGCCAGACCGACCGCCTCCGGCACTTATGAATTTCCTATGCGTCAAAAGTTCCAGCTTAAATTGACAGGATTGGGTATAGTTACGCATCCGCCCCACGTAACGAGATCGCAACATTCCAAATGGGCCCTATCGCTCGCCGACGGCCGGAAAACAACGGACGAACCTGTTTTTTCGTCTTCCAGAATAACTAAATTCTTCCGATTATCGAGGGACTATGGATTTGCTGGCGGCCATGCGAATATTCGTTCGGGTTGTCGAGCGCGGCAATTTATCGAGGGCCGCGAAAGATCTCGGCCTGGGCCAACCTACCGTTAGCGACCGCGTCGATCGGCTCGAACGGTTTCTCGGCGTCAAATTGCTGCTCCGGAACACGCGTGCGGTGTCGTGCACCGATGAAGGCATTCTGTTCTATCAGCGAAGCAAGATCGTACTCGACGCGGCCGACGAGGCGCGGGCCGTCGTCACGCTCGGCAACAAGATCGTGCGTGGGCGCATTCGCATTGCCGCGCCGCATGGGTTGGGCGAAGTCGTGCTACCGGAAATCCTCACGGTAATCCGCGAACATAATCCGCAGCTTTATATCGATCTCGTCCTGAATGACGAAATCACCGACCCCGTCACCGAGGGCGTCGATATTTCATTGCGGCTCGGCCAGATCGGCGATGGCAATTTCGTCGCGCGTCGGTTGGGTTACGTACGACGCGTACTGGTCGCGTCGCCGCTTTATATCGAAAAGCACGGGCTGCCAGAGGAACCGACCGACATCGTCGGGCACCCATTCATTCGCGTCACGGGGCTCTTCAACGACGGCCAGCTTCGCCTGATGAGCCCGTCGAAATCGGTGCGGCCGACGCCGATCAACGTCGTCATCAGCACCAGCCACTGGCGGCCGGTCTACGAGCTACTGCTGAACGGCGCGGGTATCGGCGTCCTTCAGGAACACGTCTGCATCGACGCTCTGGAATCCGGCCGGCTCGTCAGGCTGCTGCCGGATTACACGGTACCGGGATTCGACCTGCATGCGCTGCTGCCGGTCGCGCGGCCCGTCCCTTCGAAGACACAGGTCGTCGTGAATATCATCGAGGAGTATCTGCCAAAGGCGATGGCGCGGGCTGCGGACGGCGCGCTCGACATGTAGCGCGCCGCGCGATCGGCCGCGCATCGCGCGCGGCTGGCAGGCGACGGCACCGACCGCAATTCCGCCGGGGGATGCCGCAGTCAGGACGGTCAGATAAGCTGACGACATCAAACGGAGCGCGAGCCGATGAAGCCGATTATCGGGCCGTCGACAAGGACGGCAATACCATCGATTGTCTGCTGCGCGCCCGAGACGGTGACGATCGACAAAACAAATCCCCATCCGTGCATCAACGTCCGCATATTTCATTTTTTTCCGCGCACGGAAACGGGAGCGGGTCGAGTGGCCGCAAGCAGCGCGGCGCCGATGGCCATGATGGCCACCATCAACAGCAGGCTCGCGCGGAAGCTCCCGGTCGACGTCCGCAGCCAGCCGATTGCCGCAGGACTGAAAAAGCCGCCCAACACGCCGATCGTATTGATCAGCGCGATGCCGCCCGCGGCGGCGGGTCCTTTCAGATAGGCGGATGGAATGGTCCAGAATACCGTGTAGGCCATCCACATTGCGGTCGTCGCAACCGTGATGCAAATCAGCGAAACATCGAGCCTGTCGCTCGACACGACAGTAGCGGCGAGCGAAATCGCGCTGACCAGCGCCGGAATCGCGCTGTGCCAGCGCCGCTCGTTGCGGCGATCGGAACTACGGCCGGCGACGACCATGCCGATGGTCGCGGCAACGAACGGAATCGACGAATAGAGGCCGATCTTCATCGGATCGGTGACGCCGCTGGCCGCCAGCAGGCCGGGCAGCCAGAAATTGATCAGGTAGATGCCGCAAATGACACAGAAATAGGCGGCGCTCATCAAATAGACGTACGGGTCCTTCACGACTTCCGCGAAACCGTGCCGCTCCGCATGTTGAGGCTTCGCGGCCATGTCGACGAGTTCCTGCCGTTCCTCGGGTGACAGCCACGATGCCGTCTCGGGGCGATCGGCAAGCAGCACGCGGGCCATGATGCCGAGCGTGACGCACGGCAGCCCTTCGATCAGGTACATCCACTGCCAGCCGGACAGGCCGCCCAAGCCTGCGAAGGTCGTCATGATCCACATCGACAGCGGGCCGCCGAGCACGCCTGCGAGGGGGCCGCCGATCATGACCGCCGCGATGGCTTTCGCACGGCGGGATTCGGGATACCAGCAGGTCAGATAGAAGAGGATGCCTGGCGTGAATCCGGCCTCGAAGACGCCCAGGAGAAAGCGCAGCACATAGAACGTCGTCGCATCGCGCGTCGCGACCATGGCTGCGGACGTCAGGCCCCACAGCACCAGGATCCTGCTGATGGCCTTGCGCGCGCCGGTTTTCGGCAGCAGCAGGTTGGACGGCACCTCGAAGAGCGCGTATCCGATGAAGAATATGCCGGCGGCCAGGCCGTATTGCGCATCGGTCAAGCCGATGTCGGACTGCATGTGCAGCCGGGCGAAACCAACATTGAGCCGGTCAAGGCATGCAAACAAATAACAGATGAGCAAAAAGGAAAGCAGGCGGCGGTCGAGCCGGCGATAGAGCGCCGACGTGCGATCGCCATTCTGGATCGAGACGACAGTGGACATGCCAGTCCATATGAACGCGTCCCGTTTGCAGCAGTTTTCATGTGTTTCGACAGGCAGGACGGGTTGCAGCGCTCCATATCGCCCGTTGTTCTCCTGGTGCAGGCATTCAGGTTTGGCGAACCCCGGTCCTGCCTCGCTTGTCACCACACTCGATTACTGCGCAACCTTTCGACGTTCACCCTGTATTGAACGTTGATCTTCTCGCTCGCGTGGGCCGTTCCGGCCGGTTTCACGCTAACGTAGCCTTTTCGGTACAACCTGTCGTGAGCCGGGCGCCTCCGCATGAGTCAACACCGCTCGCGCGCTGTGAATCCGGCATTCGATCCCGGCAATCCGCTTTCCCCGGCCGACCGTGGCGCTGCGCCCGGCATCGGACCGGGCGCAGCGAGGGCGCGGTTTGTCAGGCGACTTCGGACAATTCGGGCTCCTCCTCCTCCTGGTATTGCCTGACTCGCGCGCGGAACGTGTCCGAAAGCGGCACCGTCGATTCCGTCACGTAGTCGTAAGCGACGTGCGTCGACGCGCCTCGCGCGATCACGGTGTCGGCGTCGCCCGCGAGCGTGATCAGGTATTCGAGGTCGAAGCTCTTCGTGCCGAGGCGCGTGATTCGCGCGCTCAATTCGAGCGATTCCCCCCATTTCGCGGAACGGACGTATTCGCACGACGTCTTCAGCATGATCTGCGGAATGCCCTGATCGAGCGGCACCTCCAGCAGTTCATGCGCGTAAGCCATGTATGCATTCAGCATGTACACGTAATACATCGTCGCGCTGACGTGGCCGGCGGGATCCTGGTCGCGATACGTGACGTCGAATTTCTGTGTGAAGGCTCGGGTCATCTTGGCACCTGTGGGTTGAGGTTGTGCCCGCCGGACTGCCCGGCGGGTCGGGTCAAGCAAACGTTGAATGCCCGATGGCATCCGCGCATCGCGCGAAAGCTTGCGGCGCGATGCCGGACGGGCCGGGGCATGCGCGCTACGACAGCACGCACTGGTCGAGGTATGGCTTCCCGCCATGCGCGTGCACGATCGAGCCGCCGCGCATCTCGACGATCGGCAACTCGGCGAGGGCATTGACGACGTGCGCCATCGTCGGCAGGTCCGACCAGCTCGCGACGTTGAAGCGCACGCGCGCATCTCCGACGTGCCGCCGGTCGACCGTGACGTACGGGTCGTGAACCGGCGTCAGCGTGACCTGGCACAGCTCGGTCTCGCCCCAGTCGCCGGTGCGCGGCGTGTACTTCAGCATCAAGGTGCCGTCGGACCGGGTCGGCGGTGTGTCGGCGACCGGTTCCCGCAATCCCGTCACGCCGAGCTCGATAAAGCGAAAGCCCATCCAGCTCGCTTCGCAATGCTGTTCGCCGTTGAACTGCCGCGGCGCCGCGACGTCCGCATAGAGCTTCGGATGACCGATCTCGTCGCGGCCGGTGATGATCGGATCCGCGAGGTTTTCCCATACCGCCGCGAGAAACTTTCCGGCAGCGCGGTCGCGCGTCCCCGCAAAGATCGCGGGCCAGCTCACGTGAACCATCGTGTAGCCGCGTCCGGCGAGCCAGTCGATACCGGTCAGGTAGTGGAACTCGACGGTCACGACGGGCTCGCCGGCGAGCGTGAAACGTTCCGGAAGATGCCGTTCCAGCCGGGCGGCATCGGTGAGAAACGACGCGGATACCGTCATGCGCGTCGGATTGCGGTGCGGGTCGACTGCGAGCGCGTTCGGCACCTGCCGGGGGCCCGGTGCCGGTCCGAAGTGAGTGGGCATTCGATAGATGCGCCCCTTCTCGAACGTGTAAGCCAACGAACACCTCCTTCGTCTGTACGCGGGCCGGCCGCCGTGTTCGGCCGGCCCGCGCGTCGTTTTACCGATGGGATGCCAGACCCGCGCCGGCATAGATGATTTGCAGCTCCCCCTGGATTTCTCGCATGAGATTGCCCGAACTCGCGTTCTGCGGAAGGTTCTGCAGGCGGAACAGCACGAACGGCTCGGTGCCCGACGGGTTGCCGATGGCGTGATAACCCCAGGCGGGCACGAACACCGTGTCGCCCGGCACGAGTCGCTCGCGCGTCTGGTCTTCGCCGAACGCCATTTCTCCGGAGCCCGATTGAACGATGTACAGATGCCAGAATGAATGGCGATGCCGCTCCGTCATCTCGCCGGGCTTCAGTACCTGGATGACGAGCGACAGATCGGGGGCGACTGTCCCGTGCTCATCGACTCTGCCGCCGGACAGCGCAAGCGTGCCCTGCGGGTTATGCGGGCGGCTGCGCATCATTGACTCGATCGATTGCCAATTCCAGACCACCGGGTCGGCCGGGGGTTTCGACGTCAGTTCGAGATATTCCGAGAACGAGAGAATGTCGCCTTCGATCGTCTGCATGGTTACTCCTTGTTGTACGCAGGGTGGGATGAACAGGTATCCGGATGGGCATCGCGGAACGCCGCGAGCTGCATGCATGCGTCATGAATGCGCGATACGGTCGGATACGGCGCGATATCGATGTTGACGTTGCGGGCCGAGACGATTTGCGGCACCAGCGCGAGGTCCGCGAGAGACGGGCGATCGCCGTGACAGAACCGGCCTGTCTCGGCGCTGCCGGCGAGCATCGTCTCGAGTGCGCCCAGGCTCGTGGTGATCCAGTGCTGCTTCCAGCGGAGCACCACGTCGTCGTCGCAGCCGGTCGCCTCTTTCAGGTACTGGGCGACACGCATGGCCGTGATCGGGTGGGTGTCCGCCGCGACCGTCTGGAACAGCGCGCGCACGCGCGCGCGTTCCTGCGTGCCGGCAGGCAGCAGCGGCGGGTCCGGATATTCGTCGTCGAGATACTCGATGATCGCCGACGACTGGGTCAGCACGCGGTCGCCGATCCGCAGCGCGGGCAGCAGGCCTTGCGGATTGATCGACAGATACGGATCGGCGCGGTGGGCGCGCGCATCGAGATCCTGAACGACCGCCGTGTAGGCGATGCCCTTCAGATTGAGCGCGATACGCACCCGGAACGATGCGGACGAGCGGTGGAAATCGTGCAGGGTCAGCATGTTTAGTTACCCTCCAGCGCCGCTGTCAAGGCGGCTTCAGGCGCGGCTGCGAGCGAATCGCGCGCCGCGGTGGTGTCGTCGCCCGGCACGCCGATGCGGGCCGGGCCGGTGGCCTGTTCGGCCGCGATCACGTCGAGCAGCTCGAGCACGCAGCGCTCGGCGTCGCGCGTCTGCCGCGACGCGATGCCCGGACGTGGCAGTGCATGCGTGTAGAAGTGCGCGCCTTCGATGGGAAAGCCGATGGCCCAGAGGCGCGACTGCGCTTCGCCGTCGCGGCCGAGCGGATGCATACCCGTATCGACGTCGAGTCCGCCCGGGTGGTAGTTGCCGTTCCGGTACGGGCGGACGATGCCGCGGCTGAGCAGCGCGGTCGAGAGCGGCGAACCGTCGGTGGCCGGCGAATACGGATCGAGCCGCGCGACGACGAGCACGTCCGCGTAGCGGCGCTCCACCCGCTCGCCGTATTGCGCCTCGATGCGGAAATGCGCGCACGTCTCGTCGGCGACAAGCCGCGCGCCGGGGCCGCCGGCGATGTCGAGCAAGCCGGCGCGGTGCAGCGCGAGGTGCTCGCGATTGCGCCGCAGCGGCGGGCCGAACGACACGCGGTTGGTGATGGCGTTGAATTCGTCGACGAAGTAGCGATGCGAATCGGGCGTCAGCCCGCCGTATTCGACGGCCGCGCGCAGCGCGTCGCGCGTATCGCGCAGCACGTCGGTCGCCGCCTTGACCGGGCTCGTCAGGTTGCCGAGCAGCGCGTGATGCAGGTCGTCGCGCATGAGCTCGAAAAAGAACGTGCGGAACGCGTCGAAGGATTCGAACGCCCTGCCCTCGAGCGGCCACAGAATCCGGCCGATCGCGTGCAGCTCATCCGGGCGCGGCTCGAACCCGTCGGCATCGACGTTGCCGCCTTGCAGCGCGAGCCGGTACGCGTAAGCCATTTCCTTGATAATCAGCGGCAGCACGTCAGCGCGGAAATCGATCCGGCTGTTGCCCGTCGTGTCCAGCGCGGCCGCACGCAATGCCGCCACCGCGTCCGGCGTGAAGAAGCGCGGGCGGTGGCGCCCCGTCAGCCCCTTCTGGTTGATCCCGCGCGCGGCGAACGGCAGGCAGTTGCGGGAGAACAGCAGGATCTGCGGTTCGAGCCCGGACTTCTGGTATTCGAGTTCGCCGTCGCGTTCGACGTAGCGTCCGCCACGGCCGATCGTCAGCGCGGACACGACATCGTGTGCGGTCAGGCCGAACCCCTGTACGGCGACGGTCGCGGTGGGGGCGATATCGTTCAGCGTCTCGATCGGGTATGGCGACGGCACGTATGCGAGCTGCCCGTTGTTGACCTGATGCCGCTCCGCGAACTGCGCGAGGCGCTGGTCGCTCTCGGTGGGCCGGCGCGTGCCGTGGCCCGTCGTCAGGAACACGTAGTGCGCAAAGGCCGGCGCGCTGTCGTCGACTTGCAGCTCGTAGCCGCGCTTGGCCGGCACGAGATCGACCACGCGGGCGCGGCGATGCGTCACCGCGACGCTGCGCGGCAGCGCGGCGACGATCCGTGCATAAACCCAGGACAGGTATTCGCCGAGCAGGCTGCGCGGCAGATGGTCGGCATCGTTGAGCGGGCGGCCCGCATCGACCGACGCCTTCCGGAACGCGCCGTCGACGTAGCGATATCCGCTGTCATGCGCCCATTCGACGAGCGACGGCGCGCCGTGCCGGCCCAGCTCGCTCGACGGCGCGAACATCGTCACTTGCGACGCGACGGTGTTGATCATCAAGTGATCCGGCTGGCTCGACGGATGAGCGCCCTGCCCGCACTCGCCGGCGTCGAACACCGTGATGTCCAGCGCGACGCCGGCCGGAATACTGCGCGCGTGCTCGACGAGGCGCTCGAGCACGGTGACGCCGCGCGGCCCCAAGCCAATGATCGCAATCGAAATCGTGTTCGTCATTGCGTTTCTCCCGTTTCGAGTTGAACGTCGGCCAATGCTGTCGCCGGGTTCAATACCGCCGCGCGTGACGCGTCGGCGGCGAGGTGCGCATCGCTCAAGGGCGGCGCGTGCAGCGCCACGATGTCCGGATGCCCGTTCCAGCGCGGGAAGCGCTGGCGCACCGCCGGATCGTGGCCGGGAATGATGTGGTCGGGGCCGTCCGCCAGCGCTTCGATCGCCGCATGCCCGTCGAGCATGCGCGCGACGTTGAAGACGATCGGGAACGGGCGCTTCGAGCGGATGTGGTCCCAGTAGTGCGCGGCGTCGCTGGCCAGCACGACATGGCCTCGCGCCGTGCGCACCCGCACCACCTGCAGGCCGGCCGTGTGGCCGCCGATCAGGTGCGTGTGGATGCCGGATGCCACCGCGTGATCGCCGTCGGCGAATCGCACGCGGCCCGCGTGCAGCCGTTCGATCGCCGCGCACACGTCATGCGCCTCGAACGGCTTGCGAATCGCTTCGTGACACATGCAGCGCCCGGTGCAGTACGCCATCTCCGCATCCTGGATATGCAGCGTCGCCCCGGGAAACGCGCGAATGTTCCCCGCGTGGTCGTAGTGCATGTGCGTGATGATCACGTCGTCCACGTCGGCCGCGTCGATGCCGAGCTCGCCCAGCAGCGCCACCGGCGAATGCAGATAGCGGCGCTTGCGCCGGGCGGCCGTCGGCGCGTCGAACCCTGTGTCGACCAGCACCGTGCGGCCCATGCCGCGAATCACCCAGACATAGAAGTCGAGCGGCATGGAGATGTCGTCGTGCGGATCGTCGCCGAGATAGTTCTCGCCGCTGCGCCGATCGTCGTGCGTCGCGTAACGCAGCGCAAAGACTTCGTACTCCGCGCTTTCCTGATCGAGAAGGCCGCTCATTCCACGACCTCCAGCAAATCGGGGCGCACGGCGTCGTGATGGGCCACGGCGATGGTCCGGCCCGATCTGCCAGCGCCATGCTCCATCGCCGCCAGTTCGTCCTGGAAGAAGAAGGTTTTTTCGCCGAATGCGGGGACGAGCTCGTCGAACCAGGTCGCTTTCGGATCGAACTTCGCATAGAACGGCCGGCGTACCCATTCGGGGTTGCGGGCCTGCAGCAGTTGCAGCGCGAACACCTTCTCGCCGGCGAGCTCGACGATGCCGTCGACCATCACCTTGCCCGGGAACGCGCTCATCGACGGGCCGCGCACGGTGCGGGCGAGGCCCGATATCGAGCGGTAGGCGGACTGGAAAATCTCGTAGGCGCGTGCGAGCGGCAGCTTGAAATAGTCGCTCGGCCCGGTGTCGCGTTCGACGAACATGTAGTACGGGATCGCTCCGAGCCGCACGCCCGTCGTCCACAGCTCGGCCCAGGCGGCCGGATCCTCGTTGATGTGCCGGATCAGCGGTGCTTGGATGCGCACGCTCGCGCCGGTGCCGATGATGCGCCGCATGGCCCGCTGCGCGATCGGATGCTGCAGTTCGCGCGGATGGTTGTAATGGCCCATGATCGCGAGATTGCGCCCGGACGCCACCACCTTTTCGAACACGCGCAGCAGGTCGTCCGAGTCCTTGTCGCTCACGAAGCGCTGCGGCCAATAGGCGACCGACTTCGTGCCGATCCGGATGTTCTGCAGATGGTCGAACTCCGGCGCGAGCAGCGGCTCGAGGTATTCGCCGAGCGCGCGGGCACTCATCACGAGCGGATCGCCGCCCGTCACGAGAATGTCGGTGACTTCCGGATGACGCCGCAGATAGGCGGTGAGCTCCTGCGACGAACGAGCGTCGAACTTGAGCTCGTCCATGCCGACGAACTGCGGCCAGCGGAAGCAGAACGTGCAATACGCGTGGCAGGATTGCCCCGCACTCGGAAAGAACAGCACCGTCTCGCGATACTTGTGCTGCAGGCCGCTTAACGGCACGCCGTCGAGATAGGGCACGTTGTGGGTCAGCTGACCGGCGGGGTGCGGGTTCATCCGCAGGCGGATCTGGCGGACGACGGCTTCGATGCGCGCTTCGTCGGCACCTTCCCGGACGAGATCGCGGATCGCCGCATACTCGTCGTCCTTCAGCATGTCGCGATGCGGGAACGTGAGCCGGTAGATCGGGTCGTCGGGAACCTTGTCCCAGTCGATCAGCTCGTTCAGCACATAGGGATTGACTCGAAACGGCAGTACGCGCGAGACGACGTCGACGGCTTCCTGAAGCTCGCCCGGCAACAGCTGCCATTGCGGCGATTGGGAAACAGTGTGCCTCGTATACGGCTTGAACTTCCACATCTGATCCTGACTCATGACGGCCCTCTCAAGCAAAGTAGATTTATGAATGCGACGACATCGGAATCAATTTCCTGGTGATAAAGGTGATGCGTTAAGTACAACGAAATGACGAATGCAAATCGAAAGCGATGGAACGGCGTGATGCATTGCCGTTCGCCGCCGGTGCTCAGGACACGGCGCTTACATCGAGCGGCGCGCTGGTCTTCGCCTTGATCTCGCCGGCGCTCACGCCGTCGGCGAGTTCGAGGACCTTCAGGCCGGTCGGCGTCACTTCGATCACGCCGAGATCGGTGATGATCAGGTCGACCACGCCGACACCCGTCAACGGCAGGTTGCACTCGTCGAGGATCTTGTGCTGGTCGCCCTTCGCGACGTGCTCCATCAGCACGACGACGCGCTTCACGCCCGCGACGAGGTCCATCGCGCCGCCCATCCCCTTGATCATCTTGCCGGGGATCATCCAGTTCGCGAGGTCGCCCTGCTTGCTGACCTGCATCGCGCCGAGGATCGCGAGGTTGATGTGGCCGCCGCGGATCATCGCGAACGAGTCGGCCGACGAGAAGATCGACGAGCCCGGCAGCGTCGTGACGGTCTGCTTGCCGGCGTTGATGAGATCGGCGTCGACTTCGTCTTCGGTCGGCGACGGGCCGATGCCGAGCAGGCCGTTCTCCGACTGCAGCCACACCTCGACGCCTTCCGGCACGTGGTTCGCGACGAGCGTCGGCAGGCCGATGCCGAGGTTCACGTAGAAGCCGTCCTGCAGTTCCTTCGCCGCGCGCGCGGCCATCTGGTCACGATTCCAGGCCATGTCAGTCTCCTTTCGCGCGTACGACGCGTTGTTCGATGCGTTTTTCGGGCGTCGCGTTCAGCACGATGCGCTGCACGAAAATCCCCGGCGTATGGACCTGGTCCGGATCGAGCGTGCCGTTCTCGACGATCTCCTCGACCTCCGCCACGGTGATCTTGCCGGCCATCGCGCACATCGGGTTGAAGTTGCGCGCGGTGCGGCGGTAGATCAGGTTGCCGGACTTGTCCGCCTTCCAGGCCTTCACGAGCGCGACGTCGGCCGTCAGCGACGGCTCGAGCACGTAGTGGCGATCGCCGAACTGGCGCGTTTCCTTGCCTTCCGCGATCACGGTGCCGTAGCCGGTATTCGTGAAGAACGCCGGAATGCCCGCGCCGCCGGCACGCAGCTTCTCGGCGAGTGTGCCTTGCGGCGTGAATTCGAGCTCGAGTTCGCCGGCCAGGTACTGGCGCTCGAACTCCTTGTTCTCGCCGACGTACGACGAGATCATCTTCTTGATCTGGCGCGTTTCCAGCAGCAGGCCGAGACCGAAGCCATCGACGCCCGCGTTGTTGCTGATGCACGTGATGCCCTTGACGGCCGAATCGCGCAACGCCGCGATCAGCGCCTCGGGAATCCCGCACAGGCCGAAGCCGCCGATCGCGAATGACTGGCCGTCGCGCACGATGTCCCGGAGCGCTGAAGCAGCGCTCGAATGAAGTTTGCTCATACGTAATCCTTATTGAGATTCACGCCCGTTGGACGCGAATCGCCGGTGGAGGAAACCGATTCAGCGGGAGAATGTCGCGGGGTCAGACTTCGGCCACACTTTCGGGAAGGGAATGATCTGCAGTTGCGCTGTTGAACCGGAAGCCTTCGTAATCGCGTTCGATGATGCCGTCGCATACGGCGATGTAGGAATCGAATCCTTCGAGATCGAGCAGGACGGCACGCGGCTTGCCGGGCACGTTTGCGCCGACGTACCAGGAGTTGCTCTGATGGATCAGCGTCTTCTCCGCGATCGCCTGGATGCGTGCCGTCCACGCTTCCTGCGCCGCGCGAGTCGGCTCGACGGTAGCCGCATCGTGGTGCTCGGCGCGCTTGATCAGCTTCATCACGAGTTCGACCTGGTGCTCGTCGCACGGCACCGCGCTGCTCAGCGAGGCGGTGCTCCCGGGACCCGCGATGTTGAAGAGGTTGGGGAACGCCGCGCTCATGAGCCCCAGATACGTCTGCGGACCGTTCTTCCACGCGGTGCGCAGCGATTCGCCGTGACGCCCGCGAATGTCCACGTTCAGCAGCGCGCCCGTCACCGCATCGAAGCCGGTTGCGAATACGATCATGTCGAGTTCGATCTCGCGGCCGTCCGCGACGATGCCGTTGCGGGTGATCGACTCGATCGGCGTTTCCTTCAGGTCGATCAGCGACACGTTGTCGCGATTGAAGGTTTCGAAATAGCCGCTGTCGGCGCACAGGCGCTTCGTCAGGATCGGATGGCCGCTCGGCGTGAGCTTGTCGGCCAGCACGGGATCGTCGATCTTCTCCCGGATCTTCGCGCGGACGAATGCCGTGAGCGTGTCGTTCGCCTCCTTGTTCGTCAGCAGATCGTTGTACGACGTGTAGAAGCACAGCCCGCCCGCGGCCCAGCGCGCTTCGTATTCGCGCAAGCGTTCTTCCGGCGTGACGGACAGCGCGGAAATCCGCAGCGGTTGACGCGGTTCGCCGCCGACACAGACGAAGCCACCGGGCGATTGCCATTCCATGCGGCGCAGTTCCGCGTAGTTCGCCTTCATTTGCTGCTCGTATTCCGCGTCCATTGGACGGTTGCGCAGCGGGATGCTGTAGTTCGGCGTGCGCTGGAACACGGTGACGTGCGCGGCCGATTGCGCGGCGACCGGGATGAACTGAATCGCCGACGAGCCAGTGCCGATCACGCCGATGCGCTTGCCGGCAAGGTCGACCGTGCCGGCCGGCCAGCGCGACGTGAAGTAGGTTTCGCCGGCGAAGCTGCCGTATCCGGGGACGTCCGGCACCTTCGGCGCAGACAGGCAGCCGGTCGCCATCACGCAGTAGCGGGCGTGCAGTCGTTCGCCGGCGTGAGTGACGAGCGTCCAGCGGGCGCACGATTCGTCGAACGTCACGGCGTCGATCCGCGTGCCGAGTCGGATGTGTTCATAGAGCCCGAAGCGGTGCGCGACGTGATCGAAATAGCGCAGCAGTTCGGGCTGCGATGCATAGCGTTCCGTCCAGCGCCATTCCTGTTCGAGTTCGCGCGAGAACGAGTACGAATACTCGAAGCTCTCGATGTCGACGCGTGCGCCGGGATAGCGATTCCAGAACCAGGTGCCGCCGATGCCGTCCGCCGCGTCGACGAGCCGTACGGACAGACCGGCTTCCTTGGCCCGATGCAGCATGTACAGGCCGGCTACGCCGGCGCCGACGATGACCATATCGAATGCGGCGTCCTCGTCTCTTGATGCGATATTCACCATGTCAGTCCTTCAATATGAACGTGTTGCTGGATTGATCGGGTACTTCCGTTTCGATACAGGGAGAGCATGCGCCGGCCTGGAATCCGGTTGGCGCCCGGGCGGCATCGCGGCAGCGATGCGCGCGCCGGGAGAAGACACATCAGTCGTAGGCGCGGGAGCCGACAGACACGGTCGCCACGGACCACTTTCGGCCATACGCCAGCATCATCACGAAGCTGAGAACGAAACTCAGGCCGCCGACCATCAGCAGGCCGAGCTCGCCGAGCACGGGCAACAGGTTGGTGAGGAAGCCCGTCACGACCCAGGCGATCGCCATCACTGAGCCGGCGACGCCGAGCGCCCAGCCCTGGCGGTCCTCGGTCACCGCGTCCGAATACGCGGTGTACATGGTGGTGTATGCAACCATGTCGAAGCAGCCGACCACCATGCCGAGAACCCAGAGCGTGTTTTCGTGCGGAAACAGCGCCGACAGCACTTGCCCGACGCCCGCGATCAGCAGGCCCGTCTTCGCGATGTCGACCACGCTCCAGATTTTCAGCATCAGCCGCACGATCACCATCAGCCCGAACACGAAGGACATGCCGATCAGGCCGCTGAACAGGCCGAGCTGCGAGCTCGTGTACTGGAATTTCGTCTGCAGCACCAGCATGATCGTCTGCAGATACAGCCCGTAGCCGACCTGCATCAGGAAGAACACGATCGACAGGAACGCGATGCGGCGGTGCGTGCCGGCCTGGTAGATGATCCGCAGCGGCATCAGCAGGTCCACACGCGTGTTGCCGGTCGGCGCGACCGCGTTGCGATATGACCAGAACGTCCAGAGCCCGCAGACGACCGACAGCACGGCGACCAGCAGGAACGGCGTGCCGTAGTTGAAGAACGGTGCGATCGTGCGGTCCGACGTGACGCCGCCGAGCACGGGGCCGACGATGACGCCCGCGCTGAACGCGATCGACATGATGCTCATGTTGTACGCCTTGGTTTCCGGCGTGCTCATGTCCGTGATCGCAGCCTGCGCGATCCCTTGGCAACCGGCCATCAGGCCGCTCAGGCCGCGTCCGATCAGCAACAGCGTGATACTCGGCAGTAGCGCGCCGAGCGCCATCAGTAAGTAGCTGAGAGCCAGGCCGAACACGCACAGCAGCATGATCTTCCGCCGGCCGTAGCCGTCGGACAGCTCACCCATCAGCGAGGAGCCGAAGAACATGCAGAACGGATAGACGCCGTACCCGAGCCCCAGGTAGAAATTGCGGAGTTGCGGACTCGTATCGGCCCCGATGATGCCGGATTGGGGGTCGGAGAAGATCGCCGCCATGATCGGGTACACGAGCCCGAACCCCATCGCGTCGATCGCAATGGCGAGCAGGCATGGACCCAGCAGTTTGATATTGAGTTTGGACATGTATGGCCTCGGTAGTAACGTGACAGCTACAGTAGTCGAAGGCCGGTTTTGCGAGTAGAGACGTATCTGCAATAGAAATTATCGTAGTTACCGATAACCAACGATATCCTTTCGGAAATGTAAGGAAGGGCTGATGGTAGCGGGTTTGCGGCCCGGCCGGGCGTTGGTGCACGGATGGGAATTAGGAGGACGTAATAGACAGACAGATCGACGAAGACTTTCCGGGGTTCTGTCGCAATAGGGACGGTCGGCGATGTGGGGTGTTGGGAAGCTTATGGATTAGAAATGCATGATCTTGAATCAAGCTGGGCGCCCTCGAATCTGAAGTACAACACGGCGTTGTTGCATAAATCAGGCACAGGGACGAAGTGATGCCCTTGTTCATGATCTCAGGCGATGCGGACGGACTGCGGGCGTGCGAGCTCAGTCATGCGGTTGAGCACACCCACACGAATCGGGACTTCAGTGGCCTGCGAGTCGATGCGTCTGCGCTACAGGATTGGTCGCGCGCTTATGTATGCGCCAGCATCCATGCCGTTCCCGGAGCGACTAGCCGCATTTTGGTTCAGCCGATGCGGTTTCAATGAAAAAATGAAAACCCCATGCGACCGACGGAAAGCACCGCCGAGCCGGAGATTCAAAAAGCGCTGCATCGAGCTGCCTCGATCGCGCGCCTGCACTGTCAATAGTCGTCGGAACGATAGTGTCGGCGCTTGTAACGACGCTGCGGTCGCGGAGGCGGAGCGTCGTCGTCATCGTAGCCATACCTGGGAGCACCGAGTGTGGCACCAGTCACATTCGCAGCGCCACCGAGTGCGGTTCCTGTAATGTTTGCCGCACCGCCAAGCGCTGCACCGGTGACATTGGCTGCTCCTCCCAACGCCGCACCGGTGATGTCCGCCGCTCCGCCGAGTGCCGACCCGACAATGCCCTGGGCGTGAGCAGACGCTTGAGTCAAAGCAACGATCGCGGCACTTGCGAACACCTACATCGATGCTTTCCTGGTGATAAACATGTGGCACCTATCGCCCGATAATTGTTTAGATTCATGGTCATTAAATCAGGTTGGCTAAGTATTCTGACGACGGCGATCGTCTGCCATCCACCTTACAGAAGGTTACCCGAATTGACCGATGCGGATTTCTTTTCTCATGAATTACCTCGCAAATTTTCACCAATCAAAAAAATCAATGGCATTGGCTTTCGATGAGTTTTTAAACCGGACAATCTTGTCGCGACGCGACGCGACGCGACGCGACGCGACGCGACGTGACGCGACGCGACGCGACGACGCTCGATCGACTACGCGACGGTGCCTGCCGTCTTGAAGCCGTTCGAATCCGCGTCTTGCCCCGTTGCTGCCGGCGCCATTACACCGCCCCATCCCGGGCTCCTTTACGCCGCCCATTGACACGCCGAGTCGGCAATACGGCGAGCCCGCGCACCGCCGCCGCGTTCTCGGCGCCATCCTCGCTGCGGTCCGTGATCTCGTCCAGCGCCCGGTTGTTGGTGTACGGCCCGAACACACCGATCGACACCATCACGATCAGCATGCTGCCGCCGATCAGCACGAACACCGCGGACACCCCGGCGCGTTCGAGCAGCAGCGCAACGATGAAACTGCTCGCGATTCCCGTCAGGCGGCCGATCGAATGCACAAAGCCGAGCGCGCGCCCGCGGATCTCGGTCGGAAACAATTCCGACTGGTACGCAGTGCCGTTGCTCGCGAGCACCGTATTGGACAGCGTGACGAGCAGGCCGAACGCGATCACGAACGGCGCCTGCGCCGACATCGCGAACGCGGTGCCGAACAGCGCGACGCCGAACGCCGACGCGACGATCAGCCACTTGCGCTCGATCCGGTCGGCGAGCAGGCCGGCGACGAACGGCGACACCGGATACGCGAACGCGATCACGAACGCATACCAGAGGCTCTTCGTGACGGTCGCGCCCTGCGCGGCGAGCAGCGTCGGCAGCCACTGGCTGAAGCCGAAGAAGCCGATGCTCAGGAATGCATTGAACGCGATCAGCATCGCCGTGCGGCCGCGATGCCGCGCATCCCACATCGACGGCGCGCGCTGTGCGGCCGGGGCAACTGCGGCCGGCATCCGGACTGCGGGCAGCGGCCGGCCGGATTCCCGCTCGACCGCCTGCTCGAGGCGCTGCAGCACGGCTTCGGCCTCGGCCTCGCGGCCGGTGCGGGCGAGCCAGCGCGGCGACTCCGGCAACCGCGACTGCAGCCACCAGACGACGACCGCGCCGCTGCCGCCGAGCAGCACGACCCAGCGCCACCCGGACATCCCAAGCGGATCGCGCGGCACCCATAGCCACGACACCAGCGCGAGCACGGGCATCGCGAGGTAGCCGACCGCGAAGCACAGCGCGAACGCGCGGCCGCGCACCGCCTTCGGCACCAGCTCGGTCAGGAACGCGCCGATCGTGATCAGCTCCGCGCCGATGCCGCAGCCCGCGATGAAGCGGCACACGAGAATGCCGAGCGCATGCGTCTGCACGCACATCGCAAGGCTCGCCGCCGTGTAGAGCAGCAGCGCGCCGGTGAACAGCGCGCGCCGCCCGAAGCGGTCCGCGAGGCGCGACACGAACATCTCGCCGACGAACAGCCCGGCGAACGTCGCCGCGCCGAGCGCGCCCTGGTCCGACATGCCGAGCACGCCGTGCGAGCCCGCGTGAAAGATGCCGTCGCGGATCAGCCCCGGCGGCAGGTAGGTCATCTGGAACAGGTCGTAGACCTCGAAAAACCCGCCGACGCTCAGGAACAGCACGAGCGTCCAGATGCTGGCCGTCGCGGGCAGGCGGTCGATGCGCGCGGCGATCGACGCCGCATGGGAATGTGACATGGCGACTCCTCGATGATCCGCCCGCGCGGCCTGCGCGAAGCGGCGGACAAGGCGCCGGCGCGGCGTGCGCGCGGCGCCGGCGTTCATACGGTGGCGACCGGATTGACCGGCGACCCGACGAGCCCGCGCAGGTGCAGCGGCGGCGCGGTCAGCAGGAAGCGGCTGCGCCGGTGCGCGTGCAACCAGTCGGCAAGCGGCGTCAGGTGCCACAGCTCGCCGAGATGAATGCCGAGCTTGAACAGGCACAGCTCGTGCAGCGGCATCAGCGCGCCGGGCCGCTCGCGCGGCGACGCATGGCGCGGGCGCTCCTCGACCGCGTGGTTGTCCGCCGCGAGTGCCGCGAGCCCCGATGCGTCGATCCATTCGAGCAGACGCGGGTCGTTGCCGTCGAGCACGCAGCACACGTCCGGCGCGCCGGGTTCGCCGCGCGCGTCGGCGTCGAGCAGGCGATCGGCGAAGCCCGTATGCACGCACACGATGTCGCCGCGCTCGACGACCACGTCGTCCGCGCGCAGCACCGCCATCCATTCCGCGTAGCCGATCTTGCGCCGCTCGTCGCCGAAGTGGCGGCGCAGGTCGACCAGCACGCCGCGCCCCTGCACGCCGGTTTGCGCCATCACCTCGATGCCGAGCGCGCGCGCGCCGCCGCGCGGCGCGCCGGCTTCGGGCACGTGGATGTGCTCGTCCATCCGGTAGCCGTTGTAGAACACGCGGGCTCGCTCGCCGTCGCCCGCCGGATCGAACAGCGAGCCGACGTGCGACAGCGCATCCCACTGCGTCGAGAACTGCGAGTGCATGCAGAACGAATCGTCGCAGACCACATCGGTTGCGTTGGCAACCTGTTCGTCCGCCCGATAGCCGAAGTACGGCTTGTCGCCGAGCAGCGCCGGCATGATCGCCGGCGGCCGGCGCCGCGCGTTCAGCCCGCCGCCGCGCGGCACGTCGAGCGGCAGGCTCAGCGAAAACACGCGGCCTTCGCGCACCTCCGCGACGCCGCGCAGCACCGCGTCGGCCGTCAGCCAGTTCAAGCGCCCTTTCTGATCGTCCGGGCCGAAATCCCCCCAGTTCGAGCCGGGCGGCCGATGGGTCCAGCGTGGCTTCATGGTGTCTCCTCCATGCAATGTCCAGGGTGCGGCGGCCGGCGCGCGCGACCGTCCTTCGCGGCCGCGTCGCGCCCAAGGTTGCGCGCCTAGCGCGTGCGGATCACGCCCAGCGCGGCGAGCCGCTCGTATTCGCGTTCGCCGAGCAGCGGCAGCAGGATCTCGCGGTTGTTTTCGCCGAGCGCGGGCGCCGGCCGGCGGAACGTGCCGGGCGTGGCCGACAGGCGCGGCGTGATGTTGTGCATCGGCAAGCTGCCGACGTCGTCGTCCGGCAGCTCGACGAGCGCCTCGCGCTCGATCACGTAGCGATCCTGAACGATCTGCGCGATGTCCTGGATCGGCCCGACCGTCACGCCCGCTTCCTCGAAGAACGCGAGATTGGCGTCGAGATCGCGCGCGGCGATGAACTCGCCGACGATCGCATCGAGCGCCTCCGCGTGCTGCACGCGCTGCACGTTGGTCGCGTAGCGCGGATCGTCGATCAGCTCCGCGCGGCCGATCGCGCGGAACAACCGCTCGGCCATCGCCTGCGTCGAGCTCGACAGGCACAGCCACTTGCCGTCGCGGGTGCGGTACGCGTTGCGCGGCGCGGTGTTCGACGAGCGGCTGCCGGTGCGTGCCTTGATCTCGCCGGTCATCACGTAGTTTGCGGCGGCCGGCCCGAGGATCGACAGCAGCGGTTCGAACAGCGACACGTCGATCACCTGCCCCGCCGCGCCGTGCGCGTCGCGCGCATGCAGCGCGACCAGCACGGCGATCGCGCCGGACAGCCCGGCCGTCATGTCGCCGAGGAACATCGGCGGCAGCACCGGCTCACGATCGGCGAAGCCGTTGATCGCCGCGAACCCCGCGTACCCTTCCGCGAGCGTGCCGAAACCCGGCTTGTGGCGGTACGGCCCCGTCTGCCCCCAGCCGGAGATCCGCGCGATCACCAGCTCGGGACGGATCGCGAGCAGGTCGTCCGGGCCGAGCCCCATCTTCTCGGCGACGCCGGGCTTGAAGCTCTCGACGAACACGTCCGCGTCGCGCACCAGCCGGCGAACGATGTCGATCCCCTCGGGGGCGCGCAGGTCGACGCATACGCTGCGCTTGTTGCGCCCGTACACCTTCCAGTTCGTGCTGATCCCGCCCGCGCCGACCGCGCGCAGCGTATCGCCGCGCTCGCTCTCGACCTTCACGACGTCCGCGCCGAAATCGGCGAGCTGCACGCTCAGCATGTTGCCTGCCATCAGGCGCGACAGGTCGACGACGCGCACGCCCGCGAGCGGCCCCTGCGCGCCGGCGTCGAACGGTTTCGGATGGATCGGGCCGGTGGACGCGCGACGGCGCGCGCCGGCCGCGTGAGCGGCCTGCGGGTCGGGAACGAACATGCTTGTCTCCTGGTTGGTGTGTGTCGTTCGATGCGGACTTCGAAGTGCGCGCGCTCGGTCGCGCACGGCGCTACTCGAGCAGCGCGCCGAGCTGGTCGGCCGCGCGGAACGCCGCGCCCGCGGCGGGCAGATCGCCGCCCAGCGCATGCGTCAGCTCGGCGGCCGCCGCCTGCACGCGCGGCAGGTAGTCGGCCAGCACCTTCTTGTTGAAGCGATAGCGCGGCACGCCGAGCGAGATCGCGCCGCTCAGCACGCGGCCGACGCCGAACGCCGGGCACGCGATCGCCGCGCTTTCCGGGTCGCGCTCGGCGATCGACACCGCGTAGCCCTGCCCGGCCGTCTTCTCGTAGTCGCCGCCGCGCGTGCCGCTGAACGCGAGCAGCACGCGCCCGGCCGCGCCGACGTCGAGCGGGAAGCGGTCGCCCTCGCGCAGATGCGTGCGCACCGAGCGCTGCGCCTGGATGCGGAACAGGCACACGCGCTGGTCGCCTTCGCGCACGTAGAACGCGGCCGTCTCGCCGGTTTCCGCCGACAGCGTCGACAGGATCGGCATCACGTACTCGCGCAGCTGGAACGACTCGCGATACATCATCCCGAGCTGGAACACGGCGGGCCCCAGCACGTAGCGCCCGTCCGGCAGGCGCTTGATGAAGCGGAACTGCTCGAGCGACTCGAACATCCGCAACAACGTGCTCATGTTGAGCCCCGTCTCCTCGCTGACCTGCGCGAGCATCAGCCCCCCGGGCGCGTTGCCGAACGCCAGCAGCGCGGTCAGCGCGCGGTTGACCGCGGCCACGCCGCCCTCTGCCGGATTGCTTGTCTCCACCTTGCTCATGTCCACCTCGTGCGATGCCGGGCACACGTGCCGCGTCGTAGCGCGCCGGCATCAAAAAATGAAAGTCACTTTCATTATACGCAGATCATCGATGACATCAACATGAATCCACGCGGCTTCGCTCGCTCATCGTCGTGCAATCTCCTTTGAAAGTAGGCGTTAACGATAATCTTGACGAATGCCATCATCCATCACAAAAATGAAAGTGACTTTTATTTTTCGAGATCGATGATGAATTCTTCGCTTCAACCCGTCTGGCGCTCGCTGCTGTACGTCCCCGCCCACGTCCCCCGTTTCGTCGCATCGGCCGCCGCGAGCGACGCCGACGCGCTGATCCTCGATCTCGAGGACAGCGTCCCACTTGCATGCAAGGAGGCTGCCCGCGACGGGCTGGCCGACGCCGTGCCGACGTTGCGCGCGCCGGGCCGCGACGTGCTGGTGCGCGCCAACGGCCCGCTCGACCTGCTGGTGCCCGACCTGCGCGCGGCCGTCCGGGCCGGCGTGGACGGCGTCGTGCTGCCGAAGGTGCGCGGCGGCTCGCACGTCGAGGCGATCGACGAGCTGCTGGCTGCGCTCGAGGAGGAAGCCGGCGCACCGCCCGGCGGCACGCGGATCGTCGCGATCGTCGAAACGCCGCGCGCGTTCCAGGCAATGGACCGGATCGCGCGGGCGTCGCCGCGCGTCGTCGCGATGATGCTGGGCGGCGGCGACTTCGCGCTGAACTGCGAAAGCGGCGCGGGTGCCGACGTGCTGCGCGTGCCGAAGCAGCTGCTGATCATCGCCGCGCGCGCCGCCGGCATCCTGCCGCTCGGCCTCATCGGCGGCCTCGACGAGCTGCGCGATCTCGACGCATTCGAGCGCATCGCGCGCGCGTCCGCGGAGCTCGGCTATGCAGGCGCGACCTGCATCCATCCGCTGCAGGTCGGCGCGCTCAACCGCGCGTTCCGGCCCGACGACGACGCGGTGCGCGACGCGCACGCGGTGCTGGCCGCCTACGACGACGCGCGCGCGAACGGGCGCGGCGCGCTGCGCGTCGACGGCAGGATGGTCGACGCGCCCGGCGTCGCCCGCGCGAAGCGCGTGCTCGCGCGTCACGCGGCCGTGCACGCACGTGCCGACGGCGCGCCCCGGTGATGCGAGCGCCGTCCTTCATCGCTGCGCGTCGTACCTGCGCATGCGCACGTCGCGCTGTGCGCGCGTGCGTCCCGCCACGACGCCCCCCGTTCGCCGCCCGGCCCGGATAGCGTCGCACCGCAGCACCGCAGCGCCGCTCGACCGGCGCGGCGCCGCAATCAAATAAATAACGAACCCACGAAGGAGACAAGACATGGGCAAGCGGATGTCCGCACTGTGCGGACTGGGCCTCGTATCGGCCGGCGCCTGCGCGCAGAGCACGATCACGCTGTATGGCGTGGCCGACATCTATACGGAATTCCTCACCCACCAGGCCGCGCCCGGCGACAAGTCGTCGGCATCGCTCGTGCGCATGGCGTCGGGCGGCAAGAGCGGCTCGCGCTGGGGCCTGAAGGGCGTCGAGGAACTCGGCGGCGGCTGGCAGGCCGCGTTCCGGCTCGAAAGCGGCATCAACCTGAACAACGGTACCGGCACCGGCGCGGGCGGCTTCGACCGCTCCGCGTGGGTCGGGCTGCAGCACGAGCGCTGGGGCGCGTTACGGCTCGGCCACCAGTACTCGACGCTGTTCGACGTCATGGAACGCTATTCGCCGACGGGCGCGTACTCGACGCTGTACGAGCCGGCCGGCGCGATCGTCGGCGTCAACTTCCGCGAGAACAACGTCGCCAAATACCTGGCGAAGATCGGCTCGCTGACGCTCGAAACACACTATTCGTTCGGCGGCACGCCCGGCGCGTTCCAGTCGAACGCCGCCTACGGCGCCGGCTTCGACTATGCCGGCGGCGCCTTCTCGCTCGCCGCCGCGTTCGACAACGTCAACACGCCGCAGCCGGGCGGCTTCGCGCATTTCCGCCGCTACGCCGCTGCCGCGATCGTGTCCGTCGACCGCGCGCAGCTGCTGGCCGGCGTCACGCACGGCCAGAGCGGCGTCGCCACGCCGTCGGTCGTGACGCACTACACGTTCTGGTGGGCCGGTGTGCGCTACGCAATCACCCCTTACCTGCAGGCGATCGGCGCGTTCTATTACGAGGACATCCGCGCGCAGAATCCGCCGAACGCGCAGACGCCCGCGCCGCACCCGGCCAACCCGCAGCAGGTCACGCTGCAGTTGAACTACTTCCTGTCGAAAGCCGTCACGCTGTACCTGGCGGGCGGCTATGCGCGCCGCGCCGCGCTCGATTTCGACAACTACAACTACAACTTCCTCCACTACACGCTGGCCGCCGACCGCGCCAGCAGCGCGGGCGCAGCACTCGGCCTGCGCAAGCTGTTCTGAGCTCGCCTTTCCCCCCAGTTTCAGGAACCTTCGGAGTCATCGCACCATGAACCGCCGCCACTTCCTTTCCACCCTGACCGGCGCGGCGCTCGCGCTGCCGCTCGCCCGCGCCGGCGCGCTGCCGGCCGCCGCCGTCGCCACCGGCCGCCCGGATCTCGCGCAACAGCTCGCCGACTACGCGGCCGGGCTGCAGTATCGCGACCTCGACGACGCGACGATCGAGACGATCAAGGCGCACCTGATCGACGCGCTCGGCTGCGCGATCGCCGCGCACGACGAACGCCCGGTGCGAATCGCGCGCGACGCGGCGCTCGCGTCGCCGGGCGGCGTGTCGACGATCGTCGGCACGAACCAGCGCACGAGCCCCGATCTCGCCGCGTTCGCGACCGGCACCGCGCTGCGCTACTACGATTTCAACGACGCGTACGCCGGCAAGGAGACCGGCCATCCGAGCGACAACATGTCCGCGTGCCTCGCCGTCGCCGAAGCGCAGCATGCGAACGGCCGCGACCTGGTCCTGTCGATCGCGATCGCGTACGAGATCGCGTGCCGGCTGATGGACGCCGCCGCGATCAGCCCGCGCGGCTGGGACCACACGTGCTACAGCCTGCCCGCCGTCGCGCTCGCCGCGGGCAAGCTGATGCGCATGCCCGCGCCGCAACTGGTGCAGGCGGTGAACCTGTCGATCAACGGCCATCTCGCGCTGAACCAGACGCGCGTCCAGCAGTTGTCGAACTGGAAGGCGCTCGCCGATGCGGACGCGGCGCGCAACGCGGTGTTCTCGACACAGCTCGCGCGCGCCGGGCTGACCGGCCCCGCGCCGATCTTCGAAGGCATGGCGGGATTCTTTCCGCAGGTGTCCGGGCCGTTCGCCGTCGACACGCGCGAATTCGGCGGGCGCGGCGGCGCGTTCCGGATCGGCAAGTGCTTCGTGAAGTTCTATCCCGCGCAAGGGCTCACGCAAACCGCGATTCCGGCCGCGCTCGACGTCGCCGCGCAGGTCGGCGACCTCCGCCGCATCCGGCGCATCGAGATCGACACGACCGCGGTCGGCTACGTAACGGCCGGCCGCGATCGCGAAAAATGGGCGCCGTCGACCCACGAGACCGCCGATCACAGCCTGCCGTACATCGTTGCGCGTGCGATGCTCGACGGCGACATCACGACCGAGAGCTACCGGCACGACGCGCTGCGCGATCCGGCGTTGCGCGCGCTGATCGAGCGGATCACGGTGCGCGAGGACCCGGCGCTGACTGCCCGCTATCCGGCGCAGGCGCCGAACCGGGTGACGGCCGTGTGCGAAGACGGCACGATCTGCACGAAGCAGGTGGACGATCTGCCCGGCTCGCCGACGCGGCCGATGCGGCGCGACGACTACGACGCGAAGTTCACGAAGAACTGCCGGCGGCACTGGAGCCCGGCGCAGATCCGCGCGGCGCTCGATTACCTGTGGCGGCTCGACGAACAGCCCGACGTCGCGACGCTGCCGCCGCTGCTCGTCGTCGGCTGACCCGCGTGCCCGGCCTAGGCCTCCGCCGCGACGCCGTGCCGCTCGAGCGCTTCCGCAACCTCGACGATACGGCCGCGCAGCCACGCGTGCGCGTTGCTGCCGTCGTAGCGGCGGTGCCAGTACAGCGACCACGTGACGGGCTCCATCGCGAGCGGCAGTTCGCGGATCACGAGCCGCGCATCGTCGAGACTCACCGCATGCCGCTCCGACATGATCACCGCGTACGGCAACGCATCCAGCATGTTCGGCACGACGAGCCAGTGCGGCACGTTGAGCGCGATGCGCCGCTTGCAGTTCATGTTCGCGAGCAGGTTGTCGATCAGGCTGTGGTCGACCGGGTTGATCGTCACGTTGAGGAAATCGAGCGCGAGGAACCGTTCGAGCGTCAGCGGCTTGCCCGCGTCAGGATGACTGCGACTCATCATGCAGACCATCCGGTCATGAAACACGGTTTGCGACGACAGCGTGCCCGAATGTTCGAGGCCCGCGCTGACCGCCATGTCGAGCAGCCCCGATTCGAGCGCGTCGGCGGTCTTGGCGGCGCTTACGTGCACGACGTCCATGCCGATATTCGGGCTGGTCAATCGCATGCAGCGCAGCAGGGCCGGCAGCAAAAGCAATTCGGTGAGATCCGACATGCGCACCGTAAAATGGCGCTCGGACGTAAAAGGATTGAATTGATAATCCGATTCAAATAATTCCTCGATTTGTTGCATGATCTGTCGAATCGGCATGGCCAGCGCCTGTGCGCGCGGCGTCAATTCCATGCCGACCGCGGTGCGCGCCAGGATCTCGTCCTTGAACACGAATCGCAGGCGCGCCAGCGCGTTGCTGACGGCCGGCTGCGTGAGGCCGACCTTCTGGCCTGCCCGCGTAACCTGCTTCTCCGTCAGCAGCGCATCGAGTATGACCAGCAGGTTCAAATCGATCGAACGTAGATTCATGTTTGCGACCATCCACTAAACAGGTTAATCACCGCCTCCGATTGCGATATTCCGCAATCGGAGCAATCCCCTGATATTTAGTGCAATGCACAAGAATAGTCCAATCTTGACGTATCGATATTTTTTGGATAGCGGGCGATATTATTTATGGTTTTAAATTAAATTGCCCGTTTCGCGTCGATTCTTCTGAATACCTTGTCAATCGGCAATTTAATTCGCATTTTGCGCAAGCCGGACGCGCCGCAAAAAAGTGCGGGCGGCCGCCGCCACGGCCGCCCGCACGCTCAAACGGTCGCGACAGGATTTGCCGGCGCGCCGACCAGGCCGCGGATGTGCAACGGCGGCGCGGTCAACAGAAACCGGTTCCGGCGGTGCGCATGCAGCCAGTCCGCGAGCGGCGTCAGGTGCCACAGCTCGCCGAGGTGAATGCCGAGCTTGAACAGGCACAGTTCGTGCAACGGCATCAGTGCGCCCGGTTGCGCGAGCGGCTGCGCATGCTGCGGACGTTCCTCGATCGCATGGTTGTCGGCCACGAGCGCGGCCAGCCCCGATTCGTCGATCCATTGCAGCAGCCGCGCATCGCTGCTGTCCAGCACGCACGCGCTCGCGACCGTCGCCGGCGATCCGCCGTCGTCGTTCAGCAGCAGATCCGCGAAGCCGGTGTGAATGCAGACGATGTCGCCGCGCTCGACCTGCACGCGATCCGCGTCCATCACCTGCATCAGCTGCGCGAAGCCGACCTTCGTGCGTGCATCGCCGAAATGACGCCGCAGGTCGATCAGCACGCCGCGCCCCTGCACGCCCGTCCGCGCCATCACCTCGATGCCGAGCGCGCGCGCGCCGCCCGTCGCGTCGCCTTCCTGCGGCACCCGCAGATGCTCGCCCATCCGGAAACCGTTGTAGAACACGATTTCAGGCACGCCGTCGTCGTCCGCGTCGAACAGGCCGCCCACGTGCGACAGGCCGTCCCATTGCGTCGAGAACTGCGAGTGCATGCAGAACCAATCGTCGCAGACCACATCGGTTGCGTTCGCAACCTGTTCGTCCGCGCGATAGCCGAAGTACGGTTTGTCGCCGAGCAACGCCGGCATGATCGCCGGCGGCCGGCGCCGCGCGTTCAGCCCGCCGCCGCGCGGCACGTCGAGCGGCAGGCTCAGCGAGAACGACAGCCCTTCCCGGACCTCGGCTGCGCCCTGCCGCACCTTGTCCGGCGTCAGCCAGTTCAGCCGCCCCTTCTGATCGTCGGGACCGAAATCGCCCCAGTTCGAGCCGGGCGGCCGTTTTTTCCAGCGCGGTGCATTCAAGATCGGTCTCCTCCTTCAGTGCCTGACGTCAGCGCCGCGAGCGCGTCGAGCGGCGCGTCGTCGGCGAGCGCCCGCACCGCGTCGCGCAACGCGAGCGCGCGCGCCGTGCCGAGCGCCGAACTCGCCGCCAGCACGAATTTCGCGGTGAGCTCCTGTTCGGTCAGCGGCCGCGAATTCGTGCCCTTGCTCGACTCGATCCGCGCCTCGCGCACCTGGCCGTCGCGCAGCTCGACGCGCAGCACGGCCGGCAGGAACGTCGGGAAGCGCGCGTCGCACCACGGATCGGCCACGCAGCGCACCTTCGCGGCCAGCGCGCGCCGTGCGGGGTCCTGCGCAAGCGCATCGCCGAAATCGTCGAACCAGACGCCGAGCCCGCCGCCGCCGAGCAGCGCCGCCGCGACCGTGTACGGCCCCGAGAACGCGGCCGCATAGCCGTTCGGCGGATTCGCCTTCAGCTCCGCCGGCTCGCCGATCGTGCGCAGCGTCGACGTCGCGACCCGCAGCTCGGCCGACACCACGTCGTCCGCCGTCACGCCTTGCGCCTTCAGTTGCAGCGCCGCGTCGATGCCCGGATGCGTGAAGTGGTTGCACGGATACGGCTTGAAGATGATCCGGCTCGTCTCCCATTCGTCGCCCAGGTCGCGCAGCACCGCGTCGACATCGGCGAGGTCGCCGCACCACGCGTGGAAGAAGCCGAAGCGGCCTTCGAGCGCGGTCGGCGGCGCGGTGACGCCCGCGCCCGCCAGTTCCGCCGCGCTCACGCCCGCGTGTGCCGCCCAGCCGCAGTGGATCCGCTTCACCGAGCCGCCGGTGCGGTTCGCTTCGAGCAAGCCCGCGCCCATGCTCGCGGCAATGCCGAGCGCCGCCGCGATCTGCGCGGCGTCGAGCCCGAGCAGCATTGCCGCGGCCGCCGCCGCGCCGACCGTGCCGCAGATCGACGTCGCGTGCTGGCCGCGCTCGAAGAACACCGAATTGCCGAGCTGCTCGTTGTAAGCGGCGACGCCGAGCCGGATGCACACCTCGGTGCCGACCGTGATCGCATCGAGCAGCGCCGCGCCCGACGCGCCGCTCGCCTGCGCGGCGGCGAGCGCCGCAGGAATCACGGACGCGCTCGGATGCAGCACCGACAGCATGTGCGAATCGTCGAAGTCCATCGCATGCGCGAGCGTGCCGTTGACGAGCGCGGCGCTCGCGGCCGGCAGACGGTCGGGCGCGCCGATCACGCTCGCCGGGCCGGTGCCGGCCCAGCGCCGCGCGACCTGCAGCACCGACTGCACGACCGGTTCGTCGTGCGCGATCAGGCTGTTGCCGACCACGTCGAGCACGCGCGCGGCGGCCTCGACGCGCAGCCGGCGATCCAGCCCTTCGGCGCGTACCGCCGCCGCGAAGCGGCCGAGCGCGCCGACGATGCCGTCGGGCGGCACGGGCCGGTTGGTCGCGGCCGCCGCCGGAGCAGAAAGCGTCTCGGGTGTGCTCATGCCAGTGCTCCACTGAGTCGAAGATTGTTCGCGAGCGCGAGCGTCACGCGCGCGTTGGCGATCAGCGGCGGCGCGACCACGCGGCCATCCGGCAGCACGAACACCGACGACGCCGAGGCCTTGCCCGCCGCCGCATCGACTGCCTCGAGCACGCGCTCGGCCGCGCGGATCTCGTCCTCCGACGGCGTGAACACCTCGTTGATCACCGGGAGCTGCGACGGATGGATCGCGAAGCGGCCGACGAACCCCATCGATTTCGCGCGCAGCGTCGATTCCTTCAGCCCGTCGAGATCGGGCAGCGTGTGATAGACGGTCTGGATCGGCCCGTTCAGCCCCGCCGCACGCGACACGACCACGCAGCGCGCGCGGCACACCTCGAGCGTGAAGTTGTCGACGCCGATCTGCAGGTCCGCACGCAGGTCGCTCTCGCCGAGCCCGATCCGTTCGAGCCGCGGCGACGCGGTCGCGAGCTGGTAAGCCGTCTCGACACCGTACGCCGACTCGATCAGGATCTGGATGCCCGCATCGCAGCCGAGCGCGTCGAGCCAGCCGGCCACTTCCTGGATATGCTGCGGCAGGTCGCACTTCGGCAGGCGCAACGCCTGCAGCGCCGGCTGCGCGATTGCCTCGACGTCGTCGCGGCACCACGGGCTGCCGATCGGATTGATCCGCACGTACGTCGGCTTCGGCGGACCTTCCGCGAGAATCGCGGCGGCCGCCTGGCGTGCCTCGGCCTTGTGGCTGGCCGGCACGGCATCCTCGAGGTCGAGCACGATGGCATCGGCTTCGCTTGCATACGCCTTCTCCACCACCTGCGCCTTGTGCGCGGGCACGTAAAGGTAGCTGCGGTAAGTTGCGCTGGTTTTCATATCACGCCTCGTTCGGTCAAATCGGCGATCTCGCGCCGCTCCAGTCCCAATGCACCGAATACTTCGTCGTTGTGCGTGCCGCGCGCAGGCCCTCCCCAGCGGATCGCGCCGGGCGTGTCGGACAGCCGGAACGGCACGTTGTGCGTGCGGAACGCGCCGAGCTCCGCGTCGGGCACCGACACGACCGAGCCGAGCGCCGCGTACTGCGGATCGCGCAGCACGTCGGCGACGTCGTAGATCGGCGCGACCGCCGCCTGCGCGCGCTCGAACTCGGCGATCACCTCGTCCCGCGTGCGCTGCCCGATCCAGCCGCCGACCGCCGCATCCAGTTCGTCCGCATGCTTCGCGCGCTCGGCGCCGTTCGCGAACCAGGGTTCGTCGATCAGGTCCGCGCGGCCGACGAGGCGCATCACGCGCTCGGCGATGCTGTGCGCCGACGTCGACAGCGCGACCCACTTGCCGTCCGACGTGCGGTAGACACCGCGCGGCGAATTGTTCGGCGAACGATTGCCGGTGCGCTCGGGCACCCGGCCCGTCTGGTCGTAGCTCGCGACCTGCGCGCCCATCGCGGCGAGCATCGTCTCGATGATCGCGAGATCGACGACCTGGCCGCGCCCGGTGCGCTCGCGCGCCTTCAGCGCGGTCATGATCGCGAACGCGGCGGTCAGCCCCGCGACCGTGTCGGCGAGCGGAAACGATGGCAGGAGCGGCGGCCCGTCCGCCTCGCCGGTGATCGACGCGAGCCCGCTCATCGCCTCGGCCAGCGTGCCGAAGCCCGGGCGACTCGCATACGGGCCGAACTGACCGAAGCCCGTCACCCGCACCAGCACGAGCCGCGGGTTGATCGCGGACAGCACGTCGTAGCCGAGCCCCCAGCGTTCGAGCGTGCCGGGCCGGAAATTCTCGACCACCACGTCCGCCTGCGCGGCCAGTTCGCGGAAGATCCGCTGGCCGTCGGCCGTGCCGAGATTCAGCGTGACCGCCCGCTTGTTGCGCGCGAGCACCTTCCACCACAACGGCACGTCGTCGCGACGCGCGCCGTACTTGCGCGCCGGATCGCCGTCCGGATGCTCGACCTTGATCACGTCGGCGCCGTAGTCCGCAAGCATCGTCGCCGCGAGCGGGCCCGCGAACAACGTCGCGGCGTCGATCACGCGAATGCCGTCGAGCGGCGCCGGTTTGGCGGCGTCCGACGCCGCGCCGGCGTCGACGTCCCCGATTTCCACAGTGGCCATGCCGTTCTCCAATCAGATGGATTGCACGGCGCGCCGCGCGCCGACATCGTCTGCATGACTAAGCGTCGTGCGGCGATGCGGGCGCGGCGCGCGACCTGCCGCTCAGACGGCGTTGATCCGGTAGATCGGGAAATACGTCTGGATCTTCCCGTTCAGGTAGTCGGACGCGAGCTTCGGCACCTCGTCGAAATCGAAGATCTCGGTCGGCTCCTGGCCGATCCAGCCGCTCGTTTCCTGGAAGTCGCGGATCGTGATGCTGTCGTCGTAGCGCCACGCATGCGTGTGGATGTGCAGGCGGCGGTTGATGCATTCCGTCGCGCGCAGGTTCCACAGGCGCATCCCGGTCTTCCAGCCGACCGTCGTGACGATGCCGGTGCGGCCGACCACGCGCATCGTCGCGCGATACAGCGCGCCGCCGAGGTTGTCGAGGAAGATCGCGACGCCGCGGCCGCCGCTCAGTTCCGCGATCGTCTCCGCGAACACGCGCTCCGACTCGCGATAGCTCGCCTGGTACTCGGGATCGGCCTTGTAGCGCTCGTCGTCATACGCGAGATTCGGGAACTTGCGGCGATCGACCGGCGTGATGCCGAGCTTCGCGAGCGCCTCGAGGCGCCGGTCGTTGCTCGCCGTCATCGCGACGCGAAAGCCCTCGCGCTTCGCGAGCTGCAGCTCGGCGAGCGTCGTGCCGCCGCCCCAGCCGAACACCAGGTAGTCGGCCGGATCGACGTCCGGCAACTGCGAGCGCCAGCACGCCGACGCCACCTTCCAGTTGTCCCACGCGGTGAAGTAGCGGCCGTACGTCGCCCATTGCAGCAGCGAATGCCGGCTGTCCGTCGGCACGGCCACGAGGTTGTCGGCGCGCATCTTGGTCCGCTGCGCCATCACGCCGATCGTGCCCGGCGCGTCGTACGCGTAGACGAGCTCGGCGAACCCGTATTCGTCGCGCTTGCCAAACGGCATCACCATGCAGATCTCGCCTTCCTTCAGCGTCTTCACGCCGCTGCCGCGCTCAACGATGCGCACCAGCGCACCGTTGCCGAGCACGATCTTGTCCTCGCGGCGCTGCCGGCAGATGTCGACCGGATTGCGCGACAGCGCGTGGTCGAGGTTCGCTTCCCACGATCCGTACAGCGGCTCGACCAGCACCTCGTCGGCTTCCAGATCGGAGAATTCGAAGGTCTCGCGACGCAGCTCGCCCGCCACGGGCGCCTGCTTCCTGCTCGGTTCCGGTCCTGCGTAGAGAACCCATGCATCGGTCTTGATCATCGTCATGCCTCGGTAAATGACTCTGTATGAATGGTGCACGCCGAACACACCGCTTCGTTCAACGCGAATACGCCTGCTCCAGTGCCGCCTCCACGTCGGCCGTCGCGGCGACCTGCCCGAGCTTCGGAAAGATCTGCGTCAGCGCGAAGGTCTGCGCGTCGGTGGACGACGTGCTGACCGCGTCGCTGACGACGACGACGTTGTAGTTGTTCTCGTATGCCTGGCGCGCCGTCGATTCGACGCCGATGTTGGTCGCGATCCCGGTCAGCACGATGTCCGTGATGCCGCGCCGGCGCAGCTGCACGTCAAGGTCGGTGCCGGTGAACGCGCCCCACTGGTGCTTCGTCACGACGATGTCGGACGGCGCCACGCCGAGCGCCGGCGCGAACGCGCTCCATTCGGGATCGAGATTCGGCGGCGCCGACGGCGCATCCGTCCTGACCTTCAGCGCCACGCCGCCGTCCGGCTGGTAGCTCGTGTGCACGTAGATGACGGGAAGCTGCAGCGCGCGGAACGCGGTCGCGAGCTCGACCGTCTTCGCCACGACCTGCGCGCCGGTGTAGGGCACGACCGGCAGCGACACGATGCCGTTCTGCAGATCGATTGCGACCAGCGCGACCGTGCGATTGAGCGTCGGAATGGACATGTAAAAACCTCACTTCTGTTGGGAGATGGAAGAAGCGGCGGCATCCAGGTGCCGGCTCGATGCCGCGTTGAGCAGCAGCAGCACGCTGATGACCGCCAGGACGACGGCCAGCTCGCGCAGGCCGCGATCGCTCGCCGGATGGCCGAGCGCCAGCCCGACGAGCGCAAACGACAGGCTGCCGCCGACATACTGCGCGGTGCGGTACAGCCCCGAGGCCGTGCCGATCCGGTCGTGCGGCGCGCTCTGGTAGAGCGCCGCCTGGTTGCCGAGATTGTTGAAGCCGTTCGGCACGCCGAACACGATCGACAGCAGCACGATCGACCAGACCGGCATCGCGCTGGTGAGGAGACTCATCACGACGCTGCCGACGCACAGCATCGCGGAGCCGATGATCAGCACCGGCCGCGAGCCGTGACGGTGCGCTAGGCGGGTCGCGAGCATCGTCGCCACCGTGCCGACCCCGGCAATCGGCAGCATCACGAGGCCCGCGTCGGCAGCAGACAGGCGCTTGGCCTCCTGCAGCCACATCGGCAGCGCATAGAAGATCGCGTAGAACACCGCGTAGGTGCCGACGCAGCGCAGGTAGGTGCTCGTGAGCGCACGGTTGTCGCTCAGCATGCGGATGTCGATCAGCGGCGTCGCGGCCAGCCGCTCGCGCCGGACCAGCACCGGGCACAGGACCAGCGTCGCGACGAGCAGCAGCCAGTCGGGCTCGCGCGACACCGATTGCAGGAACAGCAGCAGGCTCGTGAGCGTCAGGATGAACAGCGCGACGCCCGGCAGGTCCAGCTCCTTCAGCGCGCCACGCAGCGTGCGGCGTTCCGGTGCGCCGCGCTGGGCGACGTCGGCCGGAATCCATAGCCACGCCAGCACGAAGGCCAGCAGCACGATCGGCACGTTGATCCAGAAGATCGCGCGCCAGCCGGCGAACTGCACGAGCGCGCCGCCGAGCGGCGGCCCGAACGCGACGGCCACCTGCGCCGCGACGGAGATCGCGCCGAGGCCGCCCGTCGGCGTCGCGCCGTTCGCGTGCCGCAGCGACCACGTGCGGATCATCGCCATGCCGGCCGGATACGCGGCGGACGTGCCGATGCCGAGCGCGACGCGCGACGCGATCAGCCACCCGAGCGACGGCGCGAACGGCGCGAGCGCGGACGCGATCAATACGATCGCGAGGCCGATGCAGAAGATCCGCTTCGCGCCGAACCGATCGGCGAGCCGCCCCATCGTCGGCTGGCCGACGGCCGTCGCGAGATAGAGGCCCGACACGAGCCACATCGTGTCGATGCGTTCATGCGCCGCACCCTGCGGGTTGAACGCTTGCTGGATGCTGACGAGCGCGACCGCGATCATCGACGAGTTCAGCGCGTTGAGCAGCGTGCCGAGCACGATCGGGCCCACCAACCGGGTCGGCAGGCGCAGGCCCGCCGCGCGCGCATTGCCGCCGCGTTCCGGCGTGCCGCCTGAGGACGAGGGTGGCGCTTGCGCAGGTCGATCGGGGTTCGTTTTCATGGCATCGTCACGTGGTGGATTCGCATTGCTCGATCAAATTCGAACGTGCGTTCACCTTACCGTTACGATTGCCGTGAATGAAATGGATTGTTGCGATGCACACATTCGTCGCTTGAATGCGGATCGCGAGCCGGATGCTCGAAAGCGGCCCCGGCAAGCCGGGAAAAACATCGGCAAACAAACCGTGTCCCTTGCCCGACGGGCATATCCCGGGAGCGCGACGGATCTTGCCGAGTGCGTACGAAATTATTTGCCCCGTGTGTTTCCACCGGATGGCGACTGTTTTATGCGGCGATGCAGCGGGGATTCAGAGCAATGGCTCTAGACCGGCATGACACCCGCGAGTGCGTGGCGATCGAGGTCGGTGCCAGCCTGCGCTCGCACGCGTTCGCGGCTTATGCGGCCGTATGCACGCTTGCCGTCACGATAGCCTGCGTACGCGTCGGGAACAGTTCCGCAATGAAGCGCGTATCGACCGCGCTGACGCACCGATAAACCACGCCCTGGTGGCCGTTATCGACGACGCGTTGCGGAAATCGCTCGATGCACGACGATCCGCTCGACACGCCCGGATCTATTGCGTGGGCGTCGACGCGCTGCCGTGATCGAGCGACGCCGCACGCAGCGCCTCGCCCGGCTCCGTAAAGTAGCGCTGCCGCAACTGCGCGATCTGCGCATCGCGATCCTGTGTCGACAAGTTCTGCGCATCGATCTGCGCGCGCTGCGCCGCATATTCGTTGTACTTCGCACGCCACGCGTTGTCCGCCTGCTGCATCTTCACGACTCGCTCGGCAGCCTCCGGCCCGAGCGTTTGCGCGAGCTGCGCGCGCATTTCATCGGGCGTCGCGTTCGATTGCCGCGCTCGGTCGATCTGCGCGATCGCGTTGTCCTGCTCCTTTTGGTGCTCCAGCCCGACGCGCTGACCGGCCGGCAGTTGCTGCTCGAGCGCGGCGAGACCTGCCGCCTTCTGGTCTTCCGTCAGCGACGGATCGCGGATGATCTTCAATCGCGCGAGATCGTAACGCTGCAGCGTCTGCTCGGCGCCGACGAACGGCTCGCTCCAGTCGCCAAGCGTGCGGCTCGCGATCGTCGCGCGCTGGTCGAGCGCGAGCTGCAATGCCGGGAGGTCAAGCTGGTTGTCCACGGCGCCGCCGCCCGGCAGCTTCGCAAGTTCGGCGAAATACGCGCGGTAGCGCTGCCAGACATCGAGCGCCTCGCGTTGCGCAACCGTACCGTCGAGCTGCGCGGCAATCGCGCGCACGACGAGTGCATCGAGTTCCGCGGGGCGCAACTGGTTTTGCGCGGTCAGGAAATAGTCGAAGAAGCCGCGCACGGCCACGACCTTTGCGAGATGGCCGTGCGCATCGAGCGGCAGGCGCGGCGCAGTCGAGCCGGCGAGTGCCGGGGGCAGCCCGCTTGCGCCGAAACCGGGCACGGTGCTCGCCGCCGTGCCGCCCGCCGATGCGGACGACACGGCCCCGGCGGGCGCGACGCCGGACATGCCGGCGTCGCGCGTCTTCCGAGCGCTGATCCCATACCAGACTGCGCCAGCAGCAACGACGCCCGCTACCCCGTAAATCGCGACGCGTCGCGCGATGCCGCTCTTGCGACCGGCCATCGATTACACGCCTTGAGTTTTCAGCCGGTTCGCGTGCGTGCGGATCGCCGCAACCGGATCCTCCACATTCGCGCCAAGCACGCCGAGAATCTGGTTGATCGCATCGGTGTGATTCCAGTGATACGTGCCAAGCACCTGGCCAAACAGCGCGCTGCATTGCGACACGACGCCGTCGTTCGGACCGGAGCCGCGATTGATCATCACCGTACCGCTGCCGAGCAGCGCCAGCGTTGCCGGATTCAGCACGTTCGCCGGATCGGCAGGCCCGCTTACGCTCGTATCGACGGCACCCGTCACGCCGGCCACCGTCGCTGTCGGCTGGATCGCCGTGCCGCCCCACGAGTAAAGCAGGTGCGTATTGCCGTTGACCGTCTCGGTCGACGCGCCCGTCCGGCACGAGCCCGGCGCACCGAGACCCGCGCTCGGAAATTTCTGGTTGTATGCGGCGGCCTTCGCCGTCGTCAGCACCGACAACGCCTGAATCGCATTCTGGTTCGTATTGAAGCTGCTGCTCGTCAACGTGCCGAGCGCATTCGCGAACGCGCCGAGCACGACCGACGACAGGCCGGTCGGATCCGCCTGCAATAGTTGCTGGACGAAGTCGGCGAATTGCGAGCCCCAGTGCGGCGTGCTGATCGTCGTCACCGATGCGACCAGTTCCGGCGCAACGGATGCAACATAACGCGATGTCAGGCCGCCCTGGCTATGGCCGATCAGATTCACTTTCTGTGCGCCCGTCGCCGCGAGTACCTGCTTCACGTATGCAAGCAATTGCTCGCCGCGCCCGTTCGGGCCATCGTCGCTCTGATAGCCGGACAGATTGGCAACGTATACCTTCGCGCCGTGCGCCTGCAGATCCGCCGGAATGTGATACCAGTACTCGACGACGCCGCCATACTTGTCGGTGCCGGTCAGCCCGTGCACGAGAATGATCGGGTACCTGGTCGCCGCATAATCGTCGACGGCGGTCGTCGCGGCGGAAGCGGCCTGCGCGCCGGCCAGCGACAGAATGGTTCCAACACTCGCGGCGGGAGCCGCGTTCATTGCGAATGCGACCACGGCCGCCGCTGTCTTCGCTCGTATCGATCTGCTCATCTTGCTCTCCATTTTTTACGTGCATGTCAGTTGCTTGAGGATGAGGACGCGAGAATCGCCGGTGCAGCGACGCTTCCGGCACTGAAGCGTTGCCCGAGCGCGGGATGTCGGCCATACCGGCCTCGACGGCTTGGCGCGACACACACCGATGCCCGAAAACGAATAAAAACGAACACAAACGAACGTTTTCGCACCAGCAGGCGAAGTGAATCACGTTAAACAAGACTGCGCAGACGGTTAGACAGGGCCCTCCAGTCAGTTGACAACGGGCGCATCAACCGCTAAATCCATCGCTCTTCCTCGATGTCTTGCGATCCCCGCTGTTGCGGCTATGCGCCGACGCGCATCAAACGGATCAATCGCGCCCGGGTGACCTGCCCTGGAATTTTCGGAACTGGCGGCGGCATTTCGGCGGCCTGGCGGCGGACGACGTCAAGCGGCTCAAGCAACTCGAGCGGAAGAACGCGCGGCTGAAGAAGATGCCGGCGGGGGTGCGCTGACGTTGGCCGCGCACAACGGCATGGAGACGGCACTCGACGAGCCCGGCGAGCCCTGGCTGAACGGCGCCGGCGTGGACGAAAGTTTCAACGGCAAGTTCCGGGATGAATCAAGACCCCCTACACCTTCCCCGCCAGATGAAACCGCGACGCCGGATGCCACAACCGCACCGACGTCGCGACGTGCTCGCCGACCCACGTGCGGCGCCTGAGCAACAGGCACGGCTCGCCGATTTCCATCACGAGGTGCCGGCGCACCTGCGCGTCGGGCTTCTGCGCGTAGATCCGGAACTCCGCGCGCTGGATCGGCGCAAGCCGCACCATGTAGTGATTCGGCGTCTCGACCGTGAAGTCCTGTTCCAGATACGCGGGAAACAACGCCGGATTGACGTAGCGATCCTCGAACTGGATCGGCTCCTCTTCCTCGTAATGCACGATGCGCGAATGGAACACGGGCCCCGAACGCAGCCCGAGCGCTTCGATTGCCTCCTGATCGTCGCTGCGTTCGATCAGCAATACGCGCGCGCTGTGCCGATGGCCGCGCTCCGCGATCTCGTCCGCGATGTTGCGGATTTCCAGCACTGTCGATTCGTAATGCCGCCGTTCGACGAACGTGCCGGCGCCCTGGATCCGGGTCAGCACGCGCTCGGCGGTCAGCTCGCGCAGCGCGCGCGATACCGTCATCCGCGCGACGCCGAACTCCTTGACCAGTTCGGCCTCGGTCGGAATCGCGCCGCCGGGCTTCCAGTCGCCGCTCGCGATCCGCTCGACGACGTAGCGCTTGATCTGCTGGTAGGCCGGCAGCGCGCGCGCCGGCACATCGTCGCCCGGTGCGCCCGCCGGCCGGGCTGGAGTGTATCGTTCCGCTTCGTTCATGCGCCCTCGACCGAATGAATGATGGATCGCCCGCTGGCCGCCGCGTCGCTCGGCGGCCGGTGTCCCGCCGTTACATCACGGGCGGCGGCACACCCGCGACGATGCCGGCGGCGATCGCGATGTCGTCCGCGAGCGGCCGGTCGTCCTGGTACGCCGGCACGCGTTCGCGCACGTGCCGCCACAGCGTGTCGGTGGGTGCGGCCCGCGACGCGCTGCCCGCCTGCAGATCGTAGGCCTGCGCGGCGGCCAGCAGCTCGATCGCCAGCACGCGCGTCGTGTTCTCGATGATGTCGAGCGCCTTCAGCGCCGCCGGCGTCGCATGGCACAGGTGATCCTCCTGTAGGCCCGACGTGATGCCGCCGTCGAGGCTCGCCGGCGCCGCGAGCCGCTGGTTCTGCGCGACGAGCGCGACCGCCGTGTACTGCGCGATCATGAAGCCCGAACAGGTACCGCCCGGCGTCGCGAGGAACGCCGGCAGCCCGCTCACGAGCGGATTGACGAGCCGGTCGAGACGCCGCTCGGCGATCGCCGCGACCTGCGCCATCGCCGCCGCGAGACTGTCCATCGCGAGCGCGATGCCCGCGCCGACCGCATGCGCTTGCGAATGGACGGTCGGTGCGTCGCGCGTACCGGCCACGATCGGATTGTCGGTCACCGACGCCAGTTCGCGATCGACCACCTCTGCCGTCACATCGAACACGTCGCGCGCCGCGCCGTGCACGTGCGGAATCGTGCGCAGGCTGAGCGGATCCTGCGTATGCCGGCCGCTTGCCGCCGCGAGCATTCCGCTGTCGGCGAGCAGCGCACGCAGCCGCGTGCCGACGTGCCCGATGCCGGGCGAGATGCGCAACGCAAGCGACGCCGGATCGAATGCGGCGAGCTGCCCGCCGAGGTTCTCGAAACTCGTCGCCGCCACCCAGTCGGCCCAGTCGAGCAGCCGCTCCGCGCGAGCGAGCGCGAGCGCGGCCAGCCCCGTCACGCACGGTGTGCCATTGACGAGACTCAGCCCTTCCTTCGCGCCGAGCACGAGCGGTTCGCGGCCGATGCGGCGCAATGCCTCGTCGCCGCGAATCCGCTCGCCGCGGTGGCGCGCATGGCCATGGCCGATGCAGACGAGCGCGACATGCGCCATGTGAGTCAGATAGCCGACCGAGCCGTGCGCCGGCACCTCCGGCAGGCAATCGTGTTCCAGCAACGCGACGAGCTGGTCGACGACGTCGGCGCGCACGCCCGAATGCCCGTGCGCGTAGTTGTTGATCGCCGCGGCCATGATCGCGCGGGTTTCCGCCGCGCCGAGCGGTGCGCCCACGCCGACCGCGTGGCTCATCAGGATGTTGCGGGACAGCGTGCTCTGCTGCGCCGGCGATACGATCACGTTGCACAGTGCGCCGACGCCCGTGTTGACGCCATACGCGCGGATGCCGCGCGCGACGATTTCGTCGACGAGCTCGCGCGCCGCGACGACGCGCACGCGCGCTTCGTCGGCCAGCGCAAGCGGTTCGCCTGCGGCCACCGCCGCGATCTGCCGCCAGTCGAGCGGCTTTGCCGAACGGAATACGGTCATGGGGGCCTCAGTTCGTGGTGCGGTCGTGGTGGCTCGACACGAACTGCCGGAAGCGCTCCGAGCATTGGCCGCCGAACAGGTCGCCGGGCGTGCCGTCCGCATCGACCTCGCCCTGATGCAGGAACATCACGCGGTTCGATACGTGCCGCGCAAAACCCATCTCGTGCGTGACGACCAGCATCGTGCGCCCTTCCTCCGCGAGCGAGCGCATCACGCGCAGCACCTCGCCGACCAGTTCCGGATCGAGCGCCGACGTCGGTTCGTCGAACAGCATCACCTTCGGATGCATCGCGAGCGCACGGGCGATCGCGACGCGCTGCTGCTGGCCGCCCGACAGGTGCGCCGGATAGTAGCCGCGCTTGTCCGCGAGGCCAACGCGCGCGAGCAGCGCCTCGGCCTCCTCGACCGCTTCTGCGCGGCTGCGCTTCTGCACGCGCAGCGGGCCTTCGACGAGGTTGTCGAGCACCGTCATGTGCGACCACAGGTTGAAGTTCTGGAACACCATCCCGAGCTGCGAACGGATCCGGTCGACCTGACGCCGGTCGTCGGGATGCAGCTTGCCGTCGCGCGCGCGCTTCATCTTCAGCTCCTCGCCGGCGAGCGCGACGGTGCCGTCGTCGGGCGTCTCGAGCAGGTTCAGGCAGCGCAGGAAGGTACTCTTGCCCGAGCCGCTCGCGCCGAGGATCGAGATGACGTCGCCCTCGTGCGCATCGAGCGAAATGCCCTTCAGCACATGGTGATCGCCGAACGACTTGTGGATGTTCCTGACCGACAGGGCAACGGGAGCAGCGGTGTTCATCGGATTCTCCGGGAAGGATGGATGCGCTCAGGACGCGACGCGCCGGGCATTGCGCGTCGCCGCGGCGGACGCGCCGGCCGGCTTCGGCGCGCGCAGGTGGCCCGACAGCCGCCATTCGAGCGCGCCGAGCACGCGCACGACGATGAAGTTCAGGCCGAGGTAGATGAGGGCCGCGCACACGAACACCTCGGTCGTGCGGTAGGTCTGCTGGATGATCTGCTGCGCGACGCCCGTCACTTCCCACACCGTGACGAGGCTGGCCAGCGCGGTCGACTTGACGAGCAGCACGGCTTCGGTCGAGTACGCGGGCAGGCACTGGCGCAACGCGATCGGGCCGATCACGCGCCGCAGCAGCGCGAAGCCCGACAGGCCGATCGAATAGCCGGCCTCGATCTGCCCGACCGGCACGGCCATCAGCCCGCCGCGCACGATCTCGGCCGTATAACCGGCCGTGCACAACGCCAGCGACAGCACCGCGCACACATACGGTTCGCGCAGCAGCGGCCACATGAAGCTCTCGCGAATCACGCCGAACTGGCCGAGCCCGTAGTACACGAGGAACATCTGGATCAGCAGCGGCGACCCGCGAAACACGAGGATGTATGCACGCGCGAAGCGGTTCGGCAACCAGTGCGGCGACACGCGCATCGTGACGATCACGAGCGACAGCAGGCCGCCGAGCACGAGCGACGCGAAGAACAGGCCGAGCGTGGTCGGCACGGCCGCGAGCAACTGGCGCAGCGTGTCGAGGAGGAAGTCGAAATCGATGGACATGCGTGCTCTCCGTCAGTTGCGCGCGAAATTGCGGCGGAACGAGCGGCCGACGATCGCTTCCGCCCGGTTGAACACTCGGTTCGACAAGCCCGTCATCACGAGGTAGAGCGCGCCGCCCGCGACGAAGAACACGAAGTACTGGTGCGTCGAGTTCGCGGCGATCTGGCTCGTGCGCAGCAGCTCGGCGAGCCCGGTGACCGAGATCAGCGCCGAATCCTTGAGGCTCAGTTGCCACACGTTGCCGATGCCGGGCAGCGCGAAGCGCAGCACCTGCGGAATCAGGATGCGGCGCAGCACCATGCTGCGCGGCATGCCGATCGAGCGCGCCGCTTCGAGCTCGCCCTTCGACACGGCCAGCACGGCCGCGCGGTAGACCTCCGCCTGATACGCGCCCGAGATCATCCCGACCGCCAGCGCGCCGATCACGAACGGCGGCACGCCGATGAAGCCCTCCGCGCCGAACCACTGGCCGATGGTCGTGACGAGCGTCGAGCCGCCGAAATAGAACAGGTAGATGACGAGCAGTTCGGGCACGCCGCGAAACACCGTCGTGTAGAGATCGCCGAGCAGGCGGGCGCTGCGGTGGCTCGACAGTTTCGCGGCCGCGATCGCGGCGCCGATCACCGCGCCGACCGCGAGCGCGGAGAGCGTCAGCGCGACCGTCATCAGTGCGGCGAGCAGCAGCACGCCGCCCCAGCCTTCGGTTCCGAAGCCCAGCATTTCAAGGATCGCCATGCGTGCCTCCCGGCAAGCGTTGAATGGATCGGCGGGATGCGCGCCGCCGCGCGTCGCCGTGTCGTTGTGTCGTGACGTCGACTACGCGACGGCCGCCGGACGTGCGCTTACGGCGTGACGTCGGTCTTGAACCACTTGTCGGCGAGTTTCTTCACGGTGCCGTCCGCGAGCGCCGCGCCGATCGCCGCATCGAATTTCGTCTTCAGGTCGGCATCCTGCTTGCGGAACGCAAGACCTTCGCCCGGCCCCCAGATCGGCCCGCCGAGCTTCGGGCCCGCGAGCACGATCGACGCGTTTTCCTTCTTCTCGATGTTCGCCGCGTAGTACGTGACGTCGTCGAACGACGCGTCGATGCGCCCGGCGACGAGGTCGAGATCGCGCTCGGGCGAGGTCTTGTACACGCGGATCGACGCGATGTCCTTGAAGCTGTCGTTGATGAATTTCGTATAGACGGTGCCCGACTGGATGCCGATCGTCTTGCCCTTCAACTGCTTGCGCAGCGCGTCGACGGTCGGCTTGTCGGCGTTCGCGTCGCCGGTCAGCCTGACGGCCGGCGCGCCGGGCGCGGCCTTCGGGATGATCTTCGTGTCGGTGACGGCGAATGTCGCCGGCGTGGCCGCATAGGGGCGCGAGAACAGCAGGATCTTCTCGCGCTCCGGCGTGATCGAGATCGCATCCATCAGGACATCGAACTTGCCGGCCTGCAGGCCGGGAATCATCCCGTCCCAGTCCTGCGCGACCATGTTGCACTGGACCTTGATCCGGCCGCAGACGTTCGCGAGCAGTTCCGGCTCGAAGCCGCCGAGCTTGCCGCCCGGCAGCGTGAGGTTCCACGGCGCGTAGCCGCCTTCGAGCGCCACCGTCACCGTCTTCCATTCCTTCGCCTGCACCGGTGCGGCGAGCGTCGCCGCCGCGGCCGCGATGGCGCCGATCGTCATGATTGCCCACTTGATGCGCTTGCCGTTCACGAGATTTCTCCTTGCGTTGAAGTTCGTCATCCCCTCGGTCATGCAAGCCGCCTCAGGAATTTGTCTATACAAGCATGCAAGAAGAAAAACAGCGGGACAAGCGCTGATCAAAAAAAAACGGCGTAAACGCGGGAAATCCCCTAAATACGGGGCTCCAGTGCGCCTCGTTGCGGGGAATCCGGGCACGGATTTGGTGTAGGAGACGTGGACGAATCGCAAGGATGACTAGACAAATTTCGAATTCGATCGCCTGGGTGCTTGCGAATCGGCGCGAGGAGACAGGCGTGTCGGACTGACCAACATAAGGTCTGCGGATTGGATCTCCGGTCCATGCTCGATCGAGTATTCCGGGCCGCGCTTCGACATCACGCGAGTCCCGGTATGGCCGTGTCCATGCCGGTCACGAGGTAGCCCGCGCGCGCCGGTCCGGATCGGGGTCTTGAAGACGAACACGGAAATCGTGCCGGACGGCGTAAAGACGAGCCGAGACAGGGCCTGGCTCGACGTGGGCGTCACCTGGAAGACACCCTGCTTCGACCTGCTGCCCCCCAAATGTCGCGACGACATTGTCGGCGAAGCGGTCGAAATCCTCGGGGCGACGTACACGTGCGCGGTGTCGTATTGCAGACCTGCCGCGAACGCAGGCGCAAGCGTAGCGGCGGGCTTGGGAAGCGTCGCGAACGAAGCGGGAGCGGCGACGAAGCCCGCCCGCCAGCATCGGCGCAAGCCGTGCAGCACGAACGTTCGTCATGATGCTTCAACCTGCCGGACAAACGATCAGGCCCGACCGTCCCCTTCCCCGCCTTGAACGTCGCCGAGCATGGTGACGAGGACGAGCGCGGCAATCAGGCCCAGGTGCTCGAAAAAGCTGTTGAGCGCCATGAAGCGCGCCACGCCCATCTGGTTCCAGAAGTCGTTCGCCACCCCCATCGCGACGACGGTCAGCACGCCGAGTCCACCCGCGCCGATCCAGGTGAACCGGCGAAATACCACGCACAGCGAACCGCCAATCTCGACGACAACCGCCAGTGCAGCCCAGAACGCGGGCGGGTGCAGGCCGAAATGCGCCTGCTCCGCGATCGCCTCGCCGAAGTGCAGCGCCTTGTTGACCCCGCCGATCAGAAAGGCGGACACCAGCGCAAGTCGTACCAGCGCGCCGACCCACGGCTGCGCCAGCAGGACACGAATCCACCCGGGGCTGTACCGGCCGGTTGTCGTCGACATGTCAGATCGCCCAGCAGGAACAACCGAACGCGCCCCAGAAGCCCTTCGCGTCCGACGTCGGCAATGCGCTACCCCACGCGCTCGCATGCGCATGCGCGTGCACATTGCAGGCGCTCGCGCAGCCGCACATCGCAGCGGCCGCCGCGCGCTGCAGCGGTGCGCCGTTGCGCTGCGTCGCGCCCCAGCCGCCATAGCCGCCGTACTCGCGCACAGGCGACCAGTCCGGCATCGCGGGCGGAATCGGCGCGTCGTGCGACGCGAACGGCCCCGCGCCCCAGACGATCTTTCCGCCGACGACCGTCAGCAAGGCGGTCGTGTCCGCGATATCGTCCTCCGCGCACGCGAAGAAATCGCGATCCGGGACCACCAGGTCGGCGAGCTGCCCGACCGCTACACGCCCTTTCTTCCCTTCCTCGTTCGAGAACCAGGTCACGTACTCGGTCCACATGCGCAGCGCAGTCTCGCGATCGAGCAGGTTGCGTTGCGGATACATCCGCAGCCCGCCGACCGTCTTGCCCGTCACGAGCCATGCGAGCGACACCCACGGGTTGTACGACGCGACGCGCGTCGCGTCGGTGCCGGCCGAGACCTTGATGCCCTTCGAAAGCATCTTCGCGACGGGCGGCGTCGCTTCGGCCGCCTGTGCGCCATAGCGCTCCACGAAGTACTCACCCTGGTACGCCATCCGGTGCTGCACCGCGATACCGCCGCCCAGCGCCGCAATACGATCCATCGATTTTTCGGTAACGGTTTCCGCGTGATCGAAGAACCAGTTCAGGCCGGCAAGCGGAATGTCCTTGTTGACCTTTTCGAACACGTCGAGCGCACGGCTGATCGTTTCATCGTAGGTCGCATGCATGCGCCACGGCCAGCGGTTCTGCGCGAGCACACGCACGACGCCTTCGAGATCGTCTTCCATCTGCGCCGGCAGATCGGGACGCGCGACGCGGAAGTCCTCGAAATCGGCCGCCGAGAACACCAGCATTTCGCCCGCGCCGTTGTTGCGAAAATAGTCGGTGCCGTCGTGATACTTGACGCTCTTCGTCCAGTTCACGAAGTCTTCCTTCTCGGCATTCGGCTTCTGCGTGAACAGGTTGTACGCGATCCGGATCGTCATCTCGCCCGCGTCGTGCAGCTTGCGGATCACTTCGTAATCGTCGGGATAATTTTGCGAACCGCCGCCCGCATCGATCACGCCGGTCACGCCGAGACGGTTCAGTTCGCGCATGAAGTGGCGCGTCGAGTTGTACTGGTATTCGAACGGCAGCTTCGGCCCCTTCGCGAGCGTCGCGTAAAGGATCGTCGCGTTCGGGTTCGCGAGCAGCAGCCCGGTCGGGTTGCCCGCGGCGTCGCGCAGGATCGTGCCGCCCGGCGGCTCCGGCGTGTCCTTCGTGTAGCCGACCACCCGCAGCGCCGCCGCGTTCAGCAGCGCGCGGTCGTACAGGTGCAGGATGAACACCGGCGTATCGGGCGCGGCCGCGTTGAGTTCTTCGATCGTCGGCAGGCGCTTCTCGGCGAACTGGTGTTCGGTGAAGCCGCCGACCACGCGCACCCACTGCGGCGCGGGTGTGATCGCGACCTGCCGCCGGAGCATGTCCATCGCGACCGCGAGCGATGGCACGCCATCCCAGCGCAGCTCCATGTTGTAGTTCAGGCCACCGCGAATCACGTGGCAGTGGTTGTCGATCAGGCCCGGCAGCACGGCGCGGCCCCCGAGATCGACGACCTTCGTCGCGCGCCCGGCAAGCGGCATGACGTCCGCGTCGTGGCCGACCGCAACGAAGCGGCCGGCGGCTATCGCCACCGCTGTCGCGGTCGGGTTCGCGCGGTCGAGGGTCGTGAACCTTCCGTTGTGAAGGATCAGATCCGGTTGGGACTCGGTTGCGGTCATATACGTCACCTCGTTTCGATCAGAAGCCAAAGAGCTGTTTGACGGCGGGGATGGCCTGCACGCCGATCACCATGCCGAGCAGCCCGACCAGCGCAATCAGCGGCGGTGCCGGAGAACGCACCTTGATCGCGCTGTAAATCACACCGATCAGCAAGCCCGCACCAAGGGAAACCAGATAGGGTTCCATACGATCAATTTCTCGGACAGGTTGGAAGGCAGGTCATACGTCCTGGCAAACATGCGGCGGGCGGCATCCGTGAATCGACTACGTACCGCCGCCCGCGATTTCGTCTTGCCGATGCCACGTGTTCGCGTGGAACACGTGGCATCGGCATCGACAGTCGCAACGGCCTGCGGTTACTTCGCCGGCACGGGCGGGATCGACTCGTGCGGCGTCGCGGTGCGCTGCGCGGCCTTGTGGACCATCGTGTACGCGTAATCGACCCCCATCCCGTATGCGCCCGAGTGCTCCTTCGCGATCGCCATCACGGCGTCGTAACTCTCGCGGTGCGCCCAGTCGCGCTGCCACTCGAGCAGCACCTGCTGCCACGTGACGGGCACCACGCCGGCCTGCACCATCCGCTGCATCGCGAAGTCGTGCGCATCCTTCGACGTGCCGCCCGATGCGTCGGCGACCATGTAGATTTCGTAGTCGCCTTCGAGCATCGCGCACAGCGCGAACGTCGTATTGCAGACCTCCGTCCACAGGCCGGAGACGACTACCTTCTTGCGACCGTTCGCGGCCAGCGCGTCGCGAACCTTCTGGTCGTCCCACGAGTTCATCGACGTGCGTTCGAGCGTCTTCTGGTTCGGGAACACGTCGAGCAGTTCGGGATAGGTGTGGCCCGAGAAGCTTTCGCTTTCGACCGTCGTGATCGTGGTCGGAATGTTGAATACCTTCGCGGCCTTCGCGAGCCCGACGACGTTGTTCTTCAACGCCTGGCGATCGATCGACTGCACGCCGAACGCCATCTGCGGCTGCTGGTCGATGAAGATCAACTGGCTGTTATGGGGGGTGAGTACTTCAAGCTTCGGATTGCTCATGGCGGTCATGTCCTTTGACGCGGGAAAAAGAGAGCCTGCCTCGCCGGCAAGCCGGGAGGTGCCCAATGCGCTGTGCCGGAAGGTTCGCCTACCAGCCGTTGTCATTCAACACGCCAAATCATGGTAACGCCACTTAATCAAATCGATTAATAAAATCCCTAAAGCAAAGCCTTAAAAGATCTTAAAACCATTGAATTGAATGACCGCATCAAAAAAGACCTGCTACGCTAGCGACAGGCTTCATGATCTTCGGTAGATCGGTAGTTGTCCGTATTTTTCACACGGTTGTCATTCATTTATATCTGAATTATGAAACCGTATATTTCGTCGCTATTGGCCGGAATTCTCGCCGGCGTTGTCTACTACCTGATCGGCGTGCCGTCGCCCGCTCCGCCCACGATCGCGCTTGCCGGCCTGCTGGGCATCCTTGCCGGCGAGCAGATCCTGCCGATCGCACGCCGGATGCTCTCGGGGATCCGCTTGGGGACCGCGTGGAGCGACGCGAAGTGCAGCCAGCACATGTTCGGCCCCCTGCCCGGTGCGCAGGCATCCGATGCCGCCGCGAAGAAACGTCCGTCGACGCCGACGTGACCCGCGTCGATTGACCGGATTCGCGGAGGCCGACCGGCGGACCGGCCAATCTCCCGACGCCGACGGCACCCGGGCAAGCCGGAACGCGAAGCATCCGCGAAACCCCGGCACCGCCGCCACGGCTTCCCCGCGCGCTGACGCGCCGGAAATAGCGCACATCGCCAAACCCGATCGAACGCTGAAATCGCGCCAGGCAATCCTGCCCTGAACAGGATAGCGCCCCGGCTCCGGCCCCCGGATGAATTGTTCTGAATCGTATTGGACTCGGCGGTGCTTGGCGATAACATGACAGCCCGACGCCCGTGGAATTCACTATGAAGCTGTCATTCGAAGCGCTCGAGGCACTGGACGCGATCGACCGCACCGGCACGTTCGCCGAAGCCGCGGAACTCCTGCACCGCGTACCGTCCGCGCTGACTTATCTCGTACAAAAGCTCGAAAGCGACCTCGACGTCGCACTGTTCGACCGGAGCGGGCGCCGTGCGAAGCTCACGCACGCGGGTCGCGTGGTCGTCGAAGAGGGCCGTCGGCTTCTGTATGCCGCGGAACAGCTCGAAATCAAGGCGCAGCGTGCCCAGCAAGGCTGGGAAACCGAGGTTCGCATCTGTATCGACGAGATCCTGCCGTTCGAGGCGTTATGGCCGTACGTGCATACGTTCTACGGACTCGAGATGAATACGCGGCTGCGCCTGTCCACCGAAGTGCTCGGCGGCACCTGGGATGCGCTGATTTCGCGCCGCGCGGATCTCGTCGTCGGCGCGGCGGGCGAGCCGCCGGAACTGCCGGACATCATCGCGCGGCCGATCGGCACGCTCAAGCATGTGTTCGCCGTCGCCCCCACCCATCCGCTCGCGTCGTTGCCCGAACCGCTGTCGATGGCGTCGGTCGTCGAGTATCGCGGCGCCGTCATCAGCGATACCTCTCGCGAACTGCAGCCGCGCTCGGTCGCCGTCGACGCCGGGCAGCCGTATCTCGCGGTCCCCACCCTCGCCGCAAAACTGGCCGCGCAATGCGAAGGACTCGCCGTGGGCACGCTGCCGGATTGCATCGCGGCACGCGCGATCGCGCAGGGCAAGCTCGTCGCCCGCCAGGTAACCGGCATGCGCGACACGACGCAATGCTATATCGCGTGGCGCGGCGACGAGGCCGGACGCGCGCTGCACTGGTGGGTCGATCAGCTCGCCCGCCCCGATCTCGTCGACCGGTTCACCGCGCTCGCGTGATGCCGCCGCACGCGGTCGCCGCATGTCGGCCGCACCGCTCGACCCGCGGTGTTCCGGCACCCGCCCGCCGCGTCAGCCGAACGAATCGTGAAGGCGCTTCATCTCCTTCTCGAGCCACTCGATCAGGTTGAACGACGCATGCGCGTTCGCGGCCGGCGGAATCATCATCTTCTCCTCGGTCGCGATGTGTTCGGTCAGGGATTCGCACATCAACCGTCCGAGTTCGGGTTTCCTCGCGATCAGCGGCGTCAGGTCGCGGCTGCTCAACTGATAGGCCGTCACGGCGGTCACGGCGTAGACACTCGCATGAAGCTGCGTGCCGGCCAGCACGACGGACTGGCCGATCGCATCGCCAGGCGCCATCCGCCTGACCTCCATGTCGCCGGCCGCACCCGGCACGAACACCGACGCGACACCGGATCCGACGATCGTCAGCAGGCGCGTATCGGAATTCGACGCGTAGATCACCTCCCCTTGGTGGAATACGCGTGACGCCAGCGCATCGGCCAGCACGGCCAGATCCTCGTCGCCGAGTTGCCTGAAGAGTTCGACCGCGCGCAGCAGTCGTTGACCGCGCGACACCGGTCGGTGTGCCGCGGCCGTCCCGCCAAGCGGGCGCAACGCGATATCCGCGGAGGCCAGATGCCGATGGGCCAGGTCGTAGAGCCGGTTACGCACCGCCACCTTCTTTTGCAGCGCGTCGACGTAACAGACGAGTTCGTATTCGACAGAGTTGGTCCTGAACGCCTTGACGACCGAGACCGGCGCGGGACTGGTCAGCACGTCCAGCGAACTGGCGGCAGCCCGGTCGAGCGCATCGACGACGATGGCCGGCCGCACTTCCGGATCGATCTCGATCGTCAGGGTCACACCGTGCACGTTCGCGGGTTCGCTCAGGTTGACGATCGTCGCCTTCGCCGCCGTGCTGTTCGGCACCACGACCAGGTTGCCGAGGCTGTTGATCATCTTGGTCGCGCGCCAGTTGCTTTCGACAATCCGCCCTTCCAGCTCGCCGATCGCCACCGTATCGCCCAGGCGAAACGGCTGGGTGGTATTCAGGACGAGGCCCGAGAACACGTCGTTCAGCGTGTTCTGGACGGCCAGGCCCAGGATCACGGCCACCGCGCCCGAGGTCGCGACCAGGCCGCTCAGCGGCAGGCCCAGTACGTAGCCCAGCGCGGCCACCGCGGCTGCACCGAACACGGCGCCTGCGGCGATGTCGTGAAACAGCCGCTGGTTGCGCCACGCGCGCGGCAGCAGCAGATGGTCGAGCATCAGGCTGAACACCAGCGCGCACTGCAGCCACCACGCGACACCGATCGCCTGGATGGCCAGCCGATCGAACCGGTCGGGCGACGGCGGAACCGCGAGCGGGCTCACGCCGGTGGCGAACAGCCCATAGGTCAGCGCGGCAAACGACGCACAGCGCCAGACCGCTTTCGCCGTCGAGCGGCCAGGCCCGAGCAACCGCCATGCAACGAGGTCGGCAACGACGATCGGTGCGCCGTAAGCGACCGTGACGGACAGGTTCAGCATGCCGAAACGGGGCGCGTGCGCGCTGCGCGACTGGCGGGGAGCCCGTGCGATCGCATGGCGCGCGCTACCCGATCCGGCGAGCGGCCGCCGGCAGCGAATCGTGGCGAGAAAGGTCGGACTGGACAGGTTTCATGCGGTAGTCGTTCGATGACGCGCGAGGTCGCCGGCGGTAACGCATGTGCCCGCCGCCGCCCCACGCGGGTATTCACTGGCGTCGCGACATCGATGCGCGGCGGTGCGAGCCGGTCTCCTGCCCGCACGCCGGCGAATCGCCGACGGTCTCCGTGCCTGCAATGTAGACGCACCGACCGGCCCGGTCCTGTGTTCAGGCTGAAACGTTCTGAATTCGCCGGCGGCGCGCGCCGTTACGATTCGCGCGGCGGCAACTCGGCCTCGCCCGCCTCGAACCCGAGCGCGTGCACTTCGGACCACGCGTCGTGCACGACCTGCGTCGGCCCCGAGGTATGGGCGAGCGCGGCGGCATACGCGGCCAGCAGGCGCACGCGCGCATCCTCGCGCGCCCGCGTGTCGTCCATATTCCGCATTGCATCGAGCGCTGCGCGTGCCCGTTCGCGACATTCGTCCACCAGCGACAGGTCGAACAGGCACGGGACCGCGACCGCCGCCAGCGCAATGCCGACCTCCGCATCGCCGTTCGGCGAAAACGCCCAGTCGAGCGCAGTGCGCAGATTGCCGAGTTCGCGCCGGATCACGTCGAGCCGCGATTCGGCCCGCGGCCCGTCGTTGCCACCGGGCGCAAGCCTGAACAACGCATGGAAGTAGTTCGCATGCGCGCGTGCCGCGGCCGCGCATTCGCCGTTGTTCTCGAGCTGCTGCAGCGCATAGGCGCGCGTCGTGGTCAGCAGCCGGTAGCGCGGTGCGCCATGCGCGCTCTCGAGGCTCAGGAGCGACTTCGACACGAGGCCGGCGATCGTATCGAGCAGGTCCGCATCGGCCAGCCCCTTCGTTCCGACGATATCCCGCACCGCGTCGATCGAGAAGCTGTCGCGGAACACGCCGAGCCACCGCAACAGCAGGCGCTCCGCGTCCCCGAGCAAGCGGTAGCTCCAGTCGTACATCGCCTGCAGCGTCTGATGACGCGGCAAGGCCGTGCGAAAACCGCCGGTCAGCAACCTGAAGTGGTCGTCGAGATGCGCAGCCAGCACGTCGATGCCGAGCACGGCGGCCCGGGCCGCGGCCAGTTCGATGGCGAGCGGGAGACCGTCGAGACGCCGGCACACCGACGCCATCAACGCTACACTGCGTTCGTCGAGCGGAAAGCGAGGGTCGGCGGCACGCGCGCGCGCCGAGAACAGTTGCACCGCGCTGGCGCTCAGGGTTTCGGCATCGTCGGCGCCTTCGCCGGGCACATCGAGCGGCGGAATCGGACACAGCCGCTCGCCCTGGATACGCAGCGCCTCGCGGCTGGTCGCGAGGACGCACAATCCGGTGTCGGACTCGGTCAGTGCCGTCGCGATCTGCGCGGCGGCGTCGAGCAGATGCTCGCAATTGTCGAGCACCAGCAACATCCGGCGGTTCGCCACGCTGGCCAGCACTGCTTCGAGCGTCAGCGATCCGGCCGGCTGCACGATGCCGAACGCACCCGCCAGCGCGTCGGGCACGAATCGAGGACACGCAACCGTGGCCAGCGGCACGAACGCGGCGCCATCCGGAAAGCTCGCCTCGGCGCGCATCGCCGCTTCGAGTGCGACCCGCGTCTTGCCGATGCCGCCCGCACCGACCAGCGTCACGACGCGCGCGGTGTCGAGCGCCGCAAGGACGTCGGCGACGGTCTGCTCGCGGCCGACGAGCGCGGTCGGCGCGGCCGTCAGCCGCGACGTCGCGGGACGCGCGGGCGCGCCACCTTCGATCTGGCTGCCGACCAGCCGATAGCCGCGCCCCGGCACCGTGACGATCAGGTTCCGGTCGTCGGCCAGCGCCTTGCGCAACGCGGCGATATGCACCTGCAGGTTGTTTTCCTCCACGATCGTGTGCGGCCACACGCGCTGCATGATTTCGTCTTTCGATACCAATGCGCCGTTCGCCCGAATCAGGAGTTCGAGAATTTCGAATGCGCGACTGCCGATGCGCAGCAGTTTGCCGTTCGAGCGAATTTCACGTCTGTCGAGAAAAACGTGAAGTGTTCCAATCCGGATCATGGGAATTTTTAATCGATTGCATTCATCGATGCCCTGTCAGAAATGACACCGGTTTGACGGCAATGCTACGGCATTTGCGTCGCAAGATGATTCAAATAATCAGAACCTAACGAGCAAATTTTTTGAATCGACGAAAACCACGATCGCCGCGACGTCTCCCGGGTGTGTGCCGCGTCTGGCCCGGCGCGGCGCACACGGCATCCTGCATTTTCAATGCGCAAAACAGTCGTTCACCCATGAACCTGTTTCGTAGGATAAAACGGTTGATTTTCCGGAATTAATCCCGTCGTCGCGTTAATTGAAATGGCAGTTTGGACGACTCGTGGCGAAAATCGGGTAAAAACGACGCGCAAGGCGCGGCGGAATCGATTCCGGGTGCGATGGCCGGTCGGATTTTCCGTTCAGAACGATTCAGGCGCCGCTCAGGACATTCAGCGGCGCGGCGCGCGACGATGGTTCGATGGCGCCAGCGTCGAGCGACTGGCGTCACGCCGTGAGGAACACAACCATGGGCAACCGTATCGCCGGCATCCGGATTCCCGACGGCCCGATCGCACGCGAGGCCGTCGCGACCGTGCGCGCCGGCGAACCGGAACTCCTGTTCCGGCACGCGATGCGCGTGTTCGCGTTCGCGTCGATCATCGGGCTGCGTCGCGGCATCGCATTCGACGCCGAGCTGCTGTACGTCGCCGCGCTGTTCCATGACTTCGGGCTGACGGAGCGCTACCGGCATTCGCGCCGGCGCTTCGAGATCGACGGCGCGAATGCCGCACACGCATTCCTCGGCGGATACGGCGTCGCCGCCGACGATGCGGCGGAAGTCTGGCGCGCGATCGCGCTGCACGCGACGTTCGGGATTCACCCGTACATGACGCCGTTGACGGCGTTGCTCGGCGCGGGCATCGAGACGGATCTCTTTGCGCGTCATTTCGACGAAGTGAGCCGCGCCGAACGCGACGAGATCGTGCACGCATGGCCGCGCGGCCCGGGTTTCAAGGAACTGTTCCTCGAGGCGCTCGCTGCGGGCACCGTCCATCGCCCTGCGACCGCGTTCGGCAACGTCTGCGCCGACGTGCTCGAACGTTGCGACCCGGACTATCGTCGTACGAATTTCTGCGGCCTGGTGCTCGGGTCGACCTGGACGGAGTGAGCCGGCCGGTCGGCCGGGCCCGCTCCGCCACGTCACCGCCGCCTTCGCCGAGTCATGCGCGGGCGAATGCCAGCAGTTCGTCGTTCAATCGCTGCGCGTGCGTCAGATACAACGCATGCGGCCCGCCCTCGTAGACGCTCAGCGTCGCGTGCGGCACGCGCTTCGCCGCGACGGCACCCGTGAGCGCGAGCGGCACCGTCTGGTCGTCGTCGCCGTGAATCACGAGCGTCGGCACGTCGAACTTGTCGAGATCCGCCCGGAAATCGGTTTCGGAAAACGCGCCGACGCAATCGAGCGTCCCCTTCAACCCGGCCTGCAGCGCCATGAAGGACGTCCAGTCGAGCACGGCGCGCGAGATCGCCGAAGCGGCCCGGTTCGAACCGGTGAACAGCGGCCAGAAATGCTCGAAGAATACCGCGCGGTCGGCCACGATGCCCGCGCGAATCCCGTCGAACACGGCCACGTCGACACCGTCCGGATGATCGTCGCGCCGCGCGACCAGCGGCGTCACCGACCCGATCAAAACGGCCTTCGCGATGTGTCGCGTGCCGTGCCGGCCGATGTAGCGGGCCACTTCGCCGCCGCCCATCGAAAAGCCGACGAGCGTCACGTCGCGCAGCCCGAGCGTCTCGATCAGCGTCGCGAGATCGTCCGCCAGCGTGTCGTAGTCGTATCCCGTCCACGGCTGGCCGGATCGGCCGAAGCCGCGCCGGTCGTACGCGATGCAGCGAAAGCCGTTCGACGCGAGATGATGCATCTGGACGTCCCACATGTCCGCATTCAACGGCCAGCCGTGAATGAACACGACCGGGCGTCCTGCGCCCCAATCCTTGTAGTGGATCGAGACGCCGTCGCGTGTCGTGAACGTGCTCATGAAGATTCCTCAGCGGTGAAAAAACAGCGGCCGCCAGCGATGGCGGACGGATGGGGCGCGCCGTTCCGGGTCATGAACGGGACAGCCTGACGATGAACCGGTCCAGTTCGGACGCGAGGATCACCTCCCGGTAGTTCGCGGGGCGCTTCGAGCCGCGCCATTGCGGCTTGTAGATCGCATCGCCGGTATGAATCGTGATGCCGGTCAGCGCGCAGCGGCCGAGGGCGCGGGATTTTGCGCTGATCCAGCGCTGCTCGTCGTAGCGGCAGCGCGTCGGATCGCTCCACGACACCAGGACCGACGAATCGGTCTGCCGCTCGGCCGCGACGATCGCGCACCGGCGGCGCACGCCACCGCTCGACGCGGGCGGCGCATCGTCGCGATGGCGACGGCGTGCGGCGTCCGGGTCGCGAAGATGGGAAGGCGCACAGCGGCGCGCGGCCGGCGACGGGTCGAGCAGCGTCATCACGTGTTCCCAGCGATTGAATTCGTCCATGGCGGCGTACCCAGGCAAGTGGCAAAGGGCGCGGATGTATCGCACCCGCCCGCATTGCGGTCGTCATCCGCCGGCACGAACTGGCAAGACCCGCGACGGGATGACCTGATGCTGACGATAGCGAGCCGCCGCTGAAGAGTCTTGATTCCGGGCTTAATTTTTCTGGCCGGTGCGGCGCGCGGCGTGCGCCGCGACCGCCTTCATGAAAATTCAGCGCGATTTCAGTACAGGCCGCATGACCCCGCGATAGGCTCCTGTCGGCGTTCGTTCGCTGCCTTCGCGCGCCTGCCTGCCCGCGACCGCGAACGCACGCCGGCTGCCGGCGCGATTGCCGCATGCGGGCAGGTCCGCACCATCCATCCAACGCGGCATCGTTCCACCGCACGTTCAAGGAGTTCCAATGCGTCCAGCAGACATCGACGCCGTTCCCTCGGCGCGTCGCCGAGACATGCTGCTTGCCGGCGCGACCGCCGTTGCAGCCGCCGCGCTGCCGGCTGCTGCCGCCGCCGCCGCCCCCAAACACGCCGCTTCCGCCCATCAAGGAGCCCATGCGATGAACACGATCACCACCAAAGACGGTACGCAGATTTACTTCAAGGACTGGGGCAGCGGCCGCCCGGTCGTCTTCTCGCACGGCTGGCCGCTGTGCGCCGATGCGTGGGACCCGCAGATGCTGTTCCTCGTGCAGCACGGCTATCGCGTGATCGCGCACGACCGCCGCGGTCACGGCCGCTCGAGCCAGCCGTCGCAAGGCAACGACATGGACACGTATGCCGACGATCTCGCGGCGCTGATGAATGCGCTCGACCTGCGCGAAGCCACGCTCGTCGGCCATTCCACCGGCGGCGGCGAAGTCGCGCACTACATCGGGCGCCACGGCACGCAGCGCGTGTCGAAGGCCGTGCTGATCGGCGCCGTGCCGCCGCAAATGGTGAAATCGGCGTCCAATCCCGGCGGCCTGCCGATGGAGGTATTCGACGGAATCCGCAAGAACGTCGCCGAGAACCGTTCGCAGTTCTACAAGGATCTCGCCGTGCCGTTCTTCGGCTTCAACCGTCCGGATGCCAAGGTGTCGCAGGGCACGATCGACGCGTTCTGGGCGCAGGGCATGATGGGCGGCGCCTATGGCCAGTATCTGTGCGTCAGGGAATTCTCCGAGGTCGACTACACCGAGGACCTGAAGAAGATCGACGTCCCGACGCTGATCCTGCACGGCGACGACGACCAGATCGTGCCGATCGACGATTCGGGCCGCCTGTCCGCGAAGATCGTGAAGCACGCGCAACTCAAGGTGATCCCCGGCGGAGCGCACGGGATGTGTGTCGTCAACGCCGACCTGATCAATGCCGAACTGCTTGCGTTCCTGAAGGCGTAAGCGTCGCCGCACGGCGCGCCCGGCCGTCACGTCGGCGCGCCCTTTAGCACGTTTCAGGATTTTTCAGGTCGTCGCCATTCCGTTGCGGTGTGCGCGATCGCTAAGATCGTCGATACGGAATATCCGCCGATCCGGCGTCGGGCACTCACTGCACTCGTGCCGGCCTGAGCAGCAAACCGATCAACACCCCCGCGACCGCGAAAGCCATCGCGACACGGAAATTGTCGGCCAGCGCGAGCGTGGTCGCCTGGACGCGGACCGCCCGGTCGAGCAGCGCATAAGCCGCCTGGTCGCCGGTCGCGAAGGTCGCGCCGTGCGACACCAGCGATGCCGCACCGGCCCGCAGGCGCTCCAGCGTGTGCGGATCCGACAGCGTGACATGCAGACCGACGAGATTCGAATGGGTAGCCTCCATGATGCGCTGGACCACCGCGATCGACGTCGTGCCGAGCTGCCCGCTCAGCAGGCGCGTCGTCTGCACGACGGCGCCGAACGTCAGCGCGTGCTCGGCCGTCACGTGCTTGCCGAAAAAGAACACGACCGATGTGAGTGCCATCGTCTGACCCAACGCCTGGAGCAGTTGCGACGGGATGAAGTCGGGTTCGGCCCAGACGGGCGCGAGTTGCGCGCCGAGCGCGAACGCGACCGCCACCATCGCGAAGCCGGCCACGATCAGCCGGCGCGGATCGACGCGTTGCAGCAGCCACGCCACGCACGGCGCGAACAGCAGTTGCGGCATCGCGATCCAGCGCAGCGTATCGCCGATCTGCAGCGGGCGCAGCCCGTAGGTGCTCGCGAGAAACGCCGACGGAATGAAGCTCGTGTTGAGCACGGTAAAGCGCACGAGGCCGACGAGCAGGATCAGCAACGCGACGTTGGGCAGCGCGAGGTAGCCGAGATCGAGCCCGGCCCGTCGCGACGCCAGTTCGTGGATCAGGAACGCGGCCACCATCACGATGCCGATGCACAGCAGCGCGACGATCAGCGGCGACTGGAACCAGAACAGCCGTTCGCCCTGATCGAGCGCGATGCACAGGCACGCGAACCCGCCGGCGCCGAGCAGCATGCCGCGCGTGTCGATGCCGGACGCGAAGCGCTTGATCGGTTCGGTGGACAGCGACAGCATCAGGCAGGCGATGAACGGCACGGTCAGCAGTGCGTTCTGCCAGAACAACCAGCGCCAGCTCAGGTGTTCGCTGTACCACCCTTCGAGCGTCGCCGACAGGTTGAGCGACATCTCGAGATTCATCGCATACGCGGCGATGCCGAACGGAATGAGCCGCGGCGGCAGCGTACGGACGACGAACCCGACGGTCAGCGGCACGAACACGCCGGACGCGAAGCCGGCCAGGCTCTGGAATACGATGAACGTGCCGAAGTTCGTGCACAGCGGCAGCACGCTTTCGACGACCAGGAATACCGCGGCGCCCGCCAGCAGCACGCGACGCGTGCCGAACACGAAGGCCGCCGCGATCGCGAGCGGCCCGACGAACATCTGCGATGCGATGAACGCGGTGTTGATCCACGCGCCCTCGTCGAACCCGACGCCGAGCGCGCCGCGTACGTCGACGAGCCCGAGCGACGTGATGCGCGACGTCAAGGTCGAGATGATCGCGCCGAGCAGCACGGCCGCGATCGCGGCGATCGAACGAAACGTCGGTATGTCGGCGGCCGGCGCTGCGGCCGGCCCCGTTGTCGCGCCACCGGGGGCGAACGTGGTGTTCATCGTCGAGCGGCTCCCGCACATGAAGCTCGCGCAAGCATAGCGCGATGTGACGAACCCTGTCTGTTCGATGGAGTATCCCGATCGTGACCACGAACTCGCCGGACACGCCGCCCACTTCCGCCGCGCGATCGCGCCGGTGGCCGATCGTACTGATTGCCGGATCCGCGCTGCTGCTCGTCGCGCTGCTGGTCTACGAATTCGATGCGCATGATCGCGGCACCGACGACGCATACGTGACGGGCCACCTGCACGTGATCTCGCCACGCGTGGCCGGCACGGTCGAGCGCGTGCTGGTGAACGACAACCAGTTCGTGCACGCGGGCGACCCGCTCGTGCGGCTCGACCCGCGCGATTTCGACGTGCGCGTCGCGCTGCAGCGGGCCCGCGTCGCGCAGGCGCACTCCGATGCGAGCCGCGCGAAGGCGCAGGTCGAGCAGGCCGACGCGACGCTCGTCGCGGCGCATGCCGACGCCGAGAAGGCCGAACTCGACTACGCACGGGCACGCGAGCTGACCCGCGAAACCCCGCGCGGGCTGTCGCAACAGGAATTCGATGCCGCCAACGCGGCACGCAAGTCCGCCCGCGCACGCATCGACGCGGCCGAAGCGCAGCAGCGCAGCGCGCAGGCCGCGCGGCAGGCTGCCGATGCGGTGTCGAACCAGAATGACGCCGAGTTGCGCGATGCGGCGCTCCAGCTTCAGTACACGACCGTCGTGGCGCCGTCGGACGGCCGCGTCGGCAAGAAGACGGTCGAGACCGGCGAGCATGTCGCGCCCGGCCAGGCGCTGCTCACGCTCGTCGAACCGCACCCGTGGGTCGTCGCGAACTTCCGCGAAACCCAGCTCCGGCACGTCCGCACCGGCGACGCCGTGCGCCTGCGCTTCGACGCGCTGCCGGACCTGACCTTCAGCGGGCACGTCGACAGCCTGTCGCCCGCAACCGGCGGGCAGTTTGCGCTGTTGCCGCCCGACAACGCGACCGGCAACTTCACGAAAGTCACGCAGCGGGTGCCCGTCAAGATCCTGCTCGACGGCCAGGCCTCGGCCGAACCGCGCATCCGGCCCGGCCTGTCGGTCGTCGTCACGCTGCCACGCAGCCGCGAGCAGCCATGAGCCGCATCGTCGCGCTGCTCGCCGCCGGCCTGCTGGGCGCGTGCACGATCGCGCCGCAGCCGCTTGCTCCCGTCGCGGTCGGATCCGACCGGTTCCGCCATGCGGAGGCGGCGAGCGAACCCGCACCGTCGCTCGCCGAATGGCCCGCGTCGTTCGGCGATCCGCCACTCGTCGCGCTCGTCGATGCCGCGCTCGCCGGCAACCACGACATCCGCGCCGCCGCGGCACGCGTCGACCAGGCGCAGGCGCTGCTCGGCGTGCGCGAAGCCGCACTGTCGCCCACCGTCGGCGTCGATCCGTCGTTCAGCCGCACGCGCGTATCCGGCACGGTCGACAACGCGTTGCCGAAACGCACGATGCACAACTGGTCGGTGCCGTTCAACGCCAGCTATGAAGTCGATCTGTGGGGGCGCCTGCGCGGCGATGCGGAGATCGGCAGGCAGAACGTGCTGCAGGCGGACGCGGATCGCTCGGCCGTTCGACTGCGCGTCGCGACCGACGTCGCGAGCGACTACCTGACGCTCCATTTCGTCGAGCAGGATCTCGCGACGCTCGCCCGCGCGATCGAGCTGCGGCGCACCGCGCTCGACGTGATCGCCGCGCGGGTGCGGGCCGGCGCGGCAAGCGATCTCGACGCGCTGCGTGCGGCGGCCGATCTCGATACGGCTCGCGCCGATCTCGCGGACAGCCGGCGGCTGCGCGAAAACCTCGTCGACGCGCTCGCCGTGCTGACCGGTGTCTCGCCGACCGCGTTCACGGTCGCGCCGACCGCATCCGTCATGCGCGTGCCGGAGGTGCCGCCCGGCTTGCCGTCCGCGCTGCTCGCGCAACGGCCGGACGTCTATGCGGCGGCGCGCCGCGTCGACGCGGCGTCGCTCGAAATCGGCGTCGCCCGCACCGCGTGGCTTCCGACCTTGACGCTGACCGCCGAGGGCGGGTTCGCCAGCCGCGACCTCGGCACGTTTCTCGATCGCAACAGTTCGCTGTGGGGCCTCGGGGCGAGCGTGGCCGAAACGTTGTTCGACGGCGGCAAGCGCGAGGCCGCGGTGGACGCCGCGACGGCCGGCGCGGAACTCGCCGACGCGAACTATCGCGCGACCGCGCTGGGCGCGCTGCGCGAAGTCCAGGACGCACTCAACGACATCGCCGCGCAGAACGAGCGGATCGTGCGCTACGACAGCGCGGCGCGCGCCACCGACGCAGCGGCGCGCTTGTCGCTGAGCCGTTACGGGCACGGCTACGTCAGCTATCTCGAGGTCATCGACGCGGACCGGGACGCACTGAATGCGCAGCGCCAACTGATTCATAGCCGTCAGGCGCTCGCCATCGCGACGGTCAATCTCGTGCGCGCGCTGGGCGGCGGGTGGACGCCGCCCGCGGCGACACCGGCGAACGTCGACCGGTTCTGAAAAATCCTCAACGCAACCTCGGCCTTCGCTCGATCGGCCTCACGTATTTTCATATATATCTTAAGCTTACCTAACGTTTTTTTGTATTGCCCGGTGCCGGCGCGCCGCATGAATTGAGCGTGTCGAATCCACCGAAGCGAGACCTGTCATGGACCGCCTGAAAACACTCGAGATACTCAAGACGGTTGCCGAAAGACAATTATCACGCTCGCACCGGCCGTCCCGGCATTGACGGCGCTTGCCCGGTATTCCGGCTGCGGCGCGGGCGCGGCTGCCCAGTCGACGACTGGTCAAGCAACTACCGGCGTCGGGCAAGGACGATCGGCATATTGCGTTGCGAGGACATATCACGATCTACGCCTGGTGCCGACTGGCGTTGCAGTGCACACGCCCAATTGCACCCGTATGCCGTCATCGCGCGTATAAATTGAAACAGGTGGACGAGCCACCGTCAGGAGACACAGCCATGAAATTCATGATGACCTTCCACTGGGCACCGGATACCCAGCAGCGTGCCGAAGCCATCGAGCGCTTTCAGCGAACCGGCGGGCTCCCGCCCGACGGCGTCCGGTTGGTGGGCCGGTGGACGCGAGCCGATCTGGGCGCAGGGTTCGATCTGCTCGAAACAGATGATATGAAGAAACTCACCGAATTCGCCTATCAGTGGAGCGATCTGATGGAGCTGGACATCGTCCCGGTGCTTGACGACGCCGAGTTGGGCGAGGTACTGGGGCGCGTCATGAAATAGAGGGTTCGACGCACGTACGCTATCGACGCTATTCGACATGAACACGACCGGGCGCACCCGCAGCCACGCCCCGCGGCACCGCGCGATCCTTTCCGCTGGACCAGGACGCTGGCGACGGACGATCCTGGTCCTGCTTGTCGTTCTGATCGGCTATGCCGCCGCCGATCTCTTCTGGCCGTTGCACCGTGACCTGAGCCGCTTCGATCCCGTCGCGACGGGAACACTCGAAACGAAAATATGGCGCTCCTACTATGAGCGCCGGCACGTAGCGCTCTTTCTTGAATTGGCGCAAACCCTGCGCACGCAATACCACCTTCCGTGGCTAAGGTCGTACGTCGGCGCTTACTACGGCGCATCAGCCGCCTTCACGTTCAAGGAGGGCAAGGAACGCAGCGATTACGAAAAAGCGCTGCCGGCGCTGCAAACCTATTTCAGCCTGATCCGCAACACCGGGAACCGCGACTTCGATGTCTCGCGCACCACCGCGCTCGAACTGGAATGGTGGATCGTGCACCGGGAGCGCGGACGGTATCCGCCCGGCACGTTGGGCAGCGCGTGCGCTGAAGCCGCCGCATCGCTGTATAGGGTGTCCGCAGTCTCGACACTCGAACACGGCCAGTTGCGCGCGCAAGCGATGCTGCTTCGCGACGCCCGTGAAGATGCGGGCAGAGTCACCGACGCCGATTGGGCAACCATCGAATCACTACTGCACCGGAGCTACCTGTCGCTTGGTCATGCCGTTTCATCGACAAACGCCGTCGCCGGCGCGCGATGAGCGACGCGCATCTCGCTGGCCCGTGCTGCGACGCCGGGAACGCCGAACCCACGTTGAAGCAGAAGTGGCCGCATGAACGCCGTCGTTCGCGTCATCGCGGCCCGGCCCGCCACGTCGAGGCCGGCGCCATTGCGTCGAACGACCCGGCACGCCTGCTCAGTCGCGCGCGCCGACCGGGCGCACGCCCAGCGATTCGGCCTGCCGCACGAGATCCGGCAGCGTGCGGGCCTGCATCTTCTTCATGACCTGGGCGCGATGCACCTTCACCGTGATTTCCTGCAGGCCGAGATTCGCTGCGATCTGCTTGTTCATCAGGCCCGCGACCACCTGGCCCATCACTTCGCGCTCACGCGGCGTCAACGACGCATAGGCGCCGCGCACCGCGTCCAGCGCCCGGTCGCGCGCGCGTCGCTCGCCGTCGCGGGCCAGTGCGCGGCCGACGGCATCGAGCATCGTTTCGTCGTCGAACGGCTTCGTCAGGAAGTCGAGCGCGCCGCCCTTCATGGCCTTGACCGTCGTGGCCACGTCGCCGTAACCGGTCATGAACAGGATCGGCACGTTCAGGCCCGCACGCACCGCTTCCTCCTGAACGGCCAGCCCGCTCTCGTCGGCAAGACGCACGTCGAGGATCAGGCAACTCGGCGCGTCGGGCCGCTCGAATGCCAGAAACGCCCGCGACGACGCGAACGTCTCGACGCCAAATCCCGCCGAACGCAACAGCGCGCTCAACGCGCGCCGCAACGTTTCGTCGTCGTCGACCACATAGACGATCGGCGCGGGATCGCCCGCGCCCCGGTTGCCGATCGACGTCATATCCGGCGTGCTCGCCATTGCATTCCCTGTGTAGGCATCCGCTTCATTATCGAATGATAAACTAAGAAAAAGCCGGGCGGAACCGCCACGCCGCGCACGGCGCGGCCGGTCGACGGGCCGCCGCTCACGCAGGCGGCGCGCCGGATGCGACGTGATCGATCAGGTTGAGCATATCGTCCGATGGAAACGGCTTGCGCAGGAACGCGACCGCGCCTTGCGCGAGCGCGCGGCGCACCGACTCGTCGTCGCCATGCGCCGACATGAAGATAACCGGCAGCGTCGCCTTGCGCTGAACCAGCAGGCGCTGGACGTCGAGCCCGCTCATCCCCTTCATCTTCAGATCGACCAGCACGCAAGCCGCGTCGTCCGGCGGGCCGGCCGCAAGGAATTCCTCGCCCGACGCAAACGGCAGTGCGGTATGGCCAGCCGATTTCAGCAAGCTGGCAAGACTCTTACGGACCGACGCATCGTCATCGATGATGCAAACAATGGCCATGAAATGAGAACCTGAAAATTTTGTCAATCCAGAACATCGCGACACAGCGTGCGCCGCGTCGACCGGCGTTGCCGCTGCGCGCCACGCCCGCACGACCGGTGCGTCACGCCCACGGCCCTGCCGCCAGCAGCGGTTGCGCGGACGCTGCCGGCGTCGGCGGCAGCGGATCCGCGCGTTCGTCGCCGACGAAAGACACGCACCGGGCATGGATGCGACCGGCTTCGCCCGACTCCGCCAGCTTCTCGAGCGCATACGCGCGCACGACCTCGAGCAGCGAATAGCGCTTCGAGAGTCCGACCGAATGGACGACCAGCAGCGATTTCGACGCAAGACTGACCAGGCAATCGAGCACCCTGGCGGCCCCCAGTTCGTCACAGGCTGCCAGCGCGCACGCCGCGTCGAGCTGGAACGCATCCGGAAACACTGCGAGGCGGCACAGCACGGTGCGCTCCGCATCGTCGAGCAGCCGATAGCTCCACTCGATGGTGGCCCTGAGGGTCTGCTGGCGCGGATGGGCCGTACGCAGACCGCCGGACAACGACAGCACGGACTTGTCGAGATCGGCTGCCAACCCCTGGATCCCGAGCAACGCGACGCGGGCCGCGCCGAGTTCGAGCGCGAGCGGCAGGCCGCTCAGGCGGCGGCAGATGGTCGCGATCGCGTCCAGCGTCTTCGCATCCGCAGGCATGTCGGTGCCCATCGCGCGCGCCCGTGCCAAAAACATCCGGACGGCACCGTACGCGACGATCTCGCCGTCGTTCGCGCCGGCCGGCGGCACGGGCAGCGGCCCGACGCGATAAACGCGCTCGCCCGCGACACGCAGCGGTTCGCGGCTGGTCACGACGAGTATCGCGCCGGCATGCTCCGCCGTGATCGCTTCGCAGAGGTCCGCCAGCTCGTCGACATGCTGCTCTGCGTTATCGAGCACCAGCATGACGGGCTGCCCGACGATCGCGCGCACGACATCGGCAGGCCCGGCGTCCGGGCCGCCCGGCAGGTCGAGCGCGTCCAGCACCGCGGACGCCAGCGTCGCGCCGCCCTGCCAGCCGGCGAGATCGATCCGGACCATCTCGATGCCGCGCACCGCCGACCAGGCCGTGGCGACCTCCAGCGCGAGATGCGTCTTGCCGACGCCGCCGGGGCCGACCAGCGTAACGAGCGCCTCGCGCTCGAGCAGCGCGTGCAGCTCGGCCGCCTCCTGCTCGCGGGCGATCAGCGGACACTTGCGTGGGACGGCACCCGCGCGGGCGCCGCGCGCCGGCTCGCCCACGTCCGGCTGACGGTCGGCGCAGGCCAGGTCGGCCGGCGGCGCGAGCCGATAGCCGCGGCCCGATTCGGTCCGTATCCAGCCGTGCTTGCCGCCGAACAGCTTGCGCAGCGTCGAGATGTGCACCTGGATGTTGTTCTCGACCACGATCGTGTTCGGCCACACGGCTTGCATGATCTCGTCCTTCGACACGAGCCTGCCGGCCGCCTTCACCAGCAGCTCGAGAATCTCGAATGCCCGGGCGCCGATATACCGGGGCTGCCCGTCGACGCGGACTTCGCGGCACTCAAGGGAAACCGTCACCCGCCCGAACGTGTACATGATCCGCACTCGCTTATGCTGCGCCACACCTTGCGCCGCCTCGCGAGGCGACACCCCCTGTTCGTCCGCCCGACCGCATCGATGCGGGTCGGAAGGCTTGAACCCATGGTATGGCGCGGCACGCTCGCCGACCATTATCCATAGGTTTAGTCGGGTACCGGCCTGCCCGGTCGTCGGGAACGGCGTGTGCGGGGGGGTACTGAAAATTTCCTCAGGCTGGCGGACAATGCACGGGCCGCCGCCCAGACGTGCGCCATCCAGCCCGGCCGATTCCGTTTGACGAGCCGGTTTCGCCCTGCTCCACCCAGCCTGCCCCGACCGTGAACCAACCCTTGCGCGACCCGAACGACACGAAGCGAATGGATGCCGACTGGCTGGCGCGCGCCCGCCTGTCGAATGCGGTCCGCTCGGGCGACGTGCTGTGGTTCGACCTGACCGACGCCGCGACGGGGCGCGTGTGGTCCGCGTGCCAGACCGGGTGGGAATCCGACCAGCGCTGCCGGCAATTCGAGCACGAATACGCATTGAACGCCGTGCTGGAACCCGCGTGGGCGCTCATGCCGGTTGCGCTGATCCGCGCCGCGGACGGCCCGGTGCTCGTCTATCCTCGCGTGGACGTGCGTGCGTTCGACACGCTGGCGGACGAGCGGCTGCCGCTCGACGTCTTGCTCGACGCGGCGATCCAGGCGGTGCGCACGCTCGGGGCGCTTCATCGGCGCGGCTGGCTGCATGACGACCTGCAGCCGGCCAGTTTCGTCGTCGCACCGGACGGCACGGTCATGCTTCGCTCGCTCGCCCATGCGCGGGACCGTCGGACGGAACCAGCCGCAGCGCATACGACGCGCACGGATTTCGCTGCCTACGCGGCGCCCGAAGTATCCGAAGGCGCATGCGTCGACGAGCGCTCCGACCTGTACGCGTTCGGCATCACGCTGTTCCGCCTGCTGACGGGCGCGATGCCTTACAAGGCCACGTCGACGTCCGAATGGGTCCACGCGCATGTCGCGATGCAGCCTGCGCCGGCCACGACCTTTCGCGACGACCTGCCTGCCGTCCTGAACGACCTGATCCTGAAACTGATCGCCAAGGAGCCCGCCGATCGCTACCCGTCCTGCGAGACGGTGCAGCACGATCTCGAACGCATCCTGCGCGACTGGCTCGCGGCAGGCCGCGTCGAGCCGTTCGCGCTCGGCGGCAGCGATCCGCTCGCCGGTCTGCACGCGCCCGACCTGCTGGTCGGCCGTGAAGCCGAATCCCGCCGGCTCGAGGCGGTGCTGGCGGCCGTCTCGCGAACCGGCGAGACGGCCATCGTCCTGATCGACGGGCCGGCCGGCGTCGGCAAGACCGCGCTGGCGGAGGCCTTCATGCGCCATGCGCGAGCGGCGTCGAGCACGGCGTGGTGCACGTCGGCGAAGGTCGATCAGTTCCAGCCCGCGCGGCCCTACGCGCCCGTGCTGCAGGCGTTGCGCGCGCTGTTCGGCAGCGCGCTGGCCAGGCGCGACGACGAAATCGCGGCGATCGCCGCGCGGCTGCGCGACTGCGTGGGCCGTCAGGCCAACCTGTTGTCCGGCATCTTCCCGGAAATTGCGTGGCTGCTCGATATCGAGCCCGTCGCGTTCGACCGTACCGATGCGATTCCGGAATTTCATCTATGCCAGATCGTCGTGAATGCCTTCCGTGCGTTCGCGACGCCGGCCGAACCGCTCGTCATGGCGCTGGACGACATCCAGTGGGCCGACGACGCGACGCTCGCGTTTCTCGCGTCGGTCGCGGTCGATCCGCCGGCCAGTTTCTGCATCGTGGCCGGTTATCGAAGCGGGCCGCAGCACGACCATCCGACGGCGTTCCGCCGCTTCCTGCAGCAGCTCGACGCCACGCGCCTGTCGGCGCTGACGCTGGCGCCGCTCGACGCACCCGACGTCACGCGCATGCTGGCCGGCATGCTCGGGGAGCCGCCGGCCCGGCTGTCCGGGCTCGGCGACATCGTTCACCGCAGGACGGGCGGCAATCCGTTCTATATCCAGCAACTGCTGCGCACGCTGATCGACGAGCGGCTCCTCGACTACGACGCGGTGCGGCAAACGTGGCAGTGGCATTCGGCCGACATCGACGCACGCCACCTGACCGAGAATGTCGTGAGCCTGCTCGCGATCCGGATGCAGCGGCTGCCGCACGAATCGAGAACGCTGCTGTCGCTGCTGGCCTGTATCGGCACCGATGCGGACGACGCGCTGTTGTGCGCCGCGGCCGGCAAAACGCGGGCCGAACTCCGCTTCTGGCTGGATCCCGCTCGCCAGGCGGGCCTCGTGTCGCTGTCCGGCAACCGCTGGCGCTGCGCTCACGACCGCATCCTCGAGGCCGTCTACGCGCTCGCCGGGCGAGCGGAGCGCGCGCAGTGCCACGCCCGGATCGCCGCCGCGATGCTCGTGCGCGCGGACGCGCAGTCGACCGAATCGCTGCTGGAACTGGCCGCCCAGATCGAGCAGGCGAAAACCGCGCCGCTCGACGGCGCGCTCGCGCTCGCGTTCGCGGATGCCCTGGTCGCGGCCGCGGAGGCGGCGGCCACGGCCGCCGCGCGCGATCGCGCGTTGTCGTTTCTCGCGTCCGCGCAAGCGCTGCTCGGCCCGCACGCATGGTCGCAGCACTACGGTCTCGCGAGCCGGATCGACATGCTGCGCAGCGGCCTGCTGCTCGCGACCGGCGCAACCGCGCAGGCATCCGACGCGATCGACGAACTCATGGCGCGCACGCGCACGCCGGCCGATCGCGCCGAGGCGCACCGGCTGAAGGCCGCGCAGCTCACGGTGGAGTCGCGCTACCGGCAGGCCGTCGACGTCGCGCTGGCCGGGCTCGCGCTGCTCGGCGTGGAACTGCCGGCTGAGCCGGTCGAGGCCGATCTCGCGGCGGCCTGCGACGCCGTGCGCGATGCGCTCGCCGGCCGCGCCATCCGCGAACTCGTCGACCTGCCCGTCATGACCGACACGCGCGTCGAAGCGACGATGGCGCTGCTGACCGCACTCGAAGCCGCGATGTTCTATCCGAGCGGCGGGCTGATGTTGCTGCATTTCGCGACGATGGTCCGGCTGACCCTGCACCACGGCATCACCGCCGCGTCGGTACAGGGGCTCGCGTGGTACGGCGTCAGCATTGCCGAGCATCACGACGCGTATGAAGACGGCTTCGAATTCGCGAAGGTCGCGCTCGCGCTGGTCGATCGCCACGGCTTCGAGCGCTACCGCTCCGCGACGCTGATCGCGCTCGACCAGGTGAGCGTCTGGACCCAGCCGCTGTCGTACGCGCTCGACCGCGCGCGCGAGGCGAAAGCGGCGGGCAATGCGAGCGCCGAGCTGCGCTGGATGTGCTACAGCTGCAACCATATCGTCAGCAACCTGATCTCGATGGGCGAAGCGCTGCCGGCCATCCGCGACGAGATCGATCCGCTGCTGCAGATCGCGCGCGGCGCGCGTTACGACGACATCGTCGACCTCGTTTCCACCCAGTCGGAATTCGTCGACGCGCTGCAGCTCGGCTACCACCGGCCGGTCGGCACCTGGCGCGCCCGTACGTCGACGAAGACGCCGATGTCGGTCCTGCAGTTCTGGACCGACGTGCTCGCCGGCCAGGCGGCCTTCATCTTCGGCGACGCGGACGCGGCGCGTGCGTCGCTCGATGCAGCCGCATCGAGCGCGTGGTCGACGCCCGCGCACATCATGCTGTCCGACTTCCACCTGTTCCGCGTGCTGGCCGGCATCGCGAGCGACCGCGGCGCCACGCCGCCCGAGCGGCTGCTCGAACGATATGCGCCGCCACGCGCCCGCTTCGCCGCGTGGAGCGAACGCAATCCGGCGACGTTCTGCAACAAGCTCGCGCTGATCGATGCCGAATTCGCGCGCGTACGCGGCGAACATGTCGTCGCGATGCAGCAGTACGAAGCCTCGGCCAGCCTCGCGGCGGAACGCGGATTCGTGCACGAACAGGCGCTCGCGCACGAACTGGCCGCGCATCACGCCACGTCGCTCGGGCTCGCCGGCCCCGCGCGCCACCAACTGCGGCTCGCCCATGCGTGCTACCGGCGCTGGGGCGCGACCGGCAAGGCGCAGGCGATGGAAGCGCAGCATCCGTTCCTCGTGATGGACCCGTCGCCGGGCGGCCCGGCCATGCCCGCGCGCGAAGATCTCGATTTCTCGCTCGCGATGCGCGCGGCCCACTCGCTGTCCGAGGAAATCGTGCTGGAGCGCCTGATCCAGACGCTGATGCGCAACATGATCGTGTATGCCGGCGCGGGCTACGGCCTGCTGCTGCTCGCCCGCCACGACCGGCTGACGATCGAGGCTGCCGCGCGGACCGTCGGCAGCGACGTGATCGTCGATATTGCCCGCAGCGAACCCACCGAGCAGGATGTCCCGCTGTCGATCCTGAACACCGTCGCCCGAACCCGCAAGCCGGTCGTGCTCGCGAACGCGCAGCGCGAAGGCGTTCCCGACCACGTCGACAGCCTGCGCGCCCACCCGACGCGCTCGCTGTTCTGCCTGCCGCTGTTGAAGCAGGGTGCGCTGATCGGCGTGCTGTATCTCGAGAACGCATTGACCAACGGCGTGTTTTCGCCGCGGCGCATCGCGATGCTGGAAGTGCTCGCGCCGCAAGCGGCCAATGCGCTCGAATCCGCCCGGCTCTACGCGGAACTGATCGACGAGAACGCGCGCCGGCTCGCGACCGAGGCCGCGCTGCGGCATGCGCGGACCGAGCTCGCGCGCACCGCGCACATGACCGTGATGGGAGAACTGGCCGCGTCGATCGCGCACGAGATCAATCAGCCGCTGACGAGCATCGTGTCGAGCGTCGGCGCCTGCATGCGCTGGTTGCGCGGCACGCAACCCGATCTCGGCGAAGCGCTCGCGAGCCTCGAAGACATCCGTGCGTCCGGCGTGCGTGCAGCCGACATCGTCCGTGCGTTGCGATCGCTCGCACGCCAGGCACCGCCCGCGCTGGCGCCGCTCGCGATCGACGACCTGATTCGCGACATGCTGCATCTCACCGCGACCGAAATCGACGCGAAGCACGTCGCGCTGCGCGTCGATCTGCGTTGCCACGGCATCCACGTGATGGCGGATCGCACCCAGGTCCAGCAGGTGATCCTGAACCTGGTCACCAACGCGCTCGATGCGATGGACGGACTGGCCACGTCGCGCGAACTCGAGATCGCGTCGCAGGTCGGCGACGGCTACGCGGTCGTCTCCATTGCCGACCGCGGCGCCGGCATCGATGCTGACATCGCGAACCGGATCTTCGATCCGTTCTTCACGACGAAACCGCACGGCATGGGGATGGGCCTGGCGATCTGCCGCTCGATCGTCGAAGCGCATGGCGGCACGCTGGAGGCGGCGCCGCGCGAAGCGGGCGGGACCGTCCTGACGTTCCGGCTGCCGGTGTCGACGACCGGCTGACGCAAGAGGCGAGCATGCGGCGCAACCCGCGTGTGGCCGCGGTTCAGGCGCCGCTCGGCCGATGCGCGTCTTCGCCCAGGAACCGGTGCACGAACGTCACGGCCATCGCCCCTTCGCCGACCGCCGACGCCACCCGCTTGACCGAACCCGACCGGACGTCCCCCGCCGCGAACGAACCGGGCACGCTCGTTTCCAGATAGTACGGCCGGCGCTCGAGCGGCCATACGCGCTCGAATGCCGGGCAGTCGTACAGGTCGCTGCCCGTCACCAGATAGCCGCCCGGATTGCGAATGATGTTCGTATCGCGGGCCCATTCGGTGTTCGGCGCACCGCCGATGCAGACGAACAGGTGCGTGGCCGGCAGCACTTCGCGCGCGCCGTCTTCCGAACGCAGCACGATCGCTTCGAGCCGGCCGTCGCCGTGCAGCGCGTCGACGGTCGAGCCGTAGCGGACCGTCACGTTGGGCATGCGCTCGATCCGGTCGATCAGGTAGCGCGACAGCGTCGCCGCCAGCGACGCGCCCCTGACGATCATCGTGACCTCGCGCGCGTGCCGTGCGAAGTTCATCGCTGCCTGCCCCGCCGAATTGCCGCCGCCGACGATGAACACGTGCTTGCCTTCGCACATCGGCGCTTCGCTCGACCCCGCGCCGTAGAACAGGCCGGCGTTGAGAAACTTCGGTTCGTCGGGCAGGCCGAGGCTGCGGTATTCGATCCCGGTCGCGCAGATGTTCGAGCGCGCGGTCAGGATCGAGCCGTCGGCCAGGTCGACGCGAATCTTTCCGTCGACGAACGTCGCGTGCACGCCCTCGCGCATCATCAGCAGCTCGACGCCGAACTTGACCGCCTGCTGGCGCGCGCGCTCGGCCAGCTCGGCGCCCGGAATGCCCTCCGGGAACCCCATGTAATTCTCGATCAGCGAACTCGTTCCCGCCTGCCCGCCGATCGCATCGCGTTCGATCACGACGGCCCGCAGCCCTTCCGACGCCGCGTAGACGGCCGCCGACAGCCCAGCCGGACCGGCGCCGTAAATCGATACGTCGTACTCGATGAAGCGCGGCCGGGCGACCCAGCCGAGCTTGGCGGCAATCTCCGGCAGCGTCGGCTGGTAGATGCGCGAACCGTCCGGAAAGATGACGACCGGCAACCGGATATCGCGCAGCGGCGCGATGCCCAGCTCGCGCGCGCAATCGCTGTCGGACGTCAACTCGCACCATTCGTACTCGACCACGCCGCGCTTCAGGAAGTCGCGAATTGCGTAGGCCTCCTTGCTGTTCGGCAAGCCGATTACCTTGACATGCTGCGACTGAGTCATGAGCACCTCCCGATGACCGCCATGTCGGATCCCGGCCGGATCTCGCGCCGGCCGCACTCGTGACTGTACGTCCTCCCTGCCGTCCGGGCCGACCTGCTTAATAAGAATTAAGGTCCGCTCGCGACACGACCGTCCACAATGAACCGTATCCAACCCCGCTCGCAGCTTCGCGCCGGCCGCGCTGCGAGCGATCTCCGGCGCCGGTATCGGAGCGGACGATGGCCACGACCTGCACCCATCTCGCTGAAGCGCGCATCCTGACCACCGACAAGGACTACTGCGAGGAATGCGTGAAGTCCGGCAGCCGGTGGGTGCACTTGCGCCTGTGCCTGACCTGCGGGCACGTCGGCTGTTGCGACTCGTCGCCGAATCGCCACGCCAGCCGGCATTTTCACGAAACCCGCCACCCGCTCGCGCGTTCGATCGAGCCCGGCGAGCGCTGGGTGTGGTGCTATGCGGACGACGTCATGGCCGGCGAGATCGCGTCGTAACGCGCCATGCGCCGGCATCCGGCACCTTTTCCGACTGCGGGTTAACACGGTTCGATCGCGGCTTTTTCCCGCCGTTTTTTCGACTATAGTTTATCGAACGATAACTTATCTATCGATAAACAAGGAGTCTCCCATGCCAGTCTCCAGACTCGCACACTACTCGATCCGCACGCTCGATCTCGAGCAATCGTGCCGGTTCTACGAACGTGTGCTCGGCTTCAAGCGCGGCTATCGCCCGCCGTTCGACTTTCCCGGCGCGTGGCTCTACAAGGGCGGCGACGAAGCCGATTACGGAACGGTTCACATCATCGGTGTCGATCCGGCCAACCCGGACGGGCTCGCGGCCTATCTCGGCGACAAGGACCTGCCCGCAACGGGCACCGGAACCGTCGACCACATCGCGTTCCTCGCGACCGGCGTCGAAGCCATGTGGCACACGCTGCGCGCGGAAGGCATCGCGTGGCGCGACCGCACGGTGCCGAGCCTCGGGCTGCATCAGGTCTTCATCGAGGATCCGTCCGGCGTGACGATCGAACTCAACTTCCCTGCCGCCGAGGTCGCCGGCCTGGAACTTCCCGCCGCCGCATCGGCCGGCGACGCCCACGGAGACTGACATGAACGACAGCACTTCGCCGAACCGCAAGGCCGCCATCGTCGGCGGCTCGCTGGGCGGACTGTTCGCCGCGAATCTCCTGCTGCGCAACGGCTGGGACGTGGACGTGTTCGAACGCGTGCCCGAGGCGCTCTCGGGCCGCGGCGCCGGCATCGTCACGCACCCGGAACTGTTCGACGTGATGCTCGCCGCGGGCGTGCGCATCGACGAATCGATCGGCGTGAAGGTCGAATCGCGCATCACGCTGGCCAGGGACGGCACCGTGGAGTCGGAACGCAGGCTGCCGCAGACACTTACCGCGTGGAGCAAGATGTACCACGTGCTGCGCGCGGCTCTGCCCGACCAGCATTACCACTCGGGCGCCGTCGTCACCGATGTCGCGGACGGGCCGGAGCGCGCATCGGTCACGCTGTCCGACGGCTCGGTCGTGCACGCCGACTTGGTGATCGCGGCCGACGGATTCCGCTCGGCGATCCGCGAACGGTTCCTGCCGGACGCGCAGCTTCAATATGCAGGCTACGTCGCGTGGCGCGGGCTGGTCGACGAAGCCGGCCTGTCGGGCGCGACCCACACGACGCTGTTCGGGAAATTCGCGTTCGGCCTGCCGCCGCACGAGCAGATCCTCGGTTATCCGGTCGCCGGCCAGGGCAACCGCACGAAACCCGGCGAGCGCCGCTACAACTTCGTCTGGTATCGCGCGACCCGCGAAGAGTCCGACCTGCCGAACCTGCTGACCGACGAGACCGGCAAGCTGTGGGCGGGCGGCATTCCACCGACGCTGATCCGGCGCGACGTCCTCGCCGAGCTGGAAGACGCGGCCCACGCGCTGCTTGCGCCGCAGTTCGCCGAGGTCGTGGCGCGCGCGACGCAACCGCTGTTCCAGCCGATCTACGACCTCGAAGTACCGAACATGGCGTTCGGCCGGATCGCGCTGCTCGGCGACGCCGCGTTCGTCGCGCGGCCGCATTGCGGGATGGGCGTCACGAAAGCCGCCGGCGATGCGCTCGCGCTCGTCACGGCGCTGGCGACGCGCACCGACACGCTCGACGCATTGTGCGAATACAGCGAAACGCGCACGGCATTCGGTGCCGCGATCGTGCAGCACGCGCGCCATCTCGGCGCGTACATGCAGGCGCAACTGAAAAACGACACCGAGCGCGCAATGGCCGAGCGCTATCGGACGCCGGAAGTCGTGATGCGGGAAACCGCCGTACCGCCGCATTTCTGAGCACGGGCGGGCGCGGCGCGCGAGACGCGCGGCGCCCGCTGCCCGGCCCGGATACCCCAAACCCGAAGGAGACACCGTGAACCACCCGATTCCGGCCGCCGCCCGCACCGCGCCCGACCTGGACGCGCCGGCGCAGGCCACGCATCCGCTGCTGCGCGATGCCCGCTTTCGCGATCTCGTCAAGCGCAGAAGGCGCCTCGCCTGGTCCCTGACGCTCGTCATGCTCACCCTCTATTTCGCGTTCATCCTCACGCTGGCGTTTTCGCCGACGCTGCTCGGACAGCCGATCGTGCAGGGCCGGCCGACCCCGTGGGGCATCCCGGTCGGGTTCGGCATGTTTGTCGTCACGTTCGCGCTGGTCGCGCTTTACGTGTATCAGGCCAATTCGGTGCACGACACGATCGTCGCGTCCATTCGTCACGGAGGCGATCGATGAAACGCCTGCTCCTCGCATCGATCGCCGCCGTCGCCGCCGTCGCCGCCGTCGGCTCGGCACCGGCATTCGCGACCGGCCCCGCGGCCCTCGCGCACGGGCACAATCCGGTCGCGATCGGCATGTTCCTGCTGTTCGTCGCGTCGACGCTCGTCATCACGCGCTGGGCCGCGCGCAAGAACCACAGCGTGGCAGACCACTACGCCGCGGGCGGCAAGATCACCGCGTTCCAGAACGGCTGGGCGATCGCCGGCGACTACATGTCGGCGGCGTCGCTGCTCGGCATTTCCGCGCTGGTGTTCACCAGCGGCTACGACGGCCTGATCTATTCGGTCGGCTTTCTCGCGAGCTGGCCGATCATCCTGTTCCTGATCGCCGAGCCGCTGCGCAACCTCGGCAAGTACACGCTCGCCGACGTCGTGTCCTATCGCCTCCGGCAACGGCCGATCCGCGCGTTCGCGGCCTCGAGCTCGATCGTCATCGTGCTGCTGTATCTCGTGTCGCAGATGGTCGGCGCGGGCAAGCTGGTCGAACTGCTGTTCGGCCTGAACTACACGGTCGCGGTGCTGTTCGTCGGCGTGCTGATGGTCGTCTACGTGTTCTTCGGCGGGATGCTGGCGACGACCTGGATCCAGATCGTCAAGGCCGTGCTGTTGCTCGCCGGTGCGGCCTTCATGGCGATCATGGTGCTGAGCCGTTTCGGATTCAGCCTCGATGCGCTGTTCGCGCACGCGATTCTCGTCCATCCGAAACACGCGGCGATCATGCGCCCCGGCGGCCTGGTATCCGATCCGGTCTCGGCCGTGTCGCTCGGCCTCGCGCTGATCTTCGGCACCGCGGGCCTGCCGCACATCCTGATGCGCTTCTTCACGGTCGGCGATGTCAAGGCGGCCCGCAAGAGCATCCTCTATGCGACCGGCATCGTCGGCGCCGGCTACGTGCTGATCATCATCATCGGCTTCGGCACCATCGCGCTCGTCGCGTCGGACCCGCAATACCACGACGCATCCGGCGCCATCGCCGGCGGCGCGAACATGGTGGCGATCCACCTCGCGCATGCGGTCGGCGGCAACGTGTACCTCGGCTTCATCTGCGCGGTCGCGTTCTCGACCATCCTGGCCGTGGTTGCCGGACTGACGCTCGCGGGTTCGTCGGCGATCTCGCACGACCTCTATGCGAACGTGCTGCGTCGCGGGCGCGCTTCCGATCAAGAGGAAATGCGCGTGGCGCGCGGGACGACCCTGGTGCTCGGTGTGCTTGCGATCCTGCTCGGCATCGCGTTCGAGAAGCAGAACATCGCGTTCATCGTCAGCCTCACGTTTTCGATCGCGGCAAGCTCGAACTTTCCCGTGCTGCTGCTCTCGATCTACTGGCGTGGCCTGACGACGCGCGGCGCGGTACTGGGCGGCCTGCTCGGGCTTGCCACCGCCGTGACGCTCACCGTGCTGAGCCCGACCGTCTGGGTGCAGGTGCTCGGTCATGCGCACGCGGTCTATCCGTACGAATATCCGGCACTGTTCTCGATGGCGGCGGCGTTCGCCGGCGTCGTCCTGTTCTCCGTCACCGATCGCTCGGCCCGTGCGCAACGGGAGCGCGAGCAGTTCGATACGCAGCTCGTCGCCTGCGAAATGGGCATGACGCCACGCGGCTGAGCCGCGCGACCAGAATCATCGATACTTCATGAGAGACACCATGTTGAATTGCACCTGCTGCATGTCGCCGGCACGACGCCGCCTGCTCGGCGCGTTTGCCGCGCTCGCCGGCACGACCATGGCCGGACGCCCCGCATCGGCGACCGACACCGCGAGCGCACCGGCCGCATCGGCCGCCGTGCCGCCGCACCGGCCCCGCTCGATCGACATCCACGCGCACTACTACCCTGAAAGCTTCTGCGATCTGGTCGGCGGCGAAGGCAAGCGCTTCGGCGGTTCGTTCGCGTGCGACGCAGCATCGTTCACGTTCCGGACGCCCGCCGGCGGCCTCGGGCCGCTGCCGATGAAGTTCATCGACGTCGATGCGCGGCTCAAGGACATGGTCGCGTCCGGCGTCGACGTCCAGGCGCTGTCGCTCAGCGTGCCGATGGCGTACTGGGGCGACCGGCCGTTCAACGCGAAGCTCGCGCGCGACTGGAATTCAGCCGCGTCGCGCGTCTACCAGCGGCACCCGACGCGCTTCGTCGTCCTCGCGACGCTGCCGATGCTGAACGCGACCGATGCGATCGACGAACTCGAGCGCGCGGCGCAGTTGCCGGGCGTGCGCGGCGTGTACATGGGCACCAACATCGACAACCGCGATCTCGACGATCCGCTGTTCGCGCCGGTGATCGCACGCATCGAGCAACTGGGCCTGCCCGTGTTCCTGCATCCGCAGCAAACGGTCGGCGGCGCGCGGCTCGGCGATTTCTACCTGAGCAACCTGCTCGGCAATCCGTTCGATACGGCGATCGCGGGCTCGCACCTGATCCTGGGCGGCGTGCTCGACCGCTACCCGACCCTGCAGGTCACGTTGCCGCATGCGGGCGGCGCACTGCCGATCCTCGTCGGGCGCCTGGACGCGGGCTGGACCGTGCGGCCCGAAACACGCCGGCTCGCGCAAAAACCCAGCAGTTATCTGCGGCGCTTCAACTACGACACGGTGTCCCATTCGGGGCCCGTGCTGAACTTCCTGATGGAGAACGTCGGGGTCGACCGGCTCGTACTCGGCAGCGACTACTGTTTCGACATGGGCTACGAGCAGCCGGTCCGCTTTCTCGACCGCCTCGACCTGACGGCGCAACAGCGTTCGATGATTCTCGGCGGCAATGCGGGCAAGCTGCTCGGGATCTAGCGGAGCGGACCAGCAGGCATGTGGCGGCTTTCGACCCGCGCCTGCACCGTCGGCGCAGGCCGTTGCCGGACGTGGCATCATCCGGCGAACCGGTAAGGACCGGCGTGCGCCGCCACGCATCACGACGGCCGGCAACGCACGCCGCCGGTCGAACACGGGAGTCACGCACGATGAAGATAGTCATTGCAGGCGGATCGATCGCCGGCCTCGCGGCCGCGCTGACGCTCGATTGCATCGGACACGACGTCACGGTCTGCGAGCGCTCGCCGTCTCCGCTGCGCGGACAGGGCGGCGGCGTGGCCGTGTTGCGCCGGATGATGTCGTTTCTCGAACAGCATGGCCGTCACTGCCGCCAGATGATCAGCGTGCCGACGCATCGGCGGCGCTGGATCGATCGCGACGGCCTCGTCACGCGGGACGAACCCGAAATGCTGCCGTTCTCGTCATGGGACGCCGTCTACCGCTCGCTGTGCGAGACGCTGCCGCGCGGACGCATCCATTACGGCCGCACGGTCACCGGTTTCGACCAGGACGCGGACGGTGTCGACGTCCACGTGGACGACGAACGGATCCGCGCGGATGTGCTGATCGCAGCCGACGGGTCCGGCTCGAACCTGCGCGCGCACCTCTTCCCCGGCTATACGCCGTCGTTTGCCGGTTACCTCGCATGGCGCGGCATCGTCGACGAAGCCGATTTCGACACTGCCGCGATCGCATCGCTGGTCGAGAACATGACGCTGCACAAGGCGCCTGGCGAGCTGTTCATGGCGTTCCTGATTCCCGCGCTCGACGGCTCGCTCGCGCCGGGCATGCGCCGCTTCAACTGGCTGTGGTATCGCAACGAAGCCGATCAGGACGCGCTGCGCCGTCACCTGACCGATCGTAACGGCCACGTCCATCACGCGTCCGTGCATCCGGGGCAGCTTTCCGACGACGCCGCCGCCACGCTGCGGCAGCTTGCCGACGAACGCTTGCCGGCCGCCCTGTCGCAACTGGTTCGCACGACGCGCATGCCGTTCAATCAGGCGATTTTCGATGCGCTGAGCCCCGCTTTCGTCGATGGCCGCGTCGCGCTGATCGGCGACGCGGCCTGCACCGTGCGCCCGCATACGGCATCGGGCACGTCGAAGGCGGCGAGCGATGCCGTGTCGCTTGCCGAAGCGCTGCCGGCGGACGCGACCGATGTCGTCGGGCGCCTGGCGCAATGGTCGGCCCGGCGGCGGGAGGAAGTGACCTCGCTGCTCGACAAGGGTCCGCAACTTGCCGCGTCGTTCGGCCTCGGCACGCCGCGCTGACCCATGACCGCAGCCGTCGGGACGGGTCGTGTGCGCGTTCAGAACGTTTCAGCGCAGCTTCAGGAATTAGCGTCGGCGCCCGCGTAGACTGCCTCCATCAAGCGCCGCGCTGAACGCTGCCCGCGCGCGGCCCCTACCCCTGGAGCAACGACATGATCTCCGCCGCGAATCGCTGCCGCCGGGCAGGCTTGTCATGGCCGAATCGATCGGCGATACAGCGCCGCCATACGGAGGCGCAGACCGGAATGTACGTCGCGAGCACGCGCAAGTCAGGCCACACACGCTGGCCCGCCTGTCGCGGCAACCGGATTCGTGGTGACGCGTGCGATCGTCACGCGGACACACGCGGCCGACGCGCGGTCTATTGCCCCGCCTGTCGAACGACGCCCGACGAACCGGTTCGCGTGGAGCGCGCATGAAGCACAAGCGACTCTGGTTCGGCGCGGCAGCCATCGCGATCGTCGGCCTGGCGGTCGCGATCGGCATCATGGTTCGGCCGTCGATCGCGCCGATCGATCCGCCTGCACGCGCGTCGTTCGATCCGAAACTGATTCAGGCTGGCGCGCGCGTGGTCGCGCTCGGCGATTGCATCGTCTGCCACACCGCGAAGGACGGCAAGCCGTTCGCCGGCGGGTTGCCGCTCGCGACGCCGTTCGGCACGATCTACGCGACCAACATCACGCCGGACGCCGACACCGGCATCGGCCGCTGGTCGCGCGACGCCTTCGCGCGCGCGCTGCGCAGCGGCATCGCCCGCGACGGCCATCCGCTCTACCCGGCCTTTCCGTACATTCACTTCACGCGGATGTCCGACGACGACATCGCGGCCGCGTACGCGTACCTGATGACCCGCGAACCGGTCCAAACGAAGACGCCGGCAAACGACCTGATCTTCCCGCTCAACTTCCGGCCGCTGGTCGCATTCTGGAACGTGCTGTTCCTGCGCGAGGGCGCCTACCGGCCGGACCCGTCGCAATCCGCGCAATGGAATCGCGGCAAGGCGCTCGTCGACGGCCTCGGACACTGCGCGTCCTGCCATTCGCCGCTGAATGCGATCGGCGGCGAAGAGACGGGCAAGGCGTTCGACGGCGGCATCGTCGACGGCTGGGAAGCCCCGCCGCTCAATACGCTCGGCAACGCGGTCCACCCGTGGACGCAAGCGCAACTGGTCACGTACCTGCGCACCGGCCGCGCGAGCGAGCACGGCGCGGCCGCCGGGCCGATGCTGCCCGTCACACGCGATCTCGCGACCGTGCCGGTCGAGGATGCCGAGGCCATCGCGGCCTACATCCTGTCGATCCAGAAGCCGGCCGGCGCACGGCCCGCGACGATCGTCGCCGAACGCAAAGCGACGACGCCTGCCGGCCAACGCGGTGCCGTGCTGTTCCAGGCGTCGTGCGCGCAGTGCCACGGGCCTGCCTCGCCGATGCAGTCGATCGGCGAGCGGCCGACGCTCGCGTTCAGCACGGCGGTCGCCGCCGACACGCCGCGCAACGCGATCCAGATGATGTTCAACGGGATCGGCTGGCATGGCGAGGACACGCTGAACTACATGCCGTCCTACCTCGACCAGTACGACGACGCGCAGATCGCGGACCTCGCCGCATACCTCCGCGAAACGTACTCCGATCGCCCCGCGTGGGGCGGCATCGACACCCTGGCCGCGAAGCTCAGAAAGGAGGACGACGCGCGATGATCACCCTCACCGTGAATGGCGTGCGGCACACGCTCGACATCGATCCGTCCACGCCGCTCCTTTACGCGCTGCGCAACGACCTGCACCTGCACGGCGCGAAGTTCGGCTGCGGCCTCGGACAATGCGGCGCGTGCACCGTGATCGTCGACGACAAGCCGATGTTCTCGTGCCTGATTCCGGTCGCCGCGATCGGCGAGCGCCGCGTCAGGACCATCGAGAGCCTCGGCACGGCCGAGCATCCGGGCAAGCTTCAGCAAGCGTTCATCGATCATCAGGCGGCGCAGTGCGGTTATTGCATCGCGGGCATGATCATGCGCGCGCAGGCGCTGCTCGAACGCAACCCGAAACCCACCGAACGCGAGCTGCGCACGCACATGGAACCGAATCTGTGCCGTTGCGGCACCCACATGCGGATCCTGGCGGCCGTGCGCCAGGTCACGGGCTTGCCGGACCCGGAACCGGCAGCCGCTCCCGTCATGATCAGCAAGGGGCTCTGATGAACCCACCCGACGACATCGACGAAGGCCGCCGGCACTTCATGGTTTCCGGCGCGCTCTTCGTCGCGTTCAGCCTCGCGCCGGCCGCGCGCGCCGCCGCGGAGGTCGTGATCGCGGACGAAGGCGCCGCCGTCCACGTGGCGAAGGCCACCGAAACGCTGGCCGGCAGCCTGAAAACCAACCCGCTGCTGGACGCGTGGATCAAGATCACGCCCGAGGGCAAGGTCACCGTGTTCACGGGCAAGGTCGAGCTCGGCACCGGCGTGCGCACCGCGTTGCTGCAGGTGGCGGCCGAAGAGCTGAACATGAAGCCGTCGCTGATCACGTTCCTGACCGCCGACACCGGCGCGTCGCCGGACGAGGGATTGACGGCCGGCAGCCACACGATGGCGGACAGCGGCTCCGCGTTGCTGAACGCCGCCGCGCAGGTGCGCGGGCTGCTGGTCGACGGCGCGGCGAAGCAGTTCGGCGTCGATCCGCGCCTGCTCACCGTTGCCGACGCGGTCATCAAGGCGCCGGACGGCCGCACGATGCGCTACGGCGACGCGGTCCGGACCGTCGACCTGCATCGGAACGCGACGCCGACGTCGCCGTTGAAGAGTCCGGCCACGTTCGCCGTGATCGGCACGTCGCTGCCGCGCGTCGACATCCCGAACAAGGTCACGGGCGGCGTCAGCTACGTGCAGGACATGGAACTGCCCGGGATGCTGCATGCGCGCGTCGTGATGCCGCCGGTGTACGACGCGAAACTGCTGTCGTTCGACGAAGCCGCGATCCTGAAGATGCCCGGTGTCGTGCGGATCGTGCGAAACGGCAGCCTGCTCGCGGTCGTCGCGCAGGGCGAATGGCAGGCGGTCGTCGCGCAGCGCGCACTGTCCGCCGGCTGCCGCTGGTCGCCCGGCCGGGCGCTGCCTGATCGCGCGACGGTTCATCAGGACCTGAAGCGGATCGCGACGCAGCGCATCGAGATCGCCAACACGCATGCGCAAACCGCGCCGGCCGCGAAGACGCTGAGCGCCACGTTCCTGAAGAACTACCTGCTGCACGGCTCGATCGGACCGTCCTGCTCGGTCGCGCATCTCGAGAATGGCACGCTGACCGTGTGGACCCACTCGCAGGGCGTGTACCCGCTGCGCGACGCGCTCGCCGAGATGCTGTCGATGCCGAAGGCGAGCGTCCGTTGCATACACACCGAGGGTTCCGGCTGCTACGGGCACAACGGCGCGGACGACGCGGCCGCGCATGCGGCGCTGATCGCGGCCGCGATGCCCGGCAAGCCGATCCGCGTCCAGTGGATGCGCGAACAGGAACATACATGGGACCACTTCACGCCGGCGATGGTCACCGAGCTCAGCGCGTCGCTCGACGCGAGCGGCCGCATCGTCGACTGGCAGTACGCGCTGTGGAGCAGCTCGCACAACGAGCGCATCGTCAATGCCGGCCGGCTGCTGCCCGCGCGGATGCTCGAGCCGCCGTTCGTCTCCGCGCCGTCGACGCCGATGCTGCAGCCCGAGGGCGGCGGCGATCGCAACGCGATCCCGCTGTACGCACTGCCGAACATGCACATCGTCAACAACTTCTCGCCGACCATGCCGCTGCAGACGTCGGCGATGCGCTCGCTCGGCGCGCACACGAACGTCTGGGCCATCGAAAGCTTCATGGACGAACTGGCGCACGCCGCCGGCGTCGATCCCGTCGAATTCAGGCTGCGTCACATGCAGGATCACCGCGCGAGCCAGGTGATCAAGCTCGCCGCGGCGAAATTCGGCTGGCCCCGGCCGCCGCGCGAACGCAACCGCGGCGTCGGCTTCGCATTCGGCAAATACAAGAACCTGATGGCCTACGTCGCGATCGCGGTCGAGGTGTCGGTCGTTCCGGAAACCGGCCAAGTGACGCTCGAACGTGCGGAAGCGGCCGTCGACGCCGGCCAGGTCGTATCGCCCGACGGCATTCGCAACCAGATCGAGGGCGGCATCATCCAGTCCGCGAGCTGGACGCTGTACGAGGCACTGAAATACGATACGCAACGCGTGCGCAGCTTCGACTGGAGCAGCTATCCGATTCTCCGCTTCGGCGCCGCACCGCAAAGCATCAAGGTGCATCTGATCAATCGTCCGGGCGCACCGTTCCTCGGTGCGGCCGAGGCGTCGATGGGGCCGACCGCGGGCGCGCTCGCCAACGCGATCTTCGACGCGACCGGCCAGCGCCTGCGCGAAATGCCGTTTGCCGGTGAAGGGCTCAGGAAACGCATCGACGCGTAGCGGCATCACACGACCACAACAAATCGCGCCGGCACGAACCGGCGCGGGCAACACACAGGCTGGAGATTTCTGAACGATGGATACCTTGCTTTCGATGCGCGTGTTTACGCGCATCGTCGAGACGGGCAGCTTCACGCGCGCGTCGGACACGACCGGACTCACGACGCCGCGCGTGTCCGCGCTGCTGAGCACGCTCGAACAGCATCTCGGCTGCCGGCTGCTGAACCGGACCACCCGCCGGATCTCGCTGACCGAGGACGGACAGGCCTATTACGAACGCTGCGTCGGCGTGCTGCGCGAAATCGACGACATGGAAGCGGCCGTCTCGCAGGCGCGCAATGTGCCGCGCGGCCGTCTGAAAGTGAACCTGCCGCCGGCCATGGCCAAGCAGATCATGGTGCCCGCCCTGCCCGAATTTCTCGCCGCCCATCCGGGCATCATGGTCGAGCTCGGCGTGACCGATCGCCAGATCGATCTTGTCGGCGAGGGCGTCGATTGCGTCGTGCGGATCGGCGCGCTCGACGATTCCGGGCTGGTCGCGAAACGGATCGGCAGCCTGACCACCTGCACGTGCGCGGCCCCCGCGTATCTCGAACGGTGCGGCGCACCCGACACGGTGGACGATCTCGCGCAGCACATCGCGGTCAGCCACATCTCGGCCGATACGGGCCGCCCGCGCCCCTGGGACTATGTCGTCGACGGCGAAACGCGCATCATCCAGATGTGCGGTACGGTCGCGGTCAACGACGCCGACACCTACATCGCGTGCGGCGTCGCGGGGATCGGCCTGATCAAGACCTCGCTGTACCTGGTCGAGCCGTATCTGCAATCGGGGCGCCTGCGCGAGGTGCTGACCGATTTCAATACGCCGCCCCGGCCGATCTCGATCCTGTATCCGCCCAATCGGCATACACCCGTCAAGCTCAAGATCTTCGTCGACTGGCTCGCGGGGCTGTTCGCGCAGATTCCGACGCTGCAGGGCAAGCGCGGTTGACGCCCGCGGTCGAAACCCGCCGTTGAAGCCGATCGCGCGCACCGCATAAATCAAGTGAATTAAGACGCGGTTTAGGACTATTCAGTCAGCTCGATCCAGACTGGCCTCATGGGGCTTCGCGATCCGCGACATCCGCGCCGGAGGCCCGTTTCGAGAGGCGCATCATGAAGATCGCGATCGCCGCGCCGTCCGTCCAGGCCGTCTTCGATGTCCTCAGCCCCGCGTTCGCCTACGGCCGCATCGCGCTCGTCGGCTACGCGGCCTGCACGCTGCGGCCCCATTCTGCATCCGGCATGTCGAAGGCCCTCGCCGACGCGGCCACCCTCGCGCAGGCATTGCCGTCCGGCGCGCACGACGTCGCGTCGCGAACCGCGTCGTGGGCGGCCACACGCGGTGTCGCGTCGGCCGTCCTCGCCGACGCCGGCGTGCGGTTCGCGACCGATCCCGGCCTCGGCGCCCGCGCATGAACCCGCACACGGTCCGCCCCCTTTGCATGACGCGCAATGCTCGATTGCGCCCCGGACGTATTCCCTTGTTATCGATCGATCAATAATCTTGACGGCAATGCGGCGGCTTCCGTTTCGCCGCAACGATCACCGCAACGCCCGCCCGATGAACGGGCACCCGACATCTCTTTCCAAGGAGTCGACCATGTCAGCAGAATCCACCCCGGTTGCGGCCCACGGGCACGCGGCCAAGCTCACGCAGGGCCTCATCCTGCTGTTCGCGTTCAGTTGCGGCGCGATCGTCGCCAACCTGTACTACGCGCAACCGATCACCGAACTCATCGCGCCCAGCCTGCACATGTCCGGCGAAACCGCGAGCCTCATCGTGTCGCTGACGCAGATCGGCTACGCGCTCGGCCTGTTCTTCATCGTCCCGCTCGGCGACCTGCTCGAGAACCGCAAGCTGATGATCGTCACGGCCGTCGTGTCGATCGCGAGCCTCGCGGCGGCCGCGGTCGTCCAGACGCCCGGGCTGTTCCTCGCGATCTCGCTGCTGGTCGGCTTCAGCTCGGTCGCCGTGCAGATCCTGGTGCCGCTCGCCGCGCACCTCGCGCCGGATCATTCGCGCGGCCGGGTGGTCGGCACGATCATGAGCGGGCTGCTGCTCGGCATCCTGCTCGCGCGCCCGCTGTCGAGCGTGGTGGCCGACGCGTTCGGCTGGCGCTTCGTGTTCGCGGCCGCCGCCGTGCTGATGACGCTCGTGACGGCCGTGCTCGCGCTGACGATCCCGTCGCGCCAGCCCGATCATCGCGCGACCTACTTCGAACTGATCGGCTCGCTGCTGCATCTGGTCCGCACGATGCCGGTGCTGCGCCATCGCGCGTTCTACCAGGGCCTGATGTTCGCGTCGTTCAGCCTGTTCTGGACCGCCGTGCCGGTCGAGCTGACGCGTCACTACGGCCTGTCGCAATCGGCCATCGGCCTGTTCGCGCTCGTCGGCGCGATCGGCGCAACGTCGGCACCGGTCGCGGGCCGCCTCGCGGATGCCGGACATACCGTGCGGGCGACGCTGATCGCGCTGGTCGCCGGCACCCTGTCGTATGCGGTCGCGCTGATCCACGGCGCCGGCCTGTACGGCCTCGTCGTCACGGGCATCGTGCTCGATTTCGCGGTGCAGATGAACATGGTGCTCGGCCAGCGCGAGATCTACGCGCTGCATGCGGCGAGCCGCAACCGCCTGAACGCGCTGTACATGACGAGCATCTTCGTCGGCGGCGCCGTCGGCTCTGCGCTCGCCAGCCCGCTGTACGAGCATGGCGGCTGGCCGCTCGTCGCCGCGGTCGCCGGCGCGTTCCCGATCGTTGCACTCGCACACTACCTCGTGATCGGGCGTCCGCACGCCGAACGCCACGCACGGGCCTGAACCGGCGCCGGCACCGGTTCACGCGCGAATCCCGCCCGGGCCGTTCGCGCGCCGGAACGCCGCCGGCACGTCACCCACGTCATCCCCGAATTTTCCGCAGGGCTCGCCGGACGATACGCGGCGCCGCCCTGCTCCACGCCAAAGGAATCCATCATGTCTTCCCTGCTCAGCCACTACGATCTGCGCGGCCTGCCGCTTCCCAACCGTGTCGTGATGGGGCCGATGACGCGTTCGCGCGCGCCGTCGCGCGGCCAGCCGACCGAACTCATGGCCGAGTACTACGCGCAGCGCGCGTCCGCCGGCCTGATCGTGACCGAAGCGACCAACGTCAGCCCGGCCTCCGCGTCATTCGAGCTGACGCCGGGGCTCGTCACCGACCGGCAGGCGGCCGGCTGGAAGCAGATCACGGACGCGGTCCATGCGAACGGCGGCCGCATCTTCGCGCAGTTGTGGCACGGCGGCCGGGTGAGCTCGCTGACGCTGCTCGGCGGCGACGCGCCGCTGTCGCCGTCCGGCGTCAACGACGATCTCGAGCAGTTGCAGGTGTGGGCACAGTTGCAGAACGGCTATTACACGAAGATTCACGCGACGCCGTCGCGTGCGATGACGACGGACGAAGTCGCCGGCACGGTCGACGAATTCCGCCAGGCGGCCATCCGCGCGATGGCGGCCGGCTTCGACGGCGTCGAGATCCATGCGGCCAACGGCTACCTGCCGCACCAGTTCCTGTCGTCGACGCTGAACCGCCGCGACGACCTTTACGGCGGCTCGGTCGCGAACCGCGCGCGCTTCCTCGAGGAAATCGTCGACGCGGTCGGCGGCGTGATGCCGCTCGCCCGCGTGGGCGTGCGCATCTCGCCGTACGCGAAGTACAACAACGTGCGCGACGCGAATCCGGATGCGACGTACGCGTATGTCGGCCGCATGCTCGACGAAGCCGGCGTCGCCTATCTGCACGCGGCGGACACCAACGGCTGGAGCGGCGAGCCCGACCTGCCGCGCATCGTCGAGAACACGCGCAAGACGTTCGGCGGCACGCTGATCGTCAACGGCGGCATTGCGCCGGATGCCGCGAATGCGCTGATCGATGCGGGCGACGCCGATCTCGTCGCGTTCGCGCGCGCGTATATCGCCAACCCCGATCTCGTCGAACGCCTCGCGGCGAACGCGCCGCTTGCCGCGCCGAAGACGGTCGGCTGGTATGGCGGCGACCGCGCGGGATACGTCGACTATGCGCGTCACGACGCGGCGGGCCGGAACGCCTGAACGCAGCACCGGCGGCAGCCCGACGGGACAACCGGCGGGCTGCCCCGACTGCCGCCGAAGCCGGCGGGTTCTTCCGGACGGACGCCGTCAGGCGTCCTTCCAGCGCGCGCCCAGCACGCGTCCGCAGAAATTGGGCCGGTGAAAATCCGGATCGGCGCGCTCGAGCACGTCGGCGCTCCACGTGCCGAACGTCGACGCCGGCCGGTGCGCGACCCCGCGCGCGATCGCATCGAGGAACGCGTCGCTGAACCCGTCGCCGCGCGGGTACGCGGCGAGCAGCGCCCGCCGCTCGTCGGCCGAATACGCGTCGAAATCGGTTGCCATCAGGTCGGTCGATACGGCGGACGCCAACGCACGCGCGAGCGGCGACACGCGCGCGGCCACGCCGGGCGTCGTATGCAGCGCGATCGCGCGCCACACGTCGTCGCGCATGGGCTGCGACGTCTGATGGCGCAGCAGGAACGCCTGCGCGGCATCGGCGCTGTCGAGCTCGTAGCGCTCGGTCGAGCGGCCGTACGCGGTACTCAATCCCATGTTCGCGTACATCGCGGCCACGTACAGCGCATCGGCATCGCAGGTCTCGCCTGCACGGCGCGCGGCTAGCGACGCGAGGACGAACACGCGGCATGCGTGGTCGGTGATCACCCGCGGCAGCGACGCGCATGCCGCGTCGGCGGCTTCGATCGCCATCGGCGTCCGGGGAATGCGGACGCCGGCGACTTCGTCATCGGCCGGTGCGCAGGTGTGCGCAGAACTCATCTCGTCTCCTTCTGCCCCATGCCGGGGGCGGAAAATTGTCCATGCTTCGCGCCGCGCGGCACGACGCGTGCCGACATGCCCGCTGAAACAGCTTCGACCTAACAGGCGAAACCGGGGTAACCCGATGCTTCGCACTGCTCGACGGCCTCTGTCGCGGCCGCATGAAGGCGCTGCGCGAAACGACGGCCGCGACCGCGCGCGGAACCGGCATCCGGGCCAGCGTCGGCCGCCGCGCGCGGCTGCGTCGACGCGGCCGGACGACGCTGGCCGACGCCGCCGAATTCAGCCACCGGCGACCACGCGGGGCTGACCGCCAGCGGCGGCGGCGCGAACGGCGCGAACTCGTCGTCCGCATGCACGATCTTGCCGTCGACGATCGTCAGCACCGACGACAGCGACTTGATCCGCGCTTCGTCGATCGTGAAGTAATCGTCCGTCAACACCGCAAAATCCGCGTACTGGCCGGGCACCAGCGCGCCCTTGCGGTCGTCCTCGTTCGAGAACCAGGCGCTGCCGACCGTGTAGCGGCGCAGCGCTTCCATCCGGCTGAGCCGGTTGCGTTCGGGATAGAGCGCCGTGCCGCCGACCGTGCGCCCGGACACCATCCAGTACAGCGACACGAACGGGTTGTAGCTCGCGATGCGCGTCGCATCGGTGCCCGCGCCGACCGGCAGCCCGGCCGCCAGCATCGCGCGGATCGGCGGCGTGCGCGTGGCCGCTTCCGCGCCGTAGCGCGCAATGAAGTACTCGCCCTGGTACGCCATCCGGTGCTGGACCGTCACGCCGCCGCCGAGCGCGGCGATGCGCGCGATGTTCGCATCCGAAATCGTCTCGCAGTGGTCGAAGAACCAGCGCAGCCCGTCGAACGGCATGTCGCGGTTCACGGCTTCGAGCGCGTTCAGGAAGCGGCCGATCGATTCGTCGTAAGTGGCATGCAGCCGGAACGGCCAGCGGTGCCGCACCAGCAGCCGCACCACCGCGGCCAGTTCGGCCTCGAGCGCTGCGGGCAGATCGGGGCGCGGTTCGAGAAAATTCCCGAAATCGGCTGCCGAATACACCAGCAGTTCGCCGGCGCCGTTCATCCGCAGGAACGCGTCGCCGTCGCCGGGCTTCGCCAGCGTCACCCAGCGCGCGTAGTCGTCGAGTTCCCGTCCGGCATGCTGCACGAACAGGCTGTATGCGATGCGCACCGTCATCTCGCCGCGCTGCGCGAGCGCCAGGACCGCGCCATAGTCGTCCGGATAGGCCTGGAAATCGCCGCCTGCGTCGATCGCGCTCGTCACGCCGAGGCGGTTCAGTTCGCGCATGAAGTGCCGCATCGAATTCATCTGGTCGTCGTGGCCGAGCTTTGGAGCCTTTTCGAGCGCCGCATGCAGGATGGACATGTCCGGACGCGCGATCAGCATGCCGGTCGGCCTGCCGAGGCGATCGCGCTGGATCTCGCCGCCGGGCGGATCGGACGTGTCGCGACCATAGCCGATCGCGCGCAGCGCGGCCGCGTTCAGGAGCGCGCTATCGCCCAGGTGCATGATGAAGACCGGCGTGTCGGGCGCGATCGCGTTGAGTTCGGCCACCGTCGGCCCGCGCTTTTCCGCGAACTGGAATTCGGTCCAGCCGCCGACGACGCGCACCCACTGCTGCGCAGGCGTGCGCAGCACCTGGCGACGCAGCATGCCGAGCGCATCGGCCAGCGTCGGCACACCGTCCCAGCGTAGTTCCAGGTTGAAATTCAGGCCGCCGCGGATCATGTGCAGGTGCGAGTCGTTCAGCCCCGGGATCGCGGTGCGGCCGTTCAGGTCGATGCGCGGCGTGTCGGCGCGCGCATGGCGCATCACCTCGTGCCCGCTGCCGGCCGCGAGGATCCGGCCGTCCTTTACCGCGAGCGCGGTCACGAACGACTGCCGGTCGTCCTGCGTCGCGATCTTGCCGTTGCATACGATGAGGTCCGCCGCCTCGGCGGATTCCGTCGCCTTAAGCACCGTCATGCCTCCCGCTCGCGCCGCAAGCCGGCATGCGGCCGCACGCCGCCTGCCTCCGGTTTGACGATACACGGACCATCCACTCCCCCTTGAACGTTGAACGATCGGGCCGACGCGCGATGGCGCGGCGGCGTCCTGCGCGGGCCGGGCGCGCCGCTACGCCACCGGCTGCATCGCATCCGCCGCCTCGTGCCGCATGCGCGTACGGCCCGTCGACGGTGTCGTCTCCGGGCGCACGAAGTTCTGCACGCGCGCCAGCCGGCGAACATCGAACGCACGCGAATGCAGATCGAAATGTCCCGACAGGTTGGCCACCAGCGACGAAGCCTGCCCGGTCCGCCCGCGCTCGATCAGGTGATCGGCGAGATCGAGCGTGCCGCGCAGCGCCCACATCGCGGCCCCTTGCCCGTTCGCGGTATGGATTCCCATCAGCAGATGACGGTGCCCGTCGGCTTCGCACGCGATCGCGAGGTCCGCGTCGGCGGTGCGGGCCTGTTCGAGCATCGCCAGCCCCCTGGCGCGCAGCAGTTCAGGCACGAACAGATGCTCGCCGTGCGCGCGGCAGCGCGCGAGCGTCGCGTCGAGCTTCGTGCAGGCCTCGGCCGCGCGGCCCGTGCGCGTCAGCCCTTCCGCGTACGCGACGGTCAGCGGCGCGAGCACGCGCCGGAATTCGCTCGTTTCGATGCGCCGCAGCGCGGGCTCGAGCCGCGCGAGACCGGCACCGGGGTGCCCGGTCTGCATGTCGAACTGCCCGGCCAGACATTCCGCGTGACTGAGCCAGATGTCGAACCCGTTCGCCTCGGCGGTCGATCGCAGCGTGCCGAGATAATCGGAAATCACGTCGTGATCGCCATAGCGCAATGCAATCGGTACGGCCGCGGCGCCGAGCACGACGCACAACGCCAGCCCCGACCCGGCGCGGCGCGCGCATTCGACCGCCTGCGCCGCCAGTCGCATCGCATATTCCGGATCGCCCTGCATCCACACGAGCCGCGTCAGCATCGTCCGGCCGAGCGTCGCGACGTCGATCCCCAGCGCCGCCTCCGCGCACGACGGTTCGCCGGCCTCGGCCAGCTCGGCCGTCGCCGCCTCCAGCCGCTCGCGCGCCTGCGCGTGCTCGCCGAAGTAATGCAGCGAGGTCGCGACCATCGCGTTCCCCAGCAGTCGCTGCGACCGGTCGCCACGCCGCTCGGCGGCGCGCTCGAAGCGCGTCGCGTAGCGCAACGATTCGTGGATGTCGGAGCGCGTCAGCATCGTGTTCCACAGCCCGACCAGCGCACACGCGTCGAACGCCTCGTCGCCGATCCGGCCCGCGAGCGCGAGCGTCCGGTCCCACATCGCGGCGGCCGTGTGCGTATCGCCATCGGTATGCAGCAGCGCCGACGCATAGGCCGCGCGCAAGCGCATCTCGCGCGCCGCGTCGACGACCGCGGCCCCCCCGGCCTCCATGGCGTCGAGCGCTCGCTTCGCCGGTATCGAACAGTCACGCATCCGCGCCGGCTCCCGCAACGCGAGTGCCAGCGCGTCCGCTTCCAGCGCCTGCGGCTCGGCCGCCGCGGGCTCGCGCGGCGCCGGCGCGCCCGCGGCGAGACGCAGGCCCGCCAGGTCCGCGGCTTGTGCCTGCGTCTGCATCCGCGCTTCCCCCTGCTCGCGTTCGTAGCGCGCATGACGCTCGGCGATGGCGTCGAATTCGCCCTCGTTGTGCAGCTTCTCGAGCGCGTACGCGCGCGTCGATTCCGTCAACCGGTAGCGCGCCAGCGCGCCGTCGAACTCGACGGTCACCAGCGACTTCGCGACCAGTTCGCCGAGCACCGCGATCATCTCGGCGGCCGACATGCCGGGATCCATCGCCACTTCGCGGGCGGCATCGAACGTGAACGGGCCGATGAAGCACGCCATCCGACGAAACAACGACCGCGCGGCGGCATCCAGCAGCACGTAGCTCCAGTCGAACGTCGCGCGCAACGTCTGGTGGCGCGGCAGTGCCGAGCGAAGCCCGCCCGTCAGCAGGTTCAGCCGGTCGTCGAGACGCGCCGCGACGACCTCGAGCCCGAGCGTCGCGACGCGCGCGGCCGCCAGTTCGATGGCAAGCGGGAGCCCGTCGAGACGCCGGCAGATATCGCCGATCAGCCTGATGCCGGCCGTATCGACCGCGCAGTCGGGCGTGGCGGCGCGGATCCGCGCCAGAAACAGCTCGACGGCCGAATGGCGCACGATCTCGTCGACGGATGCGCTGCCGTCCGGCACCGCCAGCGGACTCACGCGAAACACGGCTTCGACCGAGATATGCAGCGGCTCGCGACTCGTCACGAGCACGCGCAACGACGCGGCGCGCGACGTCAGCGTATCGACGAGGTCGGCCACCAGATCGACGACGTGCTCCGCGTTGTCGAGCACGATCAGGCCCGGTGACGCGGCGAACGCATCGGCGATCCGGTCGACGCTCGGCAAGCCGTCCGTCTCGAGCCCGAGTTCCGCGGCAATCGCGAGCAGCACGTCGTCGCGCGTCGCGGCACTCGCCAGCGCCACGAACAGCACGCGCTCGCCGGACCGGCTGCGCAGCTCGTGCGCGACCCGGTCGGCCAGGCTCGTCTTGCCGATGCCGCCCGCCCCGACGAGCGTGACGACCGGCGCGCGTTCGATCATGTCGACGATCTGCTCGATTTCGGCCTGACGTCCGACCAGCGAAACCGGACGGGCCGCCGCGACGGCGCCGGGCGGCAACGCGCTCGCGCGCGACGCCACCGCGTGCGCGCCGGCAGGATTCGCGATCAGCACGTAGCCGCGGCCCGGCACCGTCTTGATCAGGTCGCGGTTCGCGCCCAGCGCCTTGCGCAACGTCGCCACGTGGACCTGCAGCCGGTTCTCCTCGACGATCAGGCCCGGCCAGACCGCATCCATGATGTCGTCCTTCGACACGACGGACCCGTTGGCGCGATGCAGTACTTCAAGGATGTCGAGCGCGCGTGCGCCGATACGCAGCGACGCGCCGTGATGGCGAATGTCGCGCTGCTCGAAATCCACCGACAAATTCCCGATCTGGATCATGGCCGCCTCCAGGTTCCCCACGATGACCGCCATGTGAACGTACGGTTCACCGGGGCGGGAGTCCGCATCCGGCCAGCCCTGCAGGCCGGGCGCAAAGTCTCAAAAAGTGGCCCGAGTGTAAACGCCGCAAATTCAAAAATCTTGAAGGAAAATGCGCTGACACCCGGCGCTTAGGTGCGCGACGGAAGCCTGGCGGTGCGAATACAAGCGGGGCAAGATCGATCGGAATGCGGCGTTCGTGCGCCGGTCGGGCCTGGCGCGGCGCGGATCGTCCCGCACGATGCATTTCGTCAGCCAGCGAACATTTATTCAAGTTATCTTGGGCCTGTCGGGCGCGCCGTATACACTGCACGCAACCAGGATGCTCGCGCGCCGTACCCTATCGAAGGATTGTTCCACCATGCCAGCCCCCCTCGTCGCGCCACCGGCGGCGCCGAAAGACACGCTCGGATGCATCTCGAGCCTGCTATCCAAGGATATTGAAAGGTCGGTCGGTGGCCTGACGCTCCACCGCAAATGCATGCGCGACGAGCAATTCGAGCGCATCGAGATGGCGGCCAGCGATCGCGGATTCCTGATCGGCGTGTCGCTGAATGGCGGGCACCGGCGCACGATCTACGGCGGGGCCGGCAAATCCGAGCGGCGGTTTCAGCACAACTCGATCTACATTCGCGACTTTTCCCGGAATTTCCGCGCCGACCTGTACGGCAAATTCGACTTCCTGCTCGTCGAGCTGTCGCGCAGCTACCTCGACCGCCTCGGCCGCGAGCACGGCGGAACGGAAATCGGCGGCCTGACCTGCGCGCCCGACGTGCAGGACGCGGTGCTGGGCCATCTCGCGCACGCCGTCGCCAACAGCCTCGACGCGCCGGGCGCGCTGAACACGCTGTTCGTCGAGCAGATGGGGCTCGCGATCGGCACGCATCTCGCATGCCGCTACGGCAATGCGCACGCGCGCGACCTGCAGCGCAAGGGCCTGCTGTCGCCGGCCAAGGCGGCGCTCGCCAAGGAACTTCTGATGGAAAAGGCGAACCTCGGCGTGTCGATCGAGGAAGTGGCCAACGAATGCGATCTGTCGCGCGGCTATTTCATCCGCGCGTTCTCGCGAACGACGGGACGCACGCCGCATCAATGGCTGCTCGAACAGCGCGTGATCCGCGCCCGGCAACTGATCGAGACGACCGACATGACGCTCGCGGAAATCGCGGCCGTCTGCGGCTTCGCGGACCAGAGCCACCTGAACCGCGTGTTCGCCCGCATCGTCGGCCATCCGCCCGGCGCATGGCGGCGCGAACTGTCGCGCTGACGCCGCCCGCCGCGCGCAGCCGTTACGCGCATGGCACGCGCGTCATTGAGGCGGCGCCGCGCGCGTGCGCGAGTTCAGGTTCTTCATGTCCGTTCCCCGGGTTGCGTATCGACGTCGCGCGGCGACTTGCCGGTCCGGCCGGCAAGGTGCGCGCGACACCCAGCTTACCGGCCGGATTCGCGATAATCCTGAGCGGGACATGCATCGTTCCGAAGGCCGGGCCTTAGCGGCGCCGGCCCGGATTCAGGCCGCCCGGTCAGGCGCACGCTGCGCGGCAATCAACGCATCGCGAAAGACGGCAGCCGGCTGCGCGCCGCTGACGACCGACAGCCCGATGCGCGTCGACGGCACCGAAGCGACGCCTTCGCGCACCGCATCCGCTTCGAGCACGACCACCGCGTCGAGCCCTTCGCCGGACGCCAGGAATGCACGCACCGCGTCGCCCGGCAAACCGGTGCCGGCCGCAATCTCGACCAGCACGTCCGCATCGCCGATATCGCGGCCGTCGCGGAAATACGCGGCAAACAGCGCATCGACGAGCGCGACCGCGCTGCCGCGTTGCTGCGCGAACCAGACGAGCCGGTGTGCAAGGCGCGTGTTCGGCGTGCGCGCGATCCGCGCATGATCGAATACGAGGCCCGCCGACCGTCCGGCTTCGGCCACATGCGCGTCGAGTGCCTGCGAGCGCGCCCAACTGCCGAACTTCGCGCTCCGGTACGCCTTGCGGTCGATGCCGCCGGCCGGCATCGTCGGGTTCAGTTCGAACGGCACGAACCGGACGCTCACGTTGCCGGCCAGGCCGGCTTCGTCGATCGCCTCCGCGAGCCGGTGCTCCGCAATCCAACACCACGGGCAGATGAGATCGTAGGTCACCGTCACTTCGAGGGGTTTCATCGCAAGCTCCTTCCTGTACATTGCCAGTCCAGAAGATAGCGCTTGCGGGCCGGCGATAGAATGCGAACGGCACGCAACGCATCATTGCGACACGCACAAAGGCAGGAAGTCACACAGGCGACGACATGGACAAATTCTCCGCGCTGCGCGCGTTCGTGGAAGTAGCGGAAGCCGGCGGCTTCTCGAGCGCGGGGCGGCGTCTCGAACTCGCGGCGTCGTCGGTGGTGCGCGCGGTGGATGCACTCGAGGCGTCGCTGGGCACCGTGCTGCTGAACCGCACGACGCGACAGGTCACGCTGTCCGATGCGGGCGCCGTGTACTACGCACGCGCGAAGCAGCTGCTCGAGGAACTCGCGGAAGCCGACGCGCTGGTCTCCGATCGCGGCGACGAGCCGTCCGGGCCGCTGCGCGTGTCGGTGCCGGTCGCGTACGGCGTGCGCCGCATCGCGCCGCACGTCGCGGCCTTCCTCGCGCGTTATCCGAAGCTCGACCTCGACCTGCAGCTCACCGACGAACGCGTCGATCTCGTCACCGGCCGGATCGATGTCGCGATCCGGCTCGGCGAAGCGGCGCCGTCCGCGGAAGTCGTCGCGCGGCAGCTCGGCACGTTCCATCGTTATGTCGTCGCGAGCCACGACTACCTCGATACGCACGGCACGCCGTCCGCGCCGGGCGAGCTGGTCGAGCACGGGTGCCTGCGCTTTCACTTCGGCGGCGACCAGCAGGCCTGGGCGTTTGCCGATGCGCACGGCACGACGAAAGTGCTCGTCGCCGGGCGCCTGAAATCGAACCACAGCGAAGTGTTGCGCGATGCCGTACTCGACGGCGCCGGCATCGCGCTGCTGCCCGACTGGCTGGTCGATGCCGATGTCCAGTCGGGCCGCCTGCGCCGGCTCTTCGAGCAGTACGACGTCACGCCCGACGCGGCCCGCTCGGTCGTCACCGCACTCTACCTGCCGAATCAGCGCGGCTCGAAACGCGTCACGGCGTTCATCGATTTCGTCGAGTCGCTGGCACGCGCGCAGCACTGAGCCGCGCGGCGCGGCGCATTACCAGCCGAACTTCGCTTCCACGCCGACATAGTCGGCATTGCGCGCACCGAGCGCGCGAATCGAGTCGGCGACCTGGAAGTGCACGGCCTCGACGGCCAGCGCCACGTTCGCATTGACGAGCCAGTCCACCCGGGCCTGCGCATACATGCCCGTCCACGAACCGCCCTTGCCGGCCGTGCCAGGCACCGCCTGCATCCCTTGCCCGTAGATCGCGTCGGCCGTCGTCTCGCGCCACTGGAAACCGACCGCGGTCAGCACCGTCACGTTGCCGGCGGGCTTGAACGTCAGCGACGGCTTCACGTGAATCAGGTTGCTGTAGCCGGTGTAGCCGGCGAGCGTGAAGTAATAGCCGTTCGGGAACAGCGGGTTGAAGGTGCCCATGCGCCCGTCGCCGGGGTGCCTGTCGCCCGACGCGCCGTCGACCTGGATGCCGATGCGCGGCGTGCCCGGCGTCTTCGTGAATGTGTAGCCGCCCAGCGCGCCGAACGCCCACGCACCGATCGTGTCCTGCCCGATGTGCCCCGTCTGCAGCATCGCCTCGACGTCCCAGTCGAGCCGGCCGGATTTGCCCGCGTAGCGCATGTCGAATACGTCGCGCCGCTCGTTCCCGGCCCCGGCCAGATAGCGCGCGTTGTCGCGCGTATAGCGCGACCAGTAGCCCGACAGGTCGCCGGGGCCCGTGCCGTTGCGCTCGATACGCACGCCGTCGAATCGCAGGTGCCGGTTCGACACGTCGTCGAACACCGCGTCGTTGCGGTACTGCACCGGGCGCGTCACATAGCCGATCAGCCGCCATTTGCCGATTTCGTAATCCGCCCACAGCGCGTCGAACGCCTGACGCACGTTCGGCCCGTCCCGCACCGACACGAACCGCTGCAAGTCGAAGGCCATCTCCTGCCGGCCGATACGGGTCTTGAACGTGCCGCCGCCCACCTGGTCGACATACGCGACGAATGCCTGCTCGATATCGAGCTGATCCTTGTCGACGGACCCGACCGTATCCTTGCCGAACGGCCGCGCATCGACGAACTGGACGAACGCCTGAAAATGCCCGGCATAACGCAGATCCGCATGCACCGTCGCGCGCTGGATCACGTAATTGTCGTCATGCGCGGCGCCGAGCCCGAACAGCGGCGCGTTGTTCAGCTCGAAGCGCTCGCGCAGGTTCGCGCCGAGCGACAGGTAGGTCGACGGGTCGCCGCCCAGCGGGATGTACTTCAGCGAATCGAGCGGCTGGCGCGGCACGCACGGATTCGCAAGCACCGACCAGTCTTCCTGCCAGCGGTTGAACAACACGGTCGGCCGCTTGGCCGTGCACGACGTGCCGGCGGTCGTGGTCGAAGCCGGTGCCGCGGCTTCCTCGGCACCGGCCGCCGTCCCGGCGTACGTCGCGACGCCGCCCGCCAGCACGGCGGCCGGCAGCACGCGCCGCCATGCCCGCCCCATCGACCGGCGAGCCATTATTTCGACCGCGCGTGGATCTCGGCGACGTAGCCGCCCGGGAACTGCACGAGCGCGGCATCGCGCCCGTCCGACGTGAACGCCGGCACCAGCACGGTCACGCCCGCGGCCTGCGCCTGCTTCAGCGTCGCGGCCAGGTCCGGCACTTCGTAGCCCGTCATCTCGCGGCCGAACGGATAAGGAAGATGGCCGTCCGTCGCCAGCACGGTCATCTTGCCGAAACCCGACTCGATGCGGATGCGGCGATACGTATCGTTCGGCCGGCCGATCTCGATGCCCGGCGCCTTGCGCACGTCGGACACGACCTTGCCGCGCGAGAACGCGACGAAGTCGTGCACCAGCTTGCTCGCGCTTTCCGGCGACACGTACACGCGGTTTTCCGGCACCGTCTGCAGCGGGTCGTAGTGCGGCGCCTGGGTGTGCCAGTAAAGCTGCATGTTCACGCCGCCCGGCCAGCGGATGATCGCGTCGCGGCCGATCGGGTCGGGGAACGTGTCGACGATCACGTCCGCGCCGTGCGCGCGCGCCGACTTCATCGCGACGTCCATGTCGGTGACGAGATAGCCGGTGCGCTCCGCGCAGAACGGATACGGGATCGGCGTCTTGAAGCCGAACACCGAGATCGTGCCGGACGGCGTGAACACGAGCTGCGACATCGTCTGGCTCGGCGTCGGCGTGACCTGGAACACGCCCTGCTGCGACTTCTTGCCGCCGAACGTCGCGACGAAGCTGTCGGTGAAGCGGTCGAAATCTTCCGGCGCGACGCACACGTGCGTCGTGTCGTATTGCGGGCCGACCGCGACGGCCGGCACACGCGCGGACGAGGACTGGAGCAGGCGCGTCTCGTCGGCATGGGCCGGCGCGGTCGCCAGCAAAACACCGAGCACGGCCGTCGACGCGGCCGTCATCCGCAATACCTGTCGCAACTTCAGTGCAATCATCGAGTTCTCCTTGAAAATGGCAAGCGCAGCCGCACGCTGCGCGCGCATTCAGCGTGACGTCGGCCGCTCGTCGGGCCGACCGGATTGATAGGCGAGGAAGCACAGCGCCGCAAGCGGCAACGCCAGCGCCCAGAAGGCGGCGAACACATAGGCCGCCGCCCCCGCGCCGGCACCGATCGCAAAGCTCGCGACCGGCGGCAGCGTGCGCCGCAGCCGCACGCGCGCGGCTTCCCGTTCGGCCGGCGCCGCGAGCGGCACGAGCCAGTCGAATGCATCGATCACCGCCTGCGTGACATTGCCCGTCATCACCGTATTGGCGACGACCGAGCGGGCCGTCAGCCGGCCGTGTGCGTTCTGGACGCCCATCGCCGCGGCGCCGAGCAGGCCGCACAGGATCGTCCTCGGCGCATCGGCATCGGCGATCGGCGACGCCATCACGCCGGCCAGCATGAACCCGGCCAGCAGCACGGCCTGCAGCGCATACAGCGAACGCGCGCGCACGCCGTGGCCCAGCGAACGCATCCGGTGGTCGAGCACGCGCGCGCCGACGATGCCGGCGATGAAGGCCGGAAACGCGAGCCACTTGATCGCGAGCCCTTGCCCGACGCCGGCCAGCCCCGAACCGATCAGGATGAAGTTGCCGGTGACGTGCGCGGTGAACAGGCCGAACAGCGCGACGAAGCCGAGCGTGTCGACATAACCCGCGATCGACGCGAGAAACACGTCCTCGCCGCGCACATGATCGGGCGCTGGGGCGGTGCCCGCGGTTACCGGCTGCGACGGCATGGCCCGGCTCCGTGGAAGGTGTCGACGGCGCCGGCGCCCGCCATGCCAGCGTCCGGCCAGATCAGATAACGCATGTTCCGCTCCGGTTTCACCGACCGGCCCGGCTTGCCGACTGGCATCCGGCCCATCCGGCGGTTCGGGAGCAAGACTAGTGAAGGGCAACCTTAATGTCATGGCGGCGGCCTGAATTTTTCTGAATCCGCCGCGCGCGGCGGACCGGGCCGCCGGCCAGGTTCGACGCGGGACGATCCCGCAACGGATCCCGCGCCGCCACAAAACCGCGTCGCGAGCCGTATTCGACGCCCCGATCGTGTTATTTTTCGATCGATAGTTAAGAATGCGCGTCATCAGGAGCCGATGCATGACCGAAAGAAAACGCAGCACGCCGGCCCGCGAGCGCGGGACGGACGCCGACGGCAACGCCGTCACGCCGGGCCGCCGGCTCGCGCCGGAAGCGCGCGAGCGGCAGATCGTCGAGAAGGCGATCGAGCACTTCGCGACGCACGGCTTTTCCGGCAGCACGCGCGAGCTCGCGCGGCAGATCGGCGTCACCCAGCCGCTGCTGTACCGATACTTCCCGAGCAAGGAGGCGCTGATCGATCGCGTGTACGACGAGATCTACACGTGGAATCCCGACTGGGAAAAACTGATCGCCGATCGCACGCTGTCGCTGCAGGATCGGCTCGTCGCGTTCTACCGCGCGTACGCGCAAACCATCCTGCGGCGCGAATGGATCCGCACCTTCATCTTCGCGGGGCTCAGCCGCGAGGGGTTCAACACGCGCTACCTGTCGCGGCTGCGCGAACGCGTCTTCCTGCCGGTGCTGCGCGAGCTGCGGCACGAATACGACATCGCCACGCCGGCGACGGAAGCCCAGCGCAATGCGGAAATCGAACTGGTCTGGAGCCTGCACGCGAGCATCTTCTATCTCGGCGTCCGCAAGTGGGTCTACGGCCTGCCGGTGCCCGACGATCTCGACACCGAAATCGAACGGCTGATCGACGCATTCCTGAACGGCACGCCCGCCGCGCTGAAGCAGCTCGCGTCGGGCGCGACCGCCCGGCGCCGCCGGCGCACCTGACGCGGCGGCGGCCGGCAGGCGCGCGCAGATCGCGTGCAATCGTCGCGCGACGCTCGACGACGGTCGAATCGACATCCGGCATTTCGCGCTCGGGCGCCTGCGTCGGTCGGGCAGATCGCCGGACCGCCGCTTGCGGCGCGATTCACGATCCACGATTCACGCGAGGATCAGAAGACGCCGGCCACCCGGCCACAACTTGAGCGTGATGAAGCGGTCGATGCCGGCCGCGCGCGCAACCAGACGAATTCAGAACAATTTATCCGGCGCGCCGCGCGCTTCACCTATCCTCGATAGGCATTCGCGGCCGCGCCTGCTGCGCGCAGGCCGAACCGAACCGGGACCGTCGCATGACCCTCGCGCCTTCGATCACCCATCAAAGCATGGCGACGAACCTGCGTGCCGAGCCGATCGCGCAATGCGGGCACCTGCCGCAGGAGGAGCAGCCGGAGCGCGTGAACGCGCTGCTGCTCGACTTCCTGAAGCAATGGGAAGGCTGAATCGCCGCGCGCGACGAATCATCCGGAGGAAGCAATCATGAGCGACGTTTCGAGCCCGCTGGCGGTCGTCATCGGCGGATCGGTGGGCGGGCTTTTCACCGCGACCGCGCTGCGTGCGGCCGGATGGCGCGTCAAGGTGTTCGAGCAATCGCCGAACGACCTCGACAGCCGCGGCGGCGGCATCGTGCTGCAAGCGCCGATCGAACGCGCATTCACGTTCGGCGGCGTGCCCGTGCCGCGCGATGCGGGCGTCGATTCGGTCGACCGGATCTATCTCGACGAACACGACCGGATCGTCCAACGCCTTTACATGCCGCAAACGCAGACCGCGTGGAACGTGATCTACACGGCGCTGAGGCGCGCGCTGCCCGCCGGCATCGTGCACGCCGGCGTATCGTTCGAGCGGTTCGCGCAGGAGGGCGGCAGCGTGATCGCGCATTTCGCGGACGGCCGCGTCGAGCAGGCCGACCTGCTGGTCGGCGCCGACGGCGGCCGCTCGAACGTCCGCGCGCAACTGCTTCCCGATGCGCGGCCCGCGTATGCGGGTTATGTCGCGTGGCGCGGGCTCGTCGACGAGCACCTGCTTCCCGATACGGTGCTGCGGGTACTGCGCGACCGCTTCACGTTTCAGCAAGGCGACGCGCATCTGTTCCTGACCTATCTGGTACCCGGCCGCGACGGCGCGATCGAACCGGGCAAACGGCGCGTGAACTGGGTCTGGTACCGGCGGCTCGCGCAGGATCGCGTGCCGTCGCTGTTCCTGGCGCAGGACGGCACGCAGCGCGACGGTTCGCTGCCGCCCGGCGCGATGCGGGACGACAACCGGCTCGAACTCGTGGAGGCCGGCCGCCGGATGCTCGCGCCGACGCTCGCCGCGCTCGTCGACGCGACGCACGCGCCGTTTGCGCAGGCGATCCTGGATCTCTCGGTCGAGCGCATGGCGTTCGGCCGCACGGTGTTGCTCGGCGACGCGGCCTGCCTCGTCCGGCCGCACACGGCCGCCGGCGTCGCGAAAGCGGCGGAGAATGCGGTCGGTCTCGCCGAGGCGCTGCGCGGCGTCGGGCGCGGCCCCGCGTTCGACGCCGCGCTGTCGCGCTGGGAAGCCCTTCAACTCGCGACCAATGCGTCGCTGTCCGAACTCGGCATCTCGCTCGGCACGCGGATCATGGGGCGCGCGTGACCGGCCAGCGGCCGCGCCGCTGACGACGGCAAACTTGCCGGAATGATCGATATGCATGACGTGACGCTGGTCCGTGTCGACAACGGTCGGCAGCCGCATGCGCGCGCGGTCCGCCGACACGTACGATCCGATGTCAGCCGCACCGGTGCCGCGGCCCGCCTGAAACGTCCTTGAACAACGTGACGGCACCGGCAAGCGCGCGCGGTGTGCGCCCGTCAAAACCCGCTCGAATACCTGACGGCTTTGTTACACTGCCTGACATCCACCATCCTCATCAGGAATTAATTCCCGATAATCTGGAATCGATCGGATTGGAATGGATTGATTCAGGATATTTACGCTTTTGAATTCAATAACGCGTTATTCGCTCATGCCAAAGGATTCCCAATTTATGGCAGCCGATCTGCAGGCGCCCCAATCCTCCCAAGCGCATCTCGATCGTCTTTTGAGCTTCCTGAACGAGGATTCAAACAATCTCAATCTGCTGGCCGACACCGCGATTGCCGCATTTGACGCCGGTCAGTATCGCCTCTGCAATGAATTGCTGACGCGCCACGAAACGATTCAGCCGCTCACGCCATCGCTCGTGAATACAAGGGGCTTGTCCGCCATGTCGGAAGGTCGGTTTGAAGCCGCCCTGGCCGATTTCCGCGCACTCGCCGAACATGACGCGAATCCTGCTCTTTACTACAACCTGGCCTATGCGAGCGCCATGTGCGGCTCGTTCGAACCTGCTGCCGACATGGAGCCGGCCTGTCTCGAAGCGGTTCCAGGGGCCGCCCTCCTGAAGTTGCGGGCCCTTCATCACTTGGGTCGTTTCGACGAAGCCGTTCGGATGGGCGCCCCGCTGGCGGATCAGGCCGCCCCGCCTCCCGGGTTTGCGGGCGCCTACGCGGCGCTGTTGTTTGATCTGGGGGATCTGGCGAATGCTCGCCGCTACGCGGCGCGTGCGCCGGAATCTGCCGACAGCCTCGTAATAACCGGATTGGCCGAACTCGAAGCGGGCAACATCGAGCGTGCTGCCGAACTGCTTGGACGGGCGGCCGACAGCAACCCGCTGGAAGCACGCGCCACGCTGGGGCGTGGCCTTTGCCTGCTCGCGCAGGAACGATACCCGGACGCGGCAGCAACGCTCGATCAAGCTGCGGAACGGCTTGCCAGCCATGCAGGCTCCTGGCTTGCGGCCGGCTGGGCCTGGCTCTTCGACGGGAATCCGGTCGCGGCAGGCGAACGCTTTCAGCACGCGGCAACCCTCGATCGGGGGTTTGCCGAGGCTCACGGGTCACTTGCCGTTGCGTTGCGTCTTCAGGGGCGTCAAGACGATGCTCGACACCACGCCGAAGTTGCACTGCGCCTCGATCCGGCGTCCTTGTCCGCCACACTTGCAAAGACGCTGGAACTTGAAGCGGCGAACAACATCGAGTCTGCCAACACCCTCAGGGATGCCGCGCTGAATCGTCCCCTGGGGCCGACCGGCCGTACGCTTGCTCAGTCACTGACGGCATTCGGCCTGAAGCGTACGCAAAATCCGGCGTAAGGCGCGCATCGCGCGGCCGTCCGCTTGCCCCCGGCCGCCCCGACAAGAGGCGGGACGGGGGCACTTGCTCGATTGCGCGATACGCGGCGCAGCCGAGTCCCCTCATCGCGCAATCATTCCGTCGTGTCGTCCCGGCCGTCGTCGCTCCGGCATCGGATTAAACATCAGGCGGAGATAATGTTTCCCAAAAACAATATTTCACAATATTCAATTAACTAATTAGAAGCATCGCCAACGCCGGGATTGACAACTCCCGGTTGATTCTCGGCATCGATTAAATCCTTTCAGTCTCGTTGACATCATTACGATTGCACTTCAACATAACGAAATAATCGTAATAAACAGTAACACCCGCGGGGGAATGAGAGAATGTCGAGCGACAGCGCACTGAGCCTCATGGCTCAGTTAATGTGGACAGGCTTGCTTGTCGCGGGTCCCATTCTTCTCGCCGCACTGGTAACGGGCCTGGTCATCAGCCTGTTTCAAGTCGTCACGCAACTTCAGGAAATGAGTCTTTCTTACGTGCCGAAGCTGGTTGTCGTCGGTTTCGTCATTGTTTTGCTCGGCTCCTGGATGTTGGCCCGATTGACCGGCTTTACCCAATCCCTCTTTAATCTCATTCCAACGCTGGGTTAACCATGGCCGCCAATCCGAGTATCGGATGGGCTGCTGCGACGCTGTTGCTGTCGTTGCGCATTGGCCCGGTGTTTGCGCTCGCCCCGCCCTTCTCGCAAATGGTCACGCCCATGCGAGTCAAGGTCGCCATGACACTCGCGTTGTCCGCGTGTCTCGCCACCTCGGTCGCTTATCGGGGGCCGATCGACGCGGGCATGATTCCCGTTGCAGCATGGGAATGCCTGCTCGGGGTCTCGATCGCCTTTGCGTTCCAGGCCAGTTTCGCGGCCCTCTCGTTCGTCGGTCGCGTGCTGGACGTTCAGGCCGGCTATGGCCTGGCGATGGTCATCGATCCGGGTTCGCGCGGCCAGGCGCCGCTGCTCGGCTCCATCCTGACCATGACCGCGGGCGTCATCTTCTTCGCGTCCAACGGGCATCGCGACCTCCTCCGTCTGCTGTTCGAGCTCACGCAGTCGTTTCCGCCTGCGTCCGTCCACATCATCGGCGACCCCGCGTCGTTCACGTCGTATTTCGGCTCGCTGACAGCCGTCGCGCTGGGCGCGACCGCCGCCGTCATGCTGACGCTGTTCCTGACCGATCTCGCGATTGCATTCCTGGCCCGCGCCCTGCCTCAAATGAATGCGCTGATGCTCGGCTTCCAGGTCAAGGCGTTCGTCACGCTCGCCGCGATGGCGCTGGCAGCCGGCACGCTCGGGCCGGTCGCATTGCGGCTCGTGCGGCTGGCGCTCGACTTTGTTCCGACCACGTTCCGACACTATGGCTGAACAAGACGAGAACCGGTCCGAAGCCGCCACTGCCTATCGTCTCGAGCAGGCGCGCAAGAAGGGCATGACGCCCAAGAGCCAGGAGCTCGGCATGCTGGCCAGTCTTGCCGCCTGTGCGGCCTATCTGTGGACCGACGGCGCGCACCTCGCCGCCGCCATCGCAACCCGCGGCGTTCGCTTGCTTGCGGAGATTCCTGCCGCCGCGCATACACCCGGTGCAATGTCGACGTGGCTGATGACCGCCGTGCTGGACGCCTTTCGCCTGATCGCGCCGATGGCATTGCTGTCGATGGGCACCGGGCTGCTGGTCGCCGTGCTGCAAACCCGCTTCCTCTTTGCGCCGGCGGCCGTCAAGGCGGACATGTCGCGTCTCAACCCCGTTCAGGGGTTTCGCCGCGTCTTTTCGTTGCAGACGCTCTTCGACTCGGGTCGCACACTCGTCAAGATGGTCGTGTACAGCCTGATCGCATGGTTCTGCATCCTGTCCGTGATCGAAAGCGTCGCACATACGCCGCTCGCCCCGCATCGCCTGGGCGAGTTGATGCAGACGTCCGGCCTGAGCTTCTTCGCGAAACTGCTGATTGCAGCCGCCGTGTTCGCGGCACTCGATCTCGTGGTCGTCCATCGCGTCTTCGCGAAGAAGATGCGCATGAGCCGCCACGAAATCAAGCAGGAGTACAAACAGCGCGAAGGCGACCCGCGGATCAAGAACCAGCGGCGGAAGATTCGTCGCGAGCTGGTCCAGAACACGCGCAGCCTCCGCAGCGTCCGGAACGCCGACGTCCTCATCACGAATCCGACGCACTACGCGATCGGCCTGAAGTACGTGCCGTCGCAAATGGCAGCGCCCAAGGTGATCGCACGAGGTGCCGGCGATTTCGCGCAACGGCTCAAGAAGGTCGCATTCGTGTACGGCGTTCCCGTCGTCGAATCGCCGGCGCTGGCCCGGCGGATCTTTCGTGAAACGCGGGTCGACCAGGAGATTTCCGCCGACTCGTATCGCGACGCCGCATCGGTCTACCTGCGCATTCGCCGCCGCGCCGCCGAGGTCAACGCATGAACGCGCTCATGTCCCGCCTGGGCCGGCAACAGGATCTCGCGCTCGTGCTCGCCGTCATGGCGATCCTGCTGATCCTCTTTGCACCGATTCCGTCCGCCGCGCTCGATCTGCTGATCATCACGAACTTCGCGTTCGCATTCACGATCCTGCTGCTGACGATCTACGTTGTCCGGCCCGTCGACTTCTCGACCTTCCCGTCGCTGCTGCTGATCGCGACGCTCTTCCGGCTGTCGTTGAACATCGCGGCGACGAGACTCATCCTGTCCGGGGCGGAAGCCGGTCAGGTGATCGGCGCAATCGGCGAATTCGTCGTACAGGGCAATTTCGTCATCGGCCTGATCATCTTTTTCATCCTGATCGTCGTCCAGTACGTGGTCGTGACGAACGGCGCGCAGCGCGTGTCCGAGGTTGCTGCCCGCTTCGTGCTCGACGCGATGCCCGGTCAGCAGATGAGTATCGATGCCGACCTGAACATGGGCCTGATCGACCAGGATGAAGCACGGGCCCGCAGAAAGGCGCTGGAGAAGGAAGCCGCGTTCTACGGCTCGATGGACGGCGCGAGCAAGTTCGTCAAGGGCGACGCGATCGCCGGCATCATCATCATGCTCATCGATATCCTCGGCGGCTGGGCCGTCGGCGTCGCGCAGATGGGCATGTCGCTCGGGCATGCGCTGCAGAAGTTCACGCTGCTGACGATCGGCGACGGCATCGTCACGCAGGTACCCGCGCTCGTGATCTCGGTCGCGACCGGGATCATCGTCACGCGCTCGGCGTCCGACGGCGAACTGAGCAACGAAGTATTCCGCCAGCTCGCGCAGTTCCCCAAGATCCGGTTCCTCGTGACGGGCGCGCTGATCGGCCTGCTGATCCTGCCGGGCATGCCGAAGTGGCCGATCCTGATTCTCGCGCCGGTGGTCTTCTTCGCCTGGTGGATCGCGCGCGGCCGCTCGGCCGTGGCAACCGCTGCAATGGCCGGCGACGATGCGCCCGCTGCGTCCGGTACCGCGCCCGACTCGCAAGCGATGCCCGTTGCGCCTGTCGAAGTCGGCTTCGGCGCGGAACTCGCGCGCGCCTGGATTCCGCTGCAAGGCGTTCTGGCGGAGCGCGTTTCCGCATTCCGAAAGCAGTATGCCGAAGAGATGGGCGTCACGATTCCGCCGGTGACGTTCCGCGACGCCGCGCAACTCGGCTCGAACGACTACCGCATCTCGCTGTACGGCAATCGCTTCGGCCAGGCTGCGCTGCATGCCGACAAGACGCTGGCGATCCACCCCGGCGGCAAACCCGGCGACCTCGCGGGCATCGCGACGCGCGATCCGGCATTCGGCCTGCCGGCATTGTGGATCGACGAACCGCAGCTTTCTCGTGCATCGTCGCTGGGCTATACGGCCGTCGACCCGATGACGGTACTCGTCACGCACGTCACCGAAGTCGTCCGCGCCAACATCTCGACGCTCCTGTCCCGCACCGATGTCGTGACCTTGCTCGAAGGCGTTCGCACACGCTCGCCCGGCCTCGTCGAGGAACTGGTGCCCAACATCCTGTCGATCGGCGACGTGCAGGCCGTGTTGCAGGGCCTGCTGTCCGAGCATGTGCCGATCCGTAACATCGACCAGATCGTCGAAGTGCTGGCGGACGCGGGGCGGCACGAGAAGGATCCGGCGTTGCTCGGCGAACGCGTACGCCAGAAGCTCGGACACAGCATCTGCCAGCGCCTGATCGGCGAAAAGGAGGCGCTCGCGGTGCTGACGCTCGAGCCGATGCTCGAAAACACGATTGCGCACAATTTGCAGGGCGCCGACGGCAGCAGCGCGTTCGTGCTCGATCCGGGCCTGGCCGAATCGTTCCTCACGCGGCTCGCCGAACAGGTCGACGCGATGCTTCGACAGAATCTGTCCCCCGCACTGCTCTGCCGGCCCGAGCTTCGCCGGCACCTGAAGATTTTTTCACGCCGTATCGCCCCTCGCCTCGCGGTCCTGTCGATGAACGAAATCCCGCACGCGATCAATCTGCGTTCGTTCGGGATGGTCGGCATCGACCGCACCGCTCCCGCGGCATGACCGCCCCTGTCTCATGAACGATACCCGCCTCGCCCATGGATAACCTGATGACCACCGCCGTCGGCCTGATCTCGTCCGAGACGCGCCAGGTCGAAACCGCCGCGCAAAACGTCGCGAATCTCGCCACGCCGGGCTACAAGCGGCTGATCACGTTCGCCGACGCGTTTTCGCAGGCCGAGTCCTCCTCGCGAATGGCGGCGCCTCCGACATCCGCTCGCGACGCCGCAACCGACTTCACGGCGGGCCGAATGATGCATACGGGCAACCCGCTGGACCTTGCGCTGTCGAGCGGCGGGTTTTTCGCGGTTTCCACCCCCGATGGCACCGCCTATCTGCGAGGCGGCGCGTTCCGGCTCGATGCCGACGGCCGGCTGGTCACGCGGCAAGGATGGGCGCTGCAAAGCAGCGGTGGGGGCGACGTCGTCGTGCGCTCGCAGAACTGGCGAGTCCTCGCCGACGGAACCGTGCTCGACGACGGTCAGCCTGTCGCCGTGATCGGGACGGCCTCGTTCGCCAATCCGAATCGACTCGCACGCATCGGCGACGGCCTGTATCGCGCCAACGGCGCTCAACCGCTCGAACTCGCGGATCCGCGTGTCATGCAAGGCTATCTGGAAGCGTCGAACGTATCGAACGCCGACGAGATGATCCGGATGATGGCCGCGATGCGACGCGTCGAGTCCGGACAGAAGCTCGTCCATGCGTACGACGACATGATGGGCACCGTCCTGCAACGTCTGGGAGACATGTAATCGTGAACAACGTGTTCTACATCGGCGCGACGGGCCTCAACGCACAGCAAACCGCCATCGACGTGACGGCGAACAACGTCGCCAACATGACCACGCCCGCGTTCAAGCGCGGCACCGTCACATTCTCCGAACTGCTCACGACCGTTCCGGCGCCGCTCGTGCGCGACTACGCGAACGAAACGTCGAGCGTCGCGGCGGGCGTCAGCGCGGATCCGTCGCTGCATGTCCATACGCAGGGCGAATTGCGGCCGACCAACAATGCGCTGGATCTGGCGATTCGCGGCAACGGCTTCATCGAACTCGCGTCCGATTCCGGGCAGACGCTCCTCTGGCGTGGCGGCACGCTACGGGTTGGATCGGACGGCTATCTCGCCACGGCGGACGGCCAGCGCCTGAGAGCGATGATTTCGGTGCCGCGCGACGCATCGGCGATCACGATCTCGCAGACCGGCCAGGTCCAGGCGACCGTGCCCGGCCAGGCCGATCCGCTCGATATCGGCGAACTCGAGGTGCTGGTGCCCTCCGACGTGCGCGCGCTCGAATCGGTCGGCGGCGGCGTCTATCGCGCGCGGGACGATGCGTCATCACTGACGCGCGTTCGCCCGGGAGAGGATAACGCCGGTGTGCTGGTCCAGGGGTTCAGCGAGGCGTCGAACGTGTCGATGTCCGACGAACTCGTCGGCCTGATGCTCTATCAGCGCACCTATGCGGCCAACGCGCGACTGGTCCAGGTCGGGGACGAGCTGATGTCCATCGCCAACGGGCTCAAGCGATGACACACAGCCTGTTCCGACCGCACGCAACATTCGGAACGCGTGTCCGGCTGCTTTGCATCGGCGCGCTCGTTCCCGCGTCGGTGCTCGGCGCCCCGTCGCCGGATCCCGCGATCCGGTTTCGGCCCACCGTGGTTGTCGATCGTCCGACGGTCATGCTGACAGATGTCGCCGATCTGACCGCCCTGCCGGAACCCGTCGCGCAACGCGCGGCAACCGTTCCCGTGATCTCGCTCGCCCGATCGGCAACAGCGGTTCGCGTGGATGCTCGACGGCTCGCCGAATCAGCACGGCGCGGAATGCCGATGCTCGCCCCATGGCTCACGAACGTGCCGACCGCCAACGTCGACATCAAGCTTGGCCAGGCCGATAACGTCAGTCGCACGGCCGCGCCCGCTTGCGCGACCCTGCTCACGGATCTTCCGGTCGACACCAGCCCGTCGGCCGACCAGATCCGGCCGGTGCACTGCACGGGCGACGGCGCCGCGCGGGCCTGGCGCTACGACGCGGACTCGCATGTGGTTCGCTCGGCCCGGGATATCGCAGTCGGCGAGATCGTGCCATGGCCGGCCACGTCGCGTCTGGCCGCCGTCCATCGCGGCGGCCGCGTGTTCGATACCGTCCGGGTCGGCGCCATTACCGTGACGCGATCCGGTACGGCGCTGACCGACGCCGGGTCACGGCATGCCGCGCCCGTGCTGACGGGCCATGCGGAGATCCAGATCTGGCGGGCGCCGTCCGCCGAGCGGGGACTGTGACATGCGCCGTCTCTGTTCTTTCGCGCACGTGGCCGTCCTTGCGTCGACCCTGCTCGGGGCGATCCCCGCGCCGGCGGCCGATCTCTATCAAGGATCGACCTATGAATCGCTGACGGCAGACCGGCGCGCGTCGCGGCCGGGCGACATCGTCACGATCCTCATTTACGAAAATTCGAGCGCGAGCAACACCGCGGACACGTCGACGAAAACCGGCTTCGGCGTGCAGGGCAACGTGTCGACGCTGTATGCGGGCAAGAATTCCGCGCAAGTCGGCCTCGGCGACAACTACGGCGGCAAAGGCCAGATACAGCGCACGGGCCGGCTGCTTGCCCAGCTGAGCGCCAGCGTCACGGGCGTGACGCCAAGCGGTGACCTCGTCGTCGCCGGCACGCAGGACATCGACGTCAACGGCGAAAAGACCCGCATTCGCCTTGAAGGCCGCATCCGGCCGATCGATATTGCCGCGAACAACACGGTGCTGTCGACGCGGCTGGCCGATGCAAAGATCGACTACACCGGCGAAGGCTTCATCACCGATCGTTCGCGGCCCGGCCTCATTCCCCGCTTCTTCGCATGGCTCGGCCTATGGTAAAGCGCCTCCTCATCCATGCCGCATGGCTGCTCTGCGTGCTCTCGACCGGGGCCGGTGCGGCCACGGCCGACGTTCGCCTCAAGGATCTCGGCCGTTTCCTCGGCTGGCGCGACAACATGCTCGTCGGATACGGGATCGTGACCGGCCTGTCGGGCTCGGGCGACTCGCCGCGCAATCAGGCAACACGCCAGGCGATGACGAACATGCTGTCGCAGTTCGATCTGAATCTGACGCAGGATCAACTGCAGAGCCGTAACGTCGCAATGGTGATGATCGCGGCGTCGCTGCCGCCGACCTCGGACGTCGGCGACAAGATCGACGTCAACGTGACGTCGATGGGCGATGCGCGCAGCCTGTCCGGCGGCACGCTGATCATGACGCCGCTGCGCGGGCCGGACCGCAGGGTCTATGCGCTCGCCCAGGGGCCGGTATCCGTCGGCGGTTATCGCTACGACGCCAACGGCAACCTGCGGATGAAGAATCACCCCACCGCGGGCACCATTCCCGAAGGCGCGACCGTCGAAGTGCCGGTCACGGCCGAACTCGTGAATCGCGACGGCTACCTCAGCTTCGTGCTGAAGGATGCCGACGCGATCACGGCCGAGCGCATCGCGTCGCAGATCAACCGTTCGTTTGGCGGCGGTACCGCACGCTCGCTCGACGCGCGCACCGTGCGAATCCGTGCGCCGCTGGACGGCGGCGGCCTGAACAGCTACGTCGCCCGCATCGAATCGCTCGCCGTCGCGCCCGACCAGCGCTCGCGCGTCGTGATCAACGAGCGCTCCGGCACGGTCGTCGCTGGTGGCGACACGCACATCGCACCGGTCACGATCTCGCACGGCGACATCAAGGTGACCGTCGCAACGCAATACAACGCGTCGCAGCCGGGCCTCATCGGGATCACGGGCCCGAACGTTCGAAGCCTCGTCGTCGGCAACAGCGAGCTCTATGTCGACGAACCCGGCCAGACGGTCGCCGCGTCGTTCCCGCAGGGCAGCGTCGGCGATCTCGTCCAGGCGCTCAAGGCCAGCAGGATCAGCACGCGCGACGTGATCGCGATCCTGGAAGCGATCAAGGCCGCCGGCGCGCTGCATGCCGACATCATCGTTCAATAAGGAGAGGGATTCATGTCCATCGATCTCGTGGCGTCGATCGCAACCAAGGCCCTCGACGGGCTGTTCGCCCGACAGGCCGCCACCGCGCAGAACATCGCGAACGCCAATTCCGTCGGCTACGTGCCGGTCCGCGTGACGTTCGAGGACGTGTTGCGCGACGCCGCCGAAGCGCGTCCCGGCGACACCGTCGATGCCCGCCTCGCGCGTATCCGGTCGGTCGAGCCGTCGATCGGCACGCCGCTGCCGATCGACGTCAACACGGTCCGCCTCGACGACGAAATCGCGTCCGCCTCCGAAACCGCCGCGCGCTACGCGATGCTGATCGGCATGCTCGACCGGACGCTGCAGATCCGCCAACTGGCCATCAAGGGAATGTAAGCGATGGAAAACAGCCTTTTCGCGATCGCGCGCTCGGGGCTCGACGTCGAGCGCCAGCGCATGGAAGTCATCGCCCAGAATCTCGCCAATGCCGGCACGACCCGCACGGCGGACGGGCAGCCGTACCACCCGCTGCGGCTCGTCTCGGGCCCGAGGATCGGCGCAACGTTCGAGGAGCACCTGCGCAACGGCGCTACGTCGCCGACCTTCGGCATGACCGGCGTCCAGAGCTACGGCGTCGAGCGCATGGATACGCCGCCACGACTCGTCCACGATCCCGCCCATCCGCATGCCGACGCCAACGGCATGGTCGCCTATCCGGGTATCGACCACGCCGGCGAAATGGCGCTGATGGTGCAGACACTGCGCAGCTACGAAGCAGACACCGTGATCTTCAACGCCGCGCGATCGATGTACATGCGCGCGCTCGAACTGGGAGCGCGCTCATGAGTGCCAATCCGATCGAATCGATCTCGATGCTCCAGGGCGCGCCGCTTTCGGAGACGGCCGCAATGTCGCCTTTGGCGCAGCAATCCAGCTTCTCGGACTGGCTCGTCGCGGGCGCGACCCGCGTCGACCAGACCGCCAGGCTCGCCGACGACGCGGTAACCCGGTTTGCGCTCGACGGCGCGGTACCGCCGCACCAGGTCATGATCGCGCTGGAAGAAGCGCGCATGTCGTTGCAGTTTGCGTTGCAAGTGCGCTCTCGCATCGTCGAGGGTTACCAGGAACTGATGCGGATGCAGATGTAGACCATGGAATCCCTGCTTTCCCGTATTCGCGCATCGTTCGCCGACGCTTCGCCGCGTCGCCAGCTGGCCGGTGTTGCCGTGCTCGTCGCGATCATCGCGTCGCTGATCGCGGTCGGCTATGTCGCGCTGCGTCCGCGCTATCAGGTGCTGTTCCGGGACCTGAAACCGCAGGACGCGGCAACCATCGTCGCCGAACTCGAACGACAGAAAGTCCCGTTCCGGGTCGACGAATCGTCGTCGGCCGTGCTCGTCCCGGCCGCGGATGCCCAGGTCATGCGCCTCAAGCTGATGAGCAGCGACATGAGGCTGCAGGGCGCCGTCGGCTTCGAGCTGTTCAACAACTCGGACCTCGGCATCACCGATTTCGCGCAGAAGGTCAATTACCAGCGGGCGCTGCAGGGCGAACTCGCCCGGACCATCATGTCGCTCGACGAGATCGAACTCGCGCGCGTCCATCTGGCGTTTCCCGATTCGTCGATCTTCCGGCGCGCGGACGATCGCCCCAAGGCGTCCGTCGCGCTGTTCATGCGCAGCGGGCATACGCTCGGCCCCGATACGGTCCGCGGCATCCAGCGCCTGGTCGCCGCGGCGGTTCCGCAGTTGTCCGCGACCGACGTGACGGTGGTCGATCAGCGCGGGGAACCGGCAGCCGGACGCGACGTGCCCGTCGACGATCCGCACTACGCGCTCAAGCATGCCCTCGAACGCGAGTACGAGCGCAAGATCGGCGTGCAGATCGCGCCGCTGCTCGGATCGCGTCATGCGACCGTGAGCGTCGACGCGACGCTGAACTTCGATCAGATTCGCGTCACCAACGAATCCGATCTGAACCGGCCGATCGCCGGCGCCGGCGGGACCGGCATCCCGCTGCCGCCTTCGTCGACGACGGCGAAAGGCTTCGGATCGCCGCCGGGGCTTCCGCCGTTGCCGGCCGCGCCGTCGTCAGACGGCACGCGGACGGAGCGCAAGCTCGAGCAGATCGTGTCGGCCCCGGGTTCGCTGAAGCATCTGAGCGTCGGCGTCGTGATCGACGGCACCGTGCCGGACGACATGCTGGCCCAGTTGAAGTCCGTCGCGGCCGCGGCGGTCGGCGCGGACACGTCACGCGGCGACACGGTCGTCATCTTCGCGCGCTCGCAACCGGCCGACGGATCGGCAACCGGAATCGCCTCGCCGCTGCCCGTCGAAGGCGCAGGCCCCACCGTCACTGCATCGAACAACACCGGCGATTCGCACGCCGACCGGACGCCTGTGCAGCCGGACGACGTTCGGCGCATCTGGACACGGCTCGGGTTGCCTGGGCCGTTCATTGCATACGCAACGGTGCTCGTGCTGCTGGCCGGAAGCGTCCTGCTGTGGCGCCCGCTGGCCGGTAGACGACGGCCTGTCGGCGCGCACGCCATGACCTCGACGGAACGCGCCGAGTACGTCACGCGCCTGCGCGTCCTTCTTTCCGAGAGCCGCCAGCATCATGAAGGTTAACGACCGCTCGCGTACCGACCGCCGCCTGCGCGGCCTGGTTGCCGATCTTGCCGATCGGTCGGCCAACGACATCGAAGCGGTCTGGCATGCGCTGTCGGACGCCGAACGAAAACAGTTGCGCCCGCTTCTCGAAGACGCGGCGTCGCTCGGGTCCGGCGACCAGAAGGGATTCGCATCGGTACTGTCTGCCGCGCCGTCGGCAGCCGTCGGCCACGCATCGCCCGATCACGCTTACCCGGCGATCGAGCGCCTGGCCGGCCACTGGCCCGATGCGCTGCTCGCGCAACTGGCCGGTTGCGTCGACGACGCACAGCGCACGCGCCTGTTCGCAGGCCATCCCGCATGGCGACGCCATCCCGTGTCGCCGCTCGCCCCGCGTGCACGCGATGCACTGCTGAAAGCGGCGGACGAAGCGATCCGTGCGCTTCCTCCGATCGTCGACATCGATGAAGCATCGCCGCGCCCGCCCCATTCCTGGCGGCGACGCCTGCTCGACGGCCTTCGCAGAGGACGCACGTGACCGCGATCATCAAGGCCGGACAGGTCGTGCTGAGCGTCGAGCGCGTGCCGCTCGGTGCGCAGCCCGCCGCTGACGAGCGTCGTGCACTGCCGCTCGAGCACACGCCCATCACGCCTTCGCACGACCGTGGCGACGCATTTGCGCCGGAGCGCGATCGCCTGCTCGCACGGATTGCCGAGCTCGAGGCAGTAGCATCGGGGCACGAGGATGAACTCGAGCAACGGGCGCGAGCGGCGTTCGAACGCGGCATCGAAGATGGCATCCAGCGGGCGACACGCGCCGAAGCCGAGCGGATTGCACTACTGAAAAGCGGTATCGATACCGCGCGCGACGCATTCATTGCACGCATCGCGTCGCTGGACGCGCTCGCGGCAGAGGTGGCGCTCGTCGGGCTGGAGCGCGTCCTGGGCGACCCGACCCGCCATGCGGAACTCGTCGTCGAAACCGTACGCCATCGCCTGACGTCGATCGCACAGGGATCGCTCGTCGGGATCCGGGTGTCCGCGGACGATTTCCGCGATCCGGCGCTGCTCGATACCGTCCGGCGCGCGCTCGACACCGCGCCGTCGGTGTCGCTCGTCGCCGATCCGCAGCTGCCCGCCGGCGCATGCGTCATCGACCTGACGCTCGGCAAGCTCGACGCCGGCATCCCGCGCCAGTTGGCCGGCGTCGCCGCGACGATCCGGGAGGCGATCGGCAATGCATGAGCGGCGAACTCCACACCCGTATGTCGACGCGCTGCGCCGCCTCGACCCCGTCGAGCGCGTCGGCAACGTGACCCGCATCATGCCGACCTTCGTCGACGCCGACGGCCCGGGCGTGTCGGTCGGTTCGCTGTGCGTATTGGGAGAACAGTCGCCGCCGCTCTATGCCGAAGTGACGCGTGCGGAGGTCGGCCGGATTACCCTTGCGCCCTACCGGGCAACCTCGTCGCTCTGCATCGGGGATACGGTGCGCGCGATCGGCTCGGACGCGACGCTGCCGGTCGGCGATGCCTACCTGGGGCGGATCGTCGATCCGCTCGGTCAGCCGCTCGACGGCGGGGCCGCGATTGCCTCCCGATATCCGTGGCCGCTCGCGGGCCTGCACACGTCGCCGCTCGATCGTACGACCCCTGACCGCGCGCTCGAAACGGGGATACGGGCGATCGACACGCTGCTGACGCTCGGCGTCGGTCAGCGCATCGGCATCTTTGCCGGAAGCGGCGTCGGCAAAACGACGTTGCTGTCCGCATTGGCCCGCCACGTCGATGCGGATGTCTGCGTGATGTGCCTCGTCGGCGAACGCGGGCGCGAAGCCGAGGATTTCTGGCACCGGTCGCTTCAGGATGAATCGCGCGCGCGCTCCGTGATGGTGATCGCCACATCCGACCAGCCCGCCATCCTGCGCGCACGCAGCGTATCGGCGGCACTCGCTCATGCGGAATATTTCCGCTCGCAGGGCAAGCATGTCTTGCTGCTGCTCGACTCGATCACGCGCTATGCGCTCGCGCTGCGCGAGATCGGCCTCGCGGCGGGAGAGCCGCCGACCCTTCGCGCCTATACGCCGAGCGTCTTCGCCGCATTGCCGAAGATCGTCGAACGGTGCGGCGCAGTGCGAGGTGGCGGCGCCATTACCGCGCTGATGACGGTGCTGGCCGAAACCGACGAAATCGACGATCCGATGGCCGAAACCATGCGCGCGCTGCTGGACGGTCATCTTGTGCTGACGCGGACGCTGGCCGAACAGGGGCACTTCCCGGCCATCGACGTCACGCGTAGCGTCAGCCGCGTGATGCAGCACGTCGCAAGCGACGACGCACGCCATCAGGCTGCACGCGCGCTCGCCGGGCTGTCGCTGTACGAGCGGTCGCGTACGCTCATCGAAGCCGGCCTCTACGTCGCCGGCAGCAATCCCGTGCTCGACGACGCACTACGCGTACGCACCGACCTCATCGATTTTCTTCGGCAGGACGTCGGACAGGCGACGGATCGCGATCGCGCTATCGCATTGCTGAAGACCTTGCTAGGGGCGACAACATGACCCGTCGATCACAACGGGACGGGGCGCTCGACATCGCGCTCGTCCGTCAGCTTCAACTGCAGCAGGCGATCTCGCGTGCCGCGCAGGCACGCGCCGCGCTCGATGTCGAACGCGACCGGCAGCGGCGCGTCGAAGCCGTGCATGACGCTCATCTTGCGGCGTGGCGCGACGCGGCCATGGGCGACCGGCTGTCGCCCGCGCTGCTTGCCAACTGCTCGGCCGCGCTCCTGTCCGTTTCCGTGCAACGGGATGCCGCGTCGCGCCGCGTCGACCTGCGAACCGCGGAACTGGAAGCCGTCCGCGCAACCCTCCAGCAACGCGACCGTCTCGCCGAATCCGCCGATCGTCACGTATTGCATGCGGAGAAGCGACATCGTGCGGCACTCGACGAACGCCGGATGACCGAGCTTGAAATCCGCGTGGCACTTTCCGGGGGGAATCGATGACGACGGGCATTCATCTGCTTCGCCCCGCCGACGTGTCGGCCGACCGGTCGCGTGTGTCGACAGGCGGCACCGACAACGCATTTGACCAATTGCTGCGTTCGATGGAGCAGGACATGTGGCGCAACGCGGCGTCTGCGCTCCCGGCCGGCCGCTCCGCCCGGCCCGCGCCCGGCAGGGCGGTTGCCGTCGAATCAAGGGCTGGCGCACCGTGCGGCGTCGAGCAATCCGCCGCATCGACTGCGGCCGAGCGCCAGGCGAAAGCCTCGGAAACGGCTGCGGCCAGCGATCGCCTCGCAGTAACGGTCACGCAAACGGGCGTACCGACAGTGCAGGGGCAACGCGAGTACGCGGCACGGCCGGCGAATGCATACCAGGCTCCTTGTCCGGTCCCTCAGCCCGGGCGGCCCGGGCAACCGGCCGCGAACGCGACCGGATCGACCGAACGCGCGGCCGACGCCGCTCGCAGCCGCAACGTACCGGCCGCCTATGTGTCGCCGCCACCAACCACCGCACCGTTCCGCGTGACGGTTCTGCCCGGCGACGGCGCGCCGTTCGTGTCGCTCCGCGTCGCACAGGCCGATGCGGAGGATCTCGAAACACTCGATTCACATGTTCGCGCCGCTCTGCAGCAGAGCGGTTTCCGCGCGTCGAAGCTCGTCGTCAACGGCATCGACCGCAACGCTCCCGGAGAAACCCCTCATGGCGATTGATCCCATTGCCTCGTCCACCAATCTCGGCACCCGGGCAGATTCGCTCGGCCTGAACATGCAGTCGCTGCTTCAGATCATCCTGACCCAGCTCACCTACCAGGATCCGCTGAAGCCCGTCGACAACTTCGAGTTCGTTTCGCAGCTCGCGCAGTTCACGTCGCTCGAACAGAGCCGCCAGATGACGGACAAGATCGACAGCCTGCTGACGGTGCAATCGGCGACGAGAACGGTCGGCCTGCTCGGCCGCAACGTGGATGTGCAGACCGACACGGCCCAGATAAGCGGTGTCGTCAAAAGCGTGTCGTTCAAGGACGGACAACCGCAGTTGACGATCGAGACCGCCGACGGCCAGTTCCTGACCAACGCGACGGTCGCGCAGATCGTCTCCGTTCGATAGTCGACCTGTCCGGGAGAAACCCATGCTTGAAAGCATCTATATCGGTATGAGCGGCTTGACCGCCTATTCGCGCGGTTTGCAGACCATCAGCAACAACGTGGCCAACCTCAATACCGCCGGCTTCAAGACGTCGACGCCGCAGTTCGCCGACCTGTACTACGGGCAGCAATTCGCGCCCGGCTCCAGCGGCAATCCGAACGTCACGTATTCGGGCAGCGGCGTCGAATACGGCTACGCATCGCTGAATTTCAAGCAAGGCGATACGCGGCCGAGCGACGGCCAGCTCGACCTCGCGATCCAGGGCAACGGATTCCTGACGCTGCTCGACGGGAAGGATGCCCGCTACACGAGAACGGGCCAGTTCATCGTCGACGGCGACGGCTCGATCCGCGACAAGACCAGCGGCCTGCAACTGGCGGCGCTCACCGGATCGGGCGATCTCTCCGGGCTGTCGGTTGCCGGCAAGCAGTTGAATCCACCGCAGGCGACGACCGTCGTCAAGTTCACCGACAACCTGTCGACCGGCTCGACCAGCTTCTCGATCCCGAACGTCGACGTGTATGACGCCAGCGGCGGGAAACATACGCTCAAACTCGATTTCAAGCCCGATTCCGGCCCGCTTCCGGGACGCTGGAAAGTGTCCGTCAGCGACGAGAACGGCCTGCCCGTCCAGGAAAGCATGCTGCAGTTCACCGGCGGCATTCCCGACCCGGGGCGCAACAAGATCGACGTCACGCTGCGCCCGGCCAACGCCCCGCTGCTCACCGTGTCGCTCGACTTCTCGAGCGGCGTGACGAGCTATTCGGCAGGGACCACGTCGACGCTTCGCGTGTCGTCCAAGGACGGTTATGCGACCGGGACGCTGTCGTCGCTGAGCGTCGATCAGGACGGCCAGCTCGTCATCGGCTATTCCAACGGCCAGAACGGCAAACTCGGCGCGATCGCCCTCGCCAGCTTCACCAATCCGCAGCAACTGATCCAGACCGGCAAGGGGCTGTTCGATGCGAGCCACGCCGCGCCGCCCGCGTATCGCTCCAGCAATGGTGCGGGCGTCGGCAAGCTGCTTTCCGGCGCGACCGAGGCATCGAATGTCGACCTGTCGAACGAGTTCGGTCAGCTCATCCTGATCCAGCGCGGCTTCCAGGCCTCGTCGCAGGTCGTGAGCGCGGCGAACGAGATGATGATGCAGTTGCTTCAGATGCGGAGTCAGGGATGAGCATCGGCCCCGTCACCTGGCGCCCGGCCAGCGACCGCGATCCGGACATCGCGCGGGCGCTGTTCGAGACCGCACTCGCCGACTGGCAATCGCGCTGGTTCGTCCGGCCGTGCTTTTCCTTCGGTGAGATCGTCCGCTTGCCCGGCAACCCGCCCGAAACCGACGGGTCGGGGCAGACCTGTCACGTGTGCGCACCGGGCATCCGCCTGGACATGTTCGAGCGCAGCGACCGGCGTCTGGTCGATGCCGCATTCGCAGCGGGCGGGCACGCTTTCGACAGCCGTGCGTGCCACGACTTCCTTGCGTCGATCGCGACTGAAATCCGCGACGACCTGATCGCGTCGCTTCGCGTGTCGCCCTCTTCCACGCAGATCGGTTCAGCGCACACTTCGAATGAAGCACGCGGCGCTGCCGCCGCGTCGTTCAGCGGATACGGCGTCATCCGGCTGGCGATCGCCGCATCGAATGACGACACGCTTGGCATGCTGTTCTGTGACGTCCGCCACATCTGGAACGAAGCCGCCGCCGAAGCGTCTTTCGCGTCAGGTCGACACACCGACGGCGACCTGACACCCCGCCGTGCCGCCCTCGATGCGTGTCCGGTCGCGCTGTCCGTGCTGCTCGGCCGATGCGAACTGTCCGCGGCCCAGTTGACGACCTTGTCGCCGGGCGACGTCGTCGTCCTCGATCGCGCTATCGACGCGCCTGCCGCGCTGGTCGTCGACGAAACCGCGTGCGCCGTCGCATTCGGCACACCCGGCCGTACCGGCACCTCGCTTTCCTTCAAACTGACGTCGCTCGCGACGCCCGATTCGCCATGACTACCCATACGTTTCCCAAACAGGCCGTCGCGGCCCGCGTCGATCTGCCCGAACAGCACGCCGATGCGAACGCGGAAGAATCGCCGCGCCCGATGCTCGAGTTGCTCGACGGCGTCAAGGTCACCGTCGACGTGCTGCTCGGTCGCACCACGATGAACATCAAGGACATGATGACGCTGCAATCGGGCGGCGTTCTCGAACTCGACCGATCGATCGGCGATCCGGTCGAGATCGCGTTGAACGGCAAGACGATCGCGACCGGAGAAATCGTGGCCGTCGACGGCCGCTTCGGCGTGCGCATCGTCAGCGTCGGAACCGCCGATCGATGACCGCGCCGGTGCAAACGTCGTGGCTCGAACGCGCGACCGATACCGCGCCGGCCGCCGGCCTGTTCTCGCACCTCGGCGTGGACTGGGTTCGCGTCGTGCTGGCGTTGCTGTTGTGTCTCGCGATCGGCGTCGTCGCCGCGCTCGTCATTCGGGCGCGCACCGTGCGCGGCACGCCTCGCGATCCGGCGAATGCTCCGCGCATTCGCGTGATCGAACATGCCCGTCTTTCCCCCCGGACCACCCTGCATTTGATCCAATATGACCAGCGCGTTGTTCTTCTCATGTCCGATGCGAACGGCAGCCGCGTCGTCGATGCACGCGACCAGTCGCCGTCGGAGTCCTGAGATGCGCGCAACGTTGCACCGCGTTCTGGCCATCCTGCTGTTCGCACTGCTGAGTGGCGCGGCGGGCTGGGCTCATGCGGCGCCTGCGCTGCAGGCCGCGGCGCCGCTGTCGTCGCTGGGTGTCGCCGATTTCGCGCGTTCCGGGGCCGGCATGTCCGAAGCCGTACGCATTGCCGTATTGCTGACGGTGCTCAGCCTCCTCCCCGCATTCGTCGTCTCGATGACGGCCTTTATCCGGATCGCGATCGTGCTGTCGATGATCCGCCATGCATTCGGCATGCCTGAAACGCCGCCGACGCCGGTACTGATCAGCCTCGCGTTGTTCCTGACCGTGTTCGCAATGCTGCCGACGCTGCAGACGATCAACCACGACGCGCTTCAGCCTTTCATCGGCGGCCACCTCGAGTTGTCGCAGGCGCTCGAACGCAGCAGCGGGCCGCTGCGCGACTTCATGCTGCGCCAGGTGCGCGAAGACGAACTGAAGTGGATGTACGAAATGTCGCACCAGCCGCTTCCCGCGACACCCGCCGACGTCAGCCTGCTGCAATTGACGCCCGCGTTCATTCTGAACGAGCTGCGCGTGTCGTTCCAGATCGGCTTCGTCATCCTGCTGCCGTTCCTGCTGATCGACCTCGTCGTCTCCAGCGTACTGCTGTCGCTCGGCATGCTGATGGTGCCGCCGGCGACGATCTCGCTGCCGCTCAAGGTCCTGATGTTCGTGCTGGTAGACGGCTGGGGCCTCATCCTGCGTGGCGTGCTGGGCAGCTTCAAATGACGCTGCAGGATCTGCCGGGCGCAGCAGACGCCATATCGACCGTCGGACGAGAACACGATCTGTGGCTCGCCTTCGAGCGCAGTCGCGATCCCGATGCAAGAGAGGCGTTGTTCGATTTCTATCTGTCGTACGCGGCCGCACTCGCAGGCAAGCTGTATCGTGGGCGACACCGCGACGATGTCGAGTACCAGGACTACATGCAGTTCTCCTGCGTCGGCCTGCTCGAATCCATCGACCGGTTCGACCGGACCCGCGGCGTCGCATTTACGACGTTCGCCACGCAGCGAATCAAGGGAAGCGTGCTGGACGGCGTTGTCCGGCTCACCGACGCCCAGGAGCAAACGGCACTGCGTGCCAGCATTCGCAGGGAACGGCTGGAATCGCTGAAGGATGCACCCGGCGACGAACCGCGCGACGTGTTCCGCGTGCTCGCGGGCGTCACGGTCGGCCTGGCGATCAGCTTCATGCTCGACGATACGGGCATGGTCGGCGCCGATCCCGGTGCCGTGCAGCCGTTCCAGGATCATCCGTACCGGACGCTGGCGCAGCAACAGACGCGCTCCCGCCTGTACGAAGCGGTCGACCGCTTGCCGGCGCGCGAGCAAAAGATCATTCGCTACCACTACTTTCACCGCTTGAGCTTCGAGCACATCGCCGACATTCTCAATCTCTCCAAGGGCCGCATTTCGCAGTTGCATCGCGCGGCGCTTGACGAGCTTCGTCGCCAGATCGGCACCGACGACTTCTACCTTCTTGCGTGAATCGCCATGGAAAACAAACCGTCATCGACCCTGTGCCCGGACGACCGGATGGCCGTGCTGGTAGAAACAATGCGATCAAGCGACGAAACCGCGCTCCACGCGTTGAACAACGCGCTCGAGCGCTGGCCGGACGACTACCGCCTGTGGTTCCTGCGCGGCGCAATCCATGCCGGATCGCAGCGTTACGATGCCGCCAGAAGCGATTTCGACGCATCGCAGCAATTGACGCCCGATTTCCCGATCGCGGGCTTCATGCTGGGTTTTCTCCATCTGACTCACGGTCACGTCGATCGCGCCGTCGACGCGTGGCAGCCGCTCGATACGCTGCCGGCCGACGATACGCTTCGCATGCTGAAAACCGGATTGCTGAATCTCGCGGACGATCGCTTCGATCTGGCCGTCGAACAGTTGCGCGCGGGCATCGCGTCGAACACGAAATACCCGCTGATCAATCGCTATATTTCCGACGTGCTGCAGCATGTCGAATCGATCGTTCGTGCGTCGGCGGGCAGCCGCTTGCCATCCGAAAAGGCGGGTATGCTTCCGGAAATCGATCCCGCCTCCTCCATGTCTCGCTGACAAGCCTTCACATCGCCATGATTTCCCGCACCACGCTCGACCAGCTCACCGAGATACTGCGCAGCGAGCTCGACAAGAAGGCCCGTGCGCGGCCCGGCGCCGCAGGTGCGACATCGGCCGGCAGTACGACATCGAAAGGCGGGCCGCGCCCGTTGGGTGAAACGCTCCCGGCGCATATCGACCAGTTGCTCGCGGCTGGCGTGACGGACGAGTTCCAGTTGACGCGTGCCGCGGTCGAGCATGTCCTTCATCGGCAGTTCGGCGACGAACTGGTCAACGATCCGTCATTCCAGTCGATCACGGGCCGGGTGGCCCAGACCATCCTGGAGGACGACAAGCTCAAAGCCGACTTGATGGCGGCGCTCACACCGCGCAAGTAACACAGATAGAACCAGAATCTCGCAACCCTAAGAACGTGTATGAATAGCTATGATCAGATTCAGTCTGCGTTGCTTAATGGTCGTATCGAAGAATGCGATGCGTTCTTGGCATCGCGCCACGATTCCGACAAAGGAACGGTAGAATATTGGTACTGGCTTGCTCAAATGTATTATCGGTCCGGGCGGCATCTGCAAGCCCTCGATATATTTTTCAAAATAAGCCGTGAAGCGCATGGATATGGCATGCACTTCCACTGTATCGCAGATATATGCGGACATCTAGGCATCAAAGATATTGGACTTACGGCACTGGATACCCTGGCTGCCAAACCCGAGTTTTCTGGCCCCTCAGCTTACCATATGAGAATTGCCAGCTATCACTATCTTGGTGAAGATGACGCCGTTCTGACTTTGCAGCGCGATGCCAGCACGCCATTCACACATACACGAGAGCATTATCGCGGACGCAGCATGATGCGTAGCAAGGGAATCACCGCAGGCGTACGGGAATTCCATCAGACGTATTGTAGCCGAGAGGCCGTCACTGAGTTGTGGCCACATCTCAATGCTGATCGTTATTGGAACGGCCAACTCGAACTGCCGAAACGCCTCTCTATCGACGGGCATTCGAGCGGATATGGAGATTTCGTTCAATGGGCTCGTTATGCACAGGCTTTGCAAGCGCTCGGAGTGGAGATCGTCTGGGATGCCCGACTCAATGGACTCCTCGATGACTATAAGCTCGGCGAATACAACCATCATCTCTCGAAACAACTGGTTGCAGCCGGATTCTTTTGCTCGAGTCATGACACATGCATGTGGACGGATCCATTCACACTTTTTGCGTCGCTATTCCCCGTTCTCGGTTACGCCACTACGGACCGCTACATTGAATCCCACACTGACACGCAGGTTGAGCAAGCACTAAGCAACATCCGACGCCGTGCACAGGGGAGAAGATGTGTCGGGCTTTTTTGGTCATCCTGCGAATCAACCGATCTTTATGCTCGCAAGAGTATGTGTCACACACATCTTGATCCGCTATTCGAGGCTTCAGACGACATTCATTGGGTCGTAATGCAACGAGGTTATGAGCGTACGCGCTGGATCAACAATCCGCGCTCGAAGGACTCGCAACGCTCCACCCCTTTGCCAGAGCAACTGACTCTCAGGCAAGCCATCGGCGTAATGGATCGACTCGATGGCTTCGTTGGTAACGACGGAGTGCTCTCTCATGCAGCCGGGGCCCTCAACAAGCCCGGCTATTTGCTACTCAACTCGCGATGCGCAGATTGGCGCTACGAACAAAGTGCGGTCGCGACACCTTGGTACACATCGCTGGAAATACTAAGGCCCGACACGATGGGTAACTGGGACGAAGTGACAACGAAGCTTGCTTCAAAGCTTGATGGTTTGACAGACTCATAGGTTGTCTGCCCCTACCGTGATTTCGAGAATAGTGGACCGGCCAGAGTTTCAGGTACAACTCGACCGCCCGAACGCGTTTTTGGTATGAACACATGGACTACCTCCAAAGTAGTCCAAGATTTGTCCGCATCCCCACCCGGTCAAAATTCGATCGGCACGGACAAGCGCCGGAATTCGGCAATTGCCGGCCTCGACGGCGGCCGGAGCGAACGGCGCACATCGCGTTATCGTCGACCACTGGCTGCGTCGTGCGATCGACGGGATGCGCTCAATGCACCTCAATGACGGCGAGCGGCGACGCATCGCCAAACAGATCTTCTGAGTTTCGAACGGAGATGCAATAACGCCCGCTTTCGCGGGCGTTATTGCATACACGAACTAATTTTTAGCTGCCAATGAAACGGCAAGCGTCTTCTCTATAAACGACGCACCGCGCTCGTTGAGCTTCTCACACAACCAAGTTACCGCGTGCTTGGCGTCCGGTGATGCGCCCAACAGCGCCTGCACCAACTCCGCCTTTGGACGCATTGTTGAGAACGCGCATAAGCGCGATAGACGCCCATTTCGGTGCAACCTGCACGAGCTTGGGCAGCGCGTCTAATAGGAGACCTTGAACGTAAGTCGCATCATCAAATGATTCAGCCGCATGGATCATGCGAGAACATCACCTCGTCGTATGGTGCCGCGTCAAACAGAAGTCAGCCACGGGACTGGATCTATTGGTTATGATGAAGTCGATTTTCATAACCACGAAGCTTACAACAGAAATTCAGCTTCACCTTACTCGCACGCCATCGTCGGGACGCATCCAAAAAATGGCAATCACTGACACCATAGTTTTAGTTTTCGACATCAGAAAACGTCGCCGGGAAGTATTCACCAGAAAAGCCGGCTCTCACCCCATACGTGGGGTTTTCTCCTAAATCACGCACGGTTGCGTATACGCCACTTCCAACTTTCTGATATTCGACCGTGTAAACGTGTGACGGCTTCATGTCTGGGACGGTGAGAGAGAAATTTGCCACCTTTGCAGTCATCATGGACCCGAAGAGAACGACGTCGGTCTGATACCTAACTTTGAAGGTATGTTCGCCGGGTAGAACTCGAACCCAAAACGGACAGTAACCGCTGATATAGCATAGCGGCAATACCCTGCCGTCTACTTCATCAACAGTTGCCAGCTTTTGCGTTTTATCGAAAGCGGAGAAAATCGCCGTCTCAACAAGCGGCTTTTTCTCATCGTAGGTGATGTATGGTGTGCCACGTATTGCACATCCAGACAAGACAATCATGTTACAAACAGCAATCGAATTTAGGAAGGCAAGGGCAAATTTCTTCATTTTTTGAGCATTATTGTCGGTGCTGCAAAATCACGCGACCTCCGTCGCTCGATAGAAAACGATCCCGGATCCGGCGGCGTTCACTGGCGGCAGGCACAACGCGTCGTCGCGCAGCGTCACCGCGTCCATCGCACCCGCCTCATGCAGGCCCTACGCCGTCTCGTGCAGTACCTTCAGCAGTTTGTCACTCATCGCTTTCCACCTCATATAATTCGCCCCGGGGCCTACGCGTTCGCCAACGTCCGCGCGTCGTAACCCAGCAACTGCGCCGCCAACAGCTTCAGCACCTGCAACTCCTTCGCGCTCACATTGGTCCGCTCGTTTTTCGCGAAGCCGAACACGAAGCACGCGCGATCACCAACGCGTCGAGAGAGAGCTCTTCTGAGATTCCGGGTGCAGATACGACAACGCCCACGTATTCGGGCGTCGGTACAAGCGCTAGCAACAGCAGATCGTCATTTTGCAGCCTCGACCTGCTCAGGTTTCAAGACCGCCAGCTTCGATGCTTTCACCCCGTCCTGCCCAGTCGTGTCGTCGACGAGTTGCAGTTTGCTGCGAGCGTACAGGATGCCCATCTTGACCTCCTGCCAGACGTAATAGATCTTTCCGGCGACCGTATCGACGTCCAGCGTCGAATCGTTTTCCGCCTTCGAGACCAACTGGTGACGGCCAGGCTCAACCTCGCTATACAGGTAAGTCTTCGCGGCCGTATCGCCCAACGTCTTACCATCAAGCGTCACCGGCATCTTGACGGCACCGCCCATGCTTTCGTTCCGATACACGTAAATGGCCGCTTTCTCCTGCGGTGCGCTGAACGTCTTCAGTTCCGCGTCTCGCTGGGGATCGCCCATCGGTACTGATGCGCAGCCTGCCAGAATCAACAGCGTAACGCCCAGCGGGATCAATTTCGTCAACTGCATTTTGTTCGTTCCTTAATCTGCATTCAGCACTGCTTGTGTTTCGCGCAAAATAATTCCCGCTTCAAACATCAATGTCTCGGGAGATGAATCTAGGCTTTTCCACATGCTCTCATCCGGATATTTCCTCTCTATCTCGTTGATCAGCTCAGCCGCCCTCGGTCCCCGAAGATAGCGATCGGCCACCTCTTTGTACCACGCCAAGCTTTGCCGAATCTGATGATTAAGAATCAGTAGACGAACAACTTCCCTATCGCTCGTACTCAGCGACCCAACGAAGTCATTGACCACCGCTTGAAGAGTATTCGTATTGCTCATCGCCGCGCCTTATTGTGTAGTTACCGTGTACTGAATCCAAGGATTTCGTGCTGACAACTGCTGTATGAAATAGTCACTCAGCCAAACGTTCCTCGTGGCCAGATCAGTCGGCGGAATCAGACTTCCATCAGCCAAACCTGCCCTGTATGTGGCAGCAATCGCAGACTTCTCGCCATCCATGAATAGAACGGCTGGGCCAGGCGCACCAATCAGCCCATCAGGCGGATTAGCAAACGCAATAGAAGTGGTACGTGTCGGTGTAACTGCTCGGAACTCCCGCACACCTGCGCCAATCGCGGTTGATACGTCGCCAGGCGACAAATTACCGCCTAACGGATGGTTATGGGTAAAAACATTGCCGCTCATCAACGGGAAATCCGTAGCGGAATTAAGGCTAATCTGTGTCCCGTTACCCAACCCTGCTCTTCGCACGGCAAGAATATCCCCCGACTTACTATCGATAATGAAACCAACTTCTCGCGATGCGCTGGCGAATCTGCTTTCGACTCGCGACAGCGTTGCAGCAGCACCTCCGAAACCTCCGCTTTCAGGTACAGCGTTCAGCAGCATGCCCCTGTTCACCAAGAAGCCGCTTGCCACCCTGTCGAGTGCCGGTCCAAACGCTGCAGCGCCACGTTCGAGTCCAGCTCCGGTTAGACGAATCGCTGCGTTCGTGGCACCGGGGGTTGCCGCCGACAGCGCCGCATCCATCATGGACCCGCCCAGTCGGTAAGCTCCACCCGCCTCGTTTTGCCGATACAGCGCATCAATCGGGCTGAGCGCGCCCTTCACCGCACCGGCCGCGATACCGCTTGCGTCGCGCAGAATCGCGCCACCAAGGTTGCCAGCTTCATACGCGTTCGCGTAGTGCGCGCCGATCGCGGCTACCGTATTCATGGGATGCGACACGACATTCCAAGCGCCGCTCGCGAGCGCTAACCCTTGGTCGACAAACCCTTGCGCTGCCTGCGCAACCGGATTGAAGGCCAACTGGCTTTCGAACCAGTTTAGATTTCGAATCGTGCCCAGCTCAGCGGCCGGATGAGGGGCTGGTCCGCCAGTCGAACCAACACCTTCGATCAGAACCTGTACCCCGGAGAATCCACGGTCGAGAGGCTGATCGGCGAGCAATTGCAACTCGGCGATGCGTTGCGCCCTCGCTTGTTCAATGCCCGCAGGGGAGTCGTAGTTTGCCAGTGCCATTGTGGCGCTGGCCTGCGGACTGTTTTCGAACCGGATATACGGCGCATTGGCGGGTACGAAACCCGTCCCGGCGGAACCTACACTACTTGGCAGGATCTGCCCGTTCATCGCGTCAATCGCCTGCTGGGTGCGCAGCGCGGTCGATGTCGGCTGACTCTTCATCCGGTCGGCCACCATATTGCCAACGGTGGTCGCCACCGCATCCGCCGCGATTGCCCCGATGTTACGCCCCAGACTCCCGCCGCGAACCAGTGTACTTGCAACTCCCGCGCTCAACCCGCCCGCTACACCGCTCACGAACCGGCCCATACCAGCGCCGACACCCGCTCCGATCGCCACCTTCCCGACCTGCTCGCCCACGCCGTATCCTACACCCGACGCAATCGCGCTGGCCGCCACACCCTTCCAGTCAAAATGTTCCTGCAGCCCCGTTACCACACCGATGCCTTGCGTTGCCACCGATCTCACGGCGCCTTGAGCCGCTGCGCTCAACGCGTTCGCCGGCGCGCTCACTGCGGCTCCGATACCAGCCGTAACCCCCGCTGCTATGGCTCCCAGCGTGATGCCGTTCAAATCCAAGCCGTGCTGCTCGCCGGACGCAATCATGACACCCTGAGAGGCGGCTGCACCCACTGCGCCACCCGCGACCGACGCACCCACACCTGCCAGACCCGCTCCCCCCGTCAGCGCAGTGCCACCCGCCGACATAATCGCGCTGAACGATGCCCCGGCCGGCGCAGTCAACGCCCCCGCCGTAAACACCGTTGCCACTACCGCCACGACGATCGCAATAATCGGCATGAATCCGCCACACCCGCTGGGCCCCGGCGGTGGAGGCGGCGCCGGCAGCGTTGGCTGCGTATTGCCAATCGCGAGGCCCGGATCGTACGGCTTGAACGTCGTCGACGTGTTGTGGACGTTCGTCACCTTGTTCGGAACGGTCAGCAACTGACCGGCCCGCAGCTCGTCCGTACTCTTCAGACCATTCGCGTCCGCCAGGATGTACCACAGGCTCGAATCGCCCCACAGCGCCGACGCAACCGACTTCAGCGTATCGCCTGCCCGCACCGTCCACTGGCCCGCGCTTGCTGCCGGATACGTGCCGTTGATCGCCATGTAGTTCTCGTCGAAGTCGGCGGCACTGATCGGTGTGAAGACCCGATACTGATTCTCGTTGCCCTTGCCAAGCTTGCCGGCAAGTTCCTGCATATAGTCGATCTGGTCGATCCCGTCGTTGCCCTGATTCCCTACCCGGTTACCGTTCAGGTAGTAATAGTTGTGCTTGCGATCGCCTGCCGCCCCGTTGATTCGCCCATTTGCGTCCACCGTGACGCCGGTAAGCTCGTCGCGCCGCTGCACCTGGCCGCGAAGGTCGGTCCAGTACTGGAATGCGCGCGCCTTGCCCGGATCGTTTCCGCCGTCGTCGTACGTGCTCTTCAGATTGCCGTTCTCGTCGTAGTTGAAGTACGACGTCGCTGGCCGCCAGCCCGGTGCATTCGGATTGGATGCCTGCACCGTCACGCGGGATTGCTTCGCGCTGTCCCACCACTCGTATGCATACGTGGAAGTCGTACGCGTCTCGCTCGAGTCGTCCGGCGTCGTCTCGACCTTCGTCAACGTGCCATCCGCCATACGCGAATACGCGGTCGTCGCGCGATGCAGCGTGTCGCGCTCCTGCGTGATCGTCCCGTCCGCGTCCCAGGTGCGGTCGATCCCGGTAACCTGCTGACCCGTTTTCGCATCGCGTTCGATGAATCCCGTCACGCGGCCCAGCAGGTCGTTCTTGCGCTCCTGCACGACGATGTCGTTGACGCTCTGCGTGGTCAGGTAACCGTTCGCATCGTACGTATAACGCTCAGTCCGGCCGTCCTTCGCGTACACAGCCAGCACGCGCTCGCCCGCCGCGTTGTAGCCAAGCTGCACGCCGTCGCCGCCAAGTGCTCCCTTCACGATCGAAACGCTCGTGTCGTTCGGATCGGTCGCACGCGCACCCGACAGACTACCCATCGACACCGTGAAACGATTCAACGCGTCGTATTCGTACCAGTACTCCTGCTCGCGATCGTGATAGCCAACCATATCGGTGTACTTCGCGAGCATGTGCCGACGATTACCTACTGCGTCGTACTCGTAATAGACCTTGTACGCGTCGTCCTCGATCGCCGTCACCCGGTTCAGCGCGTCGTACTTGACTCGCGACTGCGCGAACACGTAGACGTCGCCGAAGTTCGAGAAGTACTCCGCCGTCCGGTTGCCGTCGCCATCGTATTCGTACAACGACTGTGTCTTCGTCGCGTTATCCTTGATCGAGCGCACCAGCCCGTTCGAGTAATACGTATAGTCAACATCCTGTCCGCTCGATCCAGACTGCTTGGCAAGCAGCCCAGCCCAGTTGTACGTGTACTGGAACACGTGCCCACCGAAGTCCGTGTGCTTCATCAGACGCCCGAACTGATCGTTCTCGTCGACCGTCGTCATGCCGTTTGCATTGGTCGTCGTGCGGATCCACCCGCCGGCGGTCGCCGTCCCGGCCGACCCCATGCTTGTGGCCCACTTGTAGTCGTATTTCACTTCACGGCCCGCCGCACTGATCGTTTTAACGACCCGACCATCGACATCGTAGAAGGTGCGCTCCCGGTTACCCAGTGCATCCGTATGCGCGATGCGCCGGTCCAGCGAATCATATTCGTAGCGGTCGATGCTCCGCTGACCGTCGGCCAGCGCCGGCCGATCGACTTCGATCAGGCGATCTAGTTTGTCGTAGCGATAGTCGGTGCGTCGCCCCAGCTCGTCGATCGTCGTACGCAGATCGCCATACGCGTCGTACTGCATCGTCTTGCTGAACCCCAGTGCGTCCCATGTCCGGGCCACTGCGGCCTTGGTTAACCCATAGTTCCACTGCTGCGTGGTCAAGTTGCCGTTGGCATCCTTCAATCCGACCAGGTTGCCGGTGAGGTCGTAGTAGAACCGCGTCTCCGGTTCGACTTCCACCTGTGCACCATTCGTGAGTGTCACGCTGACCTTCGGCTCGTGCTTGAGCGTCAGATTCCCCATCGTGTTGTAAGAGGAAGTCGTCCAGTTGCCGCGGCCGTCACGCTCGGCCGACACCTCGCCGAATGCGTTGTGCTGCTGCAGCCGGTCGATCGTCATGTCTTTCGCCGTTTCCTCGATCACGCCGACGATGTCGACGTTCGTCACCGGGTTGTTACGCGTCCCGGTCAGGAAATAGCTTTGACGCTCGGTCAATACGGTGCCGGTCGCATCCTTCGCAAGATAGCGATACTCGAATTCCGCGCGTGTGGGCAACGCCGACGCGTCGAACAGGAAGCGTCCGAGAGCGTCGCGCGTCAGCGTCACTTCGGTAAAGGGACGGTCGTACACCTGGTCCTTTACCGTGGATTGACGGTAGTAGAGCGTGATCGTATTGACGTTCGTCAGTAGCTGACCATCCGCGCCGACCGGCTTGAACTCGAAAATGCTCGGCCGCTCGCTGCCCGTCAATGTGACCTGCGAATTGCCCAGCGTGCCGACGGTGATGTCGCCGGCGCCCATCGCCAGCGGTATGCCCGCGGCGTCGTAGGCGGTGTATTTGATCGCGTAGCCGTACGACTGGCCGGGCTGCGGGACCAAGCCACCCGCCTGAACGTCCCAGGTGAACTCGCCGTTACCCATACGCGTGACGCGCGAGTAGCGTGTCGTGCCGTCCTGCACCCACGACACCATGATGTAATCGGTGTCGGCAGGTTGCGTATGGAATACGATCGTCGATTTCAGATCGGCGAGATAGTTCGTGCTGAACGACGGCGAGCCGTTTCCTCCCGGCAACCCGACCGAACTCAGTACGGCGTCGAGCTTTTGGCCCGCCGCGTTGTACAGGTCGAACTCCACGTCGAGGTTGCCCGGCGCATATCCCGACAGGTCGATCGAGAATGCGCCCGTGGCCGGATCGCGCCAGAGCGTTCGTTCTTCGTTCCATGTGGTGCCACCCTGCGGGCGGATCTTCACGACGACGTGGTCGGCCAGATGCAACGCTGAATCGCGCACCGAGTAGAGGTTCAGGGTTTGCGGCGACGTCCAAATGTAGCTGCCGGATGCATCGGCCAGGAAACCGGCACGGCTGCTTTCCTCGTAAGCGGGGATCGGCGACGACGTTACCGTCGAGTTGCCGCCTCGCGCGATATGTGCGTTATAGCCGTCACGACGCAACAACGTGCCGGGCTCACGCCCGTCGCTGCCGTCCGATATGGCCATGAAGATCATTTCGTAATCGTCGTCGGGCAAATTACCTACGTCGATCGTGTATGAACCGGGTTCGCTGTTGGGATCCTTGCCGAGCGTCCGGAATGCTTCGGTCGACCCAGATGGGCGGTAGTACAGCATCGCACGCGCACCCTGGGGTAACGTGTGATTGGCCAGACTCAATCGATTGGATACCGACTGCAGCTCCTGCGACGAATTGAGGGCGCCCTGATCAGCCACTTTGGCCTGAACGTTGCCGTTGGATACCCAGGCTTCATACAGGACAGCCCCCTTTTCCACCTTTCCGAGCAAACGCCGTTCGCCGGAGCCATTTTGAGGCTTGACATAGACTTCGATGGAGTAATCGAATTGGAGCGGTTTAAAGGGATAGTCGCCGCTAGGCGTACCTATCCGGACGTAGCTATTGACCGGAAAAGTAACCTTACCCGACTGGTTGACCGCTGTTTGAATCGTTTGGGTCTGCGTGATGTCAACCGGATCGTGGTCTACCCCGGAAGGCCGTGATGTCCCGAGATTTTCACCTTGCTCCCGATACGTCGCAACGACCTCATACTGATACGCTCCGTATACGTCTTTCAGGTCCGGGAGATTGATGTCGAGGCTATATATTTCAATATAAGACGACACCAGATTCCACGACACGCTGGCTGTAGCTGCGGCTCCCGCTGACGTAGTCAAGCTCACTTCCGCCGGTTCCGTGTACACCGGACCAGCAACTGGGCGATTCTGCTTCTCGATCCACCCGCCGATACTCAACTGCGTATTCGCAAACACCCCGCCGTCGATCGGAATGTCGACCGGGCTGAAGCTGATGCGCGGCACGCTGCCCGACGTCTTCGGTTGACGGATCTGGATGACCTGGTTACGCGCGTCGTAGCGCGTAAAGGTCTGCATCATGTCGGCCTTCTGGAGCAGTTTCTCGAGATCCTCGCCCGTTTTGATCGCGAACCCGCGCAGGTCGGTCTGCATCGACTCGACCTTCAGCGTCGCATTCCCGTTGCGATCGTACATGTACAGATGCGAGATGCCGTCATTGAAGTTCGTGCGAACGACACGGCCAGCATTGTCGTAGTCCGTGTATTCCTGCCACACGCCGCTTTGATCGGCGTACGCGCCGCCGCCGTTCGTGCGGCGGCCAATCAGTTCCCCATATGCGTTGTATCGAAACTCTGTCTGGATAGCCGGCGCGGCCGGTCCCCAATAATCCGACCCGTTATATCGTTTTATCTCGCGGTTTTCCAGGTCATAGCGAGTCACGCTGGAATAGAACGTCCCCTTCCCGTCGGCATCGTTGTATCCGAAACCCGTGACCACCACGTTTCCTGCCAGATCGTAGTGGTAGATAGTCAAGGTGCCGTCGGCAAACCACTTGCCCTTGATTCGTCCGCGATTGTACGTATAGGCAGTCTCTTGAGTTTGATTGCCGTCTCGCCGAATTTCCCGGGTGATATTGCCGAGACCATCGTATTGGTAGTCGGTCCTAGCCCGGACCTGTTGCCCCTGGTAATCGGTAAATTCGGGTAACCTTTCCAGCGTGCGATGGCCGAGTACATCGTATTCGTAGTCGTATTGATTGCCGTTGGCGTCAACCTGCCGCAGCAGATGGCCTTCGCCATCGTATGCATATCGCGTCGTCGCCGCACCGACCTGCTGCGTCAGCTTTCCATTGCCGTCAACCGACGCGAACTGCACGTTTTCGCGAGTTTCGCTCGTCTTTCGCCCATTGCGGTCCCACGTATAGTCGGTAATCCGGTCGTCTTCGCTGCGCGGCCAGGCGTTGATCAGCGTGGTGCCGAGCGACGGGTTCGCCGTCACCGGATCCGGATACGGTTTGGCGAACCGGATTTCCCGTGTCACGTCGCCTCGCTCGTTCAGCGTATAGGCGATCCCGTATCCCTTGGCGTCGATTTCCAGCGTCTTCTTACCGCTGCCATTGTAGAAATACAGCGTACGACCGCCGCCCGGATCCGTTTTGGCGATGACGGCACCCCGTCCGTCGTATTCCCATTGCGTGACGAGCTCGCTCCCGGACGTGATGAAGTATTCACCGCGCTGGTCTTCACCCGCGCTCGGATCGAAATACCCGGTCGCGACGTTCATCACGCGCGACTGGACAAGGCGGCCGTCTGCGTCATAGACCATACGTGTTTCGCGCACGCTGGTTGCATCGACCGGCGCCGGCGGCTGCGAACCTTGCGTAGGCTTCACCGGGTCGCCGAAGATCCGCGTACGCGTCGCGTTGCCACCTGGGTCGTACTCCCACAACGTGAGCGTGCCGCTCGGGCTGACTTGCCCCGTCTTGCGACCGGCCGCATCGTAGTACCACGTCGTGACCCCGCCGTTGACACCGATCTTTGATACCAGGTTGCCACGCGCATCGTAGACTGATGTTTCGATCGCATCGCCCACCGACTCGTACAGATAAACCGACTGATAGGTTCTGACCTGCCGATCGAGCAGGTCATACCCATACTCGGTAGTTCGCTCTTCGTCGAGCCCCTGCGCCTCGATCATCTTGGTTCGGTTGCCGCGCGAATCGTACTCGAAGCGGTTGACGACGATGCTGTTGTTGTGAATCGACCGCACCGGCAACGTCTCGGATGTCATCCGCCCAAGATGGTCGTACGTATAGATGAACGTGCCACCCAGCTTGTTCGTATAGCTGGTGCGATTGCCGAGACTGTCATACCCGTAGGTTTCGAAATATCCCTCCGCGTCGGTCGACTTGATGACGCGACCGAGCTTGTCATACTCCATGCGCGTGACGGCATCGGCCGGATCGCCGGCGGGCAGGATCTGCGACAGATCCGATTTCCAACCATCGCGCTTCCATGCGTCGTCGACCGCGCCAGGTCTGGCAAGCCGGTAATCGGTTACCTGCGTCACGTTGCCGAACGCATCGTATTGCGTACCGACGACCCAGTTTTCCGGGCTGACCTGCGCGACGACCCGGTTGAGCTTGTCGTAGAACGACACCGTGGTTGCCGACAACGGATCGGTCATCATCACCTGATTGCCGAACGCGTCGTACTGATAGCGCGTCACGTTGTGCAACGCATCGGCCTTCTCGATCACCCGGCCGGCGGCGTCGTAGGATTGCGTGCTCGTATACGCCTGCAGCAACGCATGCTTCTGGTCGTCGGTCAGCGCCGCCGCAGCCAGCGCATTACCGGCACCATCCACGATGCCTCGCGCACTGCGCTCCGCCAGCGCCCAGGCCGTGTCCTGCTCGGCGAGTTCGACGCCGCGCGGGTCGGTCGCCGCGATTTGCCGGCCTGCCGCGTCGTATGCATAGCGCGTCGTACTCGCGATGGCCGTACCGTACGCCAGCGTCTTCGCAACCAGATTGCCCGCCAGATCGTAGACGGCATGCGTCGTCGATGCATCGCTCGTACCGGCCGCCACGGTCGTGTCGATCGCACGACCAAGCGCATTGAGCGTATAGCTGGTCTTGATGCCGAGGGCGTTGGTCGTCTCGATCAGACGGCCGGCGCCATCGTAGCGATAGGCCGTGACCGCAGCCTGGTCGAGCGTTTCGGACCTGAACGCCAGCCACATGTCGTAGGTCTTCTTGTAGCCCGTCGCCTCAGGATGAGCACGTGCATAACGGATCGTCTTCGCAAGACGGCCAGCGTTGTCGTACTGATTTTCGGTGACGTAGCCTTCGGCGTCGACCGCGTACACCGGCCGGTTCGCGTCATCGTAGAACCACCGGGTTTCGCGCACGGTGTTCTGCGCGCCCTGCGCATCCCACGTATTCAGCAGATCCGTAAAGGTCGCGTAGTTCGGATTGTCATTGCCGGTGTAAGGCGTCGCGTAGTACTTGGTGTCGACAAGCTGATCGCTCGGGTTGTACGTGTTGCGCGTGACGAAACCTGCCGCGTTGATCGTCGCAACCAAACGATGCTTGACGTCGTACACCATGCGCGTGACGCGGTCGCCAGACCGGGTCTGCGCATCGATGCGCGACAGCGCAGTGCGAATGGCGTCTTGCGACTCGCCTTCCGCCGGATTGATGAATCCCGCGTACGCCGTCTTGCGAATCACGTTGTTGCTGGCGTCGTACGTCAATTCCGTTACCGCGCCTGCTGCGTCGACGGTAAAGCGCAGTCTGCCGTCCGCGTCGTAGACGTTCCGCCCGATCTCGTCCTGTTGCGACGCCGGCACCAGGTCGCGCAATTGCTCCGCCGTCAGCCGCTCCGGCAAGCCGGCCAGCGACACCGGCGTCGCGTATACGGTGCGTTTGACGATCCGTCCTTCGGCGTCGCGGTCGATGCGGATCACCGTGCCCGTCGGTCCGACCGAGCCGATCTCCCGGCCGGCGGCGTCATAGACATGATGCGTGACGCCACCCGCCGCATTGGTCTCGGAGACCAGGTTGCCGACCGGGTCGTAGGCATAGTGCGTCGTCAGCTTCAACCCGGCCGGGTCCACGATCTGCTCGATCAGCCGGCCGGCGCCGTCGTAGGTGTTCTGCGTGACCTTCGCGGCCGCGCTGTCCGCGCCCTCGGTCACCGTCAGGACCTGACCCGTGCCGTCGTAGGTGAAGGTCGTCGACAGTTTCTGGCCGTCCGGGTCGACGACCACGGTCAGCTTGCGGCCATTCAGGTCGTAGTGCGTGTCGGTCACCGTTCCCGACGGATCCGTCGTGCGAACCTGCTGTCCTTTCGCGTCGTATTCGTAGCGGGTCACCAGTTCGACCGGCGTCCAGCCATCGGGGCCGCTCCACGGCGCGCTCTGGTTGGTCTTTTCCTTTCGCGTCAGGACGCGGCCGACTGCGTCGTACGAATATTCGACCGATTTGTAGCCACCGTCGGACTCCGTCCGCACATTCCCGCTATGATCGCGGTCGTATCCATGGGTCTGAGTGTCGTCGTATCCATGAAGCGTCCGACTGAGATGACTGACGTACTTCAGCAGGCCGTCTCGGTCGTACTGGTATTGAAGGACGTTCTCCTGATCATCGGTCACATTCTCCACCTGACCGAACTCGTTGTATGTCGTCGTCGACCAAACACCCGCGGCCGACCTGACGGACATCGATTGCATTTTCGAGCTATAGGTGTACAACGACGTACCGCCGAGCCGGTCCGTATACGTCAACAAGTTGTTGAACGCATCGTACGTCGTGCTCGTCTGCCCGAACGCATCGCGCGTACCGACAACCCGCCCGTTGCGATCATATTCCGTGACGCGCGAAACGCCGTTCGCGTCGACGGATTGAACCACTCGGCCGAACGCATCGTAGACGGCCTTCGTGATCAGATTCAGGTATCCCGGGTCCGTCGCCTGTTGAATCTGATGCCCGACGCGGTCGTAGTCGTACGTCGTGATTCGGTGCGTATTGATACCCACCTGTTGCGATTGCGACGTCACTTCGCCGAATGCGTTGTACGCATAGTCGGTGGTCGCGCCCATCGCATCGGTGCGCTTCGTCAACCGGCCCGCAGCGCTGTAGCTGAAGTACGTGTGGGAGGCGTCGGCGTTGTCGAGCGCGGCCAAGGCGCTCGCCACGTCATCCGTGAGACGGCCACCCTGCAACATCTTGAGCACATCGGCCGACAGCCGCACGGCATAAGCGGTGGTCTGCTCGATGTCGCCGAACGCGTCACGACGATGCTCGACGACTTCACCGGCCGCGTTGATCGTCGCCGCGAGATTGCCGTTCGCGTCGTAGTAGTAGAGCGTCTTGCGGCCGTCCGCATCGGTCGCGGACGTCCGCAGGCCGGTCGCATCGTACGTGTAGGTTTCGTAGAACTCGTCGCGCCAAAGCTGCGCGAGCATGGCCGCATCGCCACTCTTTTCGTACAAGTCGATCAGCTCGAGTATCCGGCTACCTTCTCCGGAATACTTCCTGACCACACGTCCTTCTTCGTCGTAGCGATAAGTCGTCGTGCGATTGAACGGCGGCTTGCCCTGTGTTTCCGTCAGCACGTGGCCCATCTGGTCGTACGTGAAGCTCGACGTTTTGGCGCCCATCACGCCATAGGTCACTTGCTCCAGCAGCCGGCCCGTCGCGTCATACGCGTAGGTCGTGCGTTCGAGGCTGCCGGGTGCAGATGCCGACGCAACCAGATCCGCCGCGTTCAACGTGAAGCGAACATGGCCGTTCGGGTCATCGGGCAGGGTTATCGCGGGTTGCGTCGCAACAACACGAACGAATTCGTGATTGCCAAGCGTTGCAGCCCTTACCGTAATTGGATCGTATCTCGGTCCGCGGAATTCGACCGTATGGCTGGCAAGCGGAATCGTGTTTGAAACCGAAAGCGTATAGCGCGTATAGTCCGACGACGTGAGTGTCACTTTGCCGGCCAGCACGCCGTCGAGCCAGATCTCGAGCACCGCGCCCTTCGGGCCAGCCGCCTCGATGCTCATCGGCACTTGCTGGGGCTGGCTCAACGCGCCCAGTGCGATCCGTTGTCCTCGCGTGCGTTCGACCACATTGCCCTGCGCATCGTGCTGATAGCGCGTCACGTAGCCTTCGCCGTCGATCTCTGCAGCCAGCCAGCCTCGCGCGTCGTACACGAAGCGCGACGAGATATCTTGTGCGCTCGCGGCCGGAATGAGCGAATCGAAATTCGGAAAGGCGGAAGAAATGTATGCGCCGAGAGCCGACTCGCTTACTGGCGTTGCATAACGGACCGTCTCTATACGCTCGCCTGCTGCGTTGTAGCGGTATTCCGTCAGGAATCTTTCAGGATCCAGCTCCGCGCGCAGCAGGCCGTCACGATCATACATATAACGTGTCGTTCGATCCCGCACCGAGTCCGCTGGCGGAAGGTCCGAGCGGGGAAAGGCCGTGTTCGACACGGACCCGATGTCTAGCCGGTTCGCAAACACCGTCTTCCCGATCAACCGACCCGCCTTGTCATAGTTGAATTGGGTGACCGTGCCGTCTGCGTCGACCGTATGATCCAGCGAATAGAAGTTGCCGTAACGAATGAGCCACTCGGATCGATCGGAGGCTGTTTCGGCAGGCCGAAGATTCGACGTGTCGAGCGTCAAGCCGCCGCCGGATGCCAAGCGTTCGACCGGTCGTCCGGTAGCGTCGGTCAGCGTAGCCAGTTGCGCGGCGCTCAGACGTGTTGCGTACGTGACGGTGCGGGTCTGTACCCCATAGTTCGGGTGGAAGACAGCCTCCGTCAATACACCGTCGGGCGCGATGGTGGCAACCCGTTGATTTCGGGTGTTGTACAGGTAGTGCGTATTCTGTCCATTCGCGTCGGTCGTCATGCGCAGCCGGCCGTCCGCGTCATACCAGTTTTTCGTTTGCGACAGCAGACGCCCTTGCACGGTATCGGCTGTCGCGACGAGTTCGCCCGCCGCGTTGTATGTCGACGTGCGCGTCATTCCGTTGGCAAACGTCACCACCGCGGTATGGTGCGCATCGTCGTACTGATAGGTCGTCAGCGCGCCATTGAAGCTGATCGTGCTGAGCAGCCGGCCCAAACCGTCGTAAGCGAACTGCTCGACCTGCTCCTTCCCGGCTTCCCCGACGTAGCGCTGTAACAGTCGTCCGTGCGGATCGTAGATATAGCGCGTGCGCGAAACGCCGCCAGTTTCGTCTCCCGTCCCATCCGCAAGCAGCCGCTCATAGCGCGTTTCGACCGCAACATTGCCACGCCAGTCATATGTCGAATCGATTCGCAGCGCATTCTGCCGATCGCTCTGCGCCGTGATCCAGGTGTCGAGTGCATCGAACGACGGCGCCGTCGACTCGGACAGCCGGGTCACGTCGAATGTTGCTCCGCCGTAGCGGATCTCCGAGATGCGCTGCCCTGCACTGTTATATCGATATTCCGTGATACGCCCTTCGGCGCTCACCACGTAGCGCAAATGCCCGAGGTCATCGTATGCATAGCGCGTCGTCGAACCACCATTGACCGTCTCCGTCAGCACTTCATTGCGCGCTCCGTAGGTCCGCTTTACCGTGCCGCCGCTAACGCTGCCATCCTGCTGGATCAGATTGCCCGCTTGGTCATACTTGAGAAACACGCTTCCGAGCAAGACGTCGTTTCGGCGGCTGACGTTTCCCGCGTCGTCATAGAGGAAGACAGTTTGCAGAATTTCCCAGGTCCCGTTGGACGGCATCGTCTGGACTCGCTCGAGTTGACCCGACGAATTCCAGATCATCTGCTGGGCAAAGCCGAGCGGGTCGGTTATCGTCGTCGTGCGGTTCGCCAGATCGTATTGCAGCTTCGTGATCCTCGGGGCGCTGTTGTCTGCAAACTGGGCGATCTCCGCGACGCGATACTCGCCGTCGATCAACGCGTACGTGAACTCCACCCGGGAGCCATCGGTTTGCCTGATCGATGCAATCCGGTTGCTCGTGCCATCGTACGTGTACGTCGTCGTGTACACATTGCCGTCGGCAATGCTGTTGTCCTCCGGCGACAGGTCGGTCACGACCTGAGACAACCTCCCTTGCGCATCGTATGTGTAGCGCACCGTGGTTTCGGTCGCGGACTGTCCGCTCGCTTGCTGGTAGACGGAGCGCAGGGCCGAGAGCCGTCCGGCGGTGTCATAGTCGAGGTAGGTGACATCGCCGCCCGCCGTCGTGATTTGCGCCAGTCGGCCGGCTGCGTCATAGCCGTACTTCACGGTATTGCCATCGGCATCACGACTTGATACAAGGCGTCCGCCCTGGGACGCGTCGTAGGTTTCCGTCACCTGCCGATTGCCGTCGGTCCAGAGCCAGCTGTTCGTCTGTTCATCGAACTGAAGCGTCGCTCGCGGCCCCGTCGTCGCCACGGCGACCGGCCCCGGCTTGTTCGCATCGCCGATGTTCGCGCCGACGCCCGCTTTCGATACGTAGAGCTTGCGTGTCGCGTCGTACGCGAACATCGTCACGGAACCGTCCCAGTCGGTCAACGTGATCGTGCTGTCGGCGGCATTCAACGTCCCGGTCAGCCCGTCTACCGTGCGCGATGCTCCTTCGCGCCAATTGAGCTGCCCCAGGCTGTTATAAGCCCGGTAAACCGTGCCGTTGATTCCCTGTCCCAACAGCAGCTGATCGCGATCCTGCAGCATCAGGTTGCCGTTCTCGGCATTCACGTAGATCTGCTCGCCTGTCTGGCCGAAGGCAGCGTTACCCAACACGCCTCTGCTGCCCAACGCCGTGGACGAAGATGATTGCAGACCCAGCCCTTGGCCCGTAACGATCGCTACCATGCGCTTGCTCTCCCGTATTCGGTGTGGTTGCCGCCTGACCGGGTGGGCCGGAGACGGCTTTCGTACGGGAGTTATCCGAAGCTTTCGAAATTCGTTTAGCGATCCGATCGCTTAGTTACATTTTGTTACATTTATACATCGGCGATTGAGATCGTATTCCTGCTGACCGACGCGGCACACCTTCCATTGCGAACCGATTTTGCCGCTGGGTATCCCCGCATGCTTGCGCGTTGGACATGCCCCATGCCCCTCAGGACACCACCACCCGCCCGACCGTCGCACAACGTTCGAGCGCTCACGCAACACGCTCGATGACGCCCGTCCACTGTCCGGGTTCCGACCGGCACGGGGGCCGCAGCGAACCGGATTTATCGCGACGTCACGCGTACCGCACGACAATATCCCACGCGGTATGACACGCCTGCCCCGGCAGCGTGAGCGCACGCAGCGCGATTCGATCGCCCGGTTGCGTCGCAAGGCTGAGCTTCTGAGGCACCTGCAGCGACACCGTTCCGCCGTTGTGCTCCAGTTGGACGCAGGGTGCCGAAGGCTGGCCGCTCAGATGCGACAGGCAGATGTCCAGCACCATCCGTTCGCGCGTCACCGCAAATTCGACGGTGTGCGACGCCCACGCATTGAGCGCACAGCCCTGCGGGTTCCGGAACGAGGGTCCCGCGGCGAGACGCGGGACATTCGCCAGCAAGTCCTCGTGCGCGGCCACGAGCGACAACCCGCTCGCGGCAAAGCGTTCGGGCCGAAGCAGGTCGAGGTCGGCCGGCTGTTCCCGCATGCCGGATTCGGGCTCCAGTGCGAACGCCTGCCCGAGAGCGATCGCGTGCTCGGCATGGCGAGCCAGATATCGCCAGTGGTTGAGAAAGCGCACGTCGCCCGTCATGTGCAGGCCACGGATCGGTTTGCCCTGATGCTCGAGCACGATCCGGACCGCATCGAAATCGTGCCGCTCGTGAAGGCCCCATTTCGTGACGAAATTCTGTTCGCAGCCCACGAGTCGAACCTGCCCAAGGCCGCCCCACAGATGCAGGAACGTCGTGTCCAGTCCGTGAATCGCCGCGAAGTCCTGGCCGATCCTTGCGGCCTGCTCGCGGGCATACTGCGCAAATCGCGCCCACGGCGCACGACCGCCCACGACGAGCCCCGCCTGCAGCGGATGCCCCACCCGATCGAGCACGTTCTGAACGCACTGACGGATCAGCGCGTCCCTCCGTTCGCCGATAATCGGGGACATCACGAATGCACAGAAATGGGCGTCAGGCGCGACGTGGAGGACATCGTCGTCCGACACGACGTCGAAGATATCGAACCGCGGCCCTGGGAACCAGATATCGGCATCGTAGAGGGCGAGCGTCTGCAGTTCCGGATCCGCGTCGAAGACCGCGGCTGCGGAGATGTAGCGATCCCACGCAAGGTCGCCGACGCCTGCCGCGGCGTAGACCTCGATACCGTTGGCACGCAGCCGCTGCTGTTTCGCCTCGGACAAGCCATAGCCGATGACGCCGATGCGCCCCCGGTAGTCCGTCGCGCGCAGCGATACGATGAAGGGGATGACCATCTCGTACCAGGCCTGCGTGTTGTCGTCGATCGCGAAGGCGACGAGATGACGGCGGTTGGTCTCGTTGTTGTCGGGCGTGTTCATGCGTGTGGTGATGAATTGGAAGTCCGCGTTTCGAATTGGTCCGGCTGCAGGTTTTGACGCGCGAGGCCGATTATCGGGAAACAGTCGAGCATCCGTTATCGTCATACGATATCGGCAGGAATCAATTCAAGGGCTTACCCGTTCATTGACAAAGGGACGCACGATTGTAGTGAATACCGAGGGATTCCTGCAGGCGGACTGGAGTTGAGCCGTATACAAGCCGATCCGATACAGTCGGATAGACGATCGATACGGATCAGATACCAATCATTACCCGTCAACCCATTCCGCGCAAGATACTGCGCTCTGATTCCAACGCGTCACGAACAGCCTCGGTAACGCTCCGCCAATTACCAGGTGCCGTCTGGCGAAAGATACGAATATGCGGATACCACGGACCAGCGTCTCCTTGCGCGCCCCAGCGCCATTCTGGCGCACCGATCATCACCCATGCCGGAAGGCCCAGTGCTCCGGCCAGGTGCACGGGCGCCGAGCAGATCGAGATAGTCAGATCCAGGGAAGTCGCAAAAACGGCAGTGTCGTAAAAATCGTCCCATTCGTGGGAGTGATTCAAAATCGACAGTCCGCTACGTGCCACGAAATCCGGCTCAAGAGGATGTTTCTGAAGCACGAACCAGTCGACGTTCGCAATCTCTGCCAAGGGTTGGAGATCTTCAGGCGCAAGACTGCGTGACCGCCCCGCAAAGTAATTGGGCGACGTGTCCCAGCATAGGCCGATTCTCAGTCGATCGGACGCTCGATGGCGGCTGGCCAGTGCATTGGCGGTATCCGGATCGGTCAGCTTGATATAACCGTCCCGGTAGGTAGGCACCTCTCCGTCGCTCGCCCCCAACCTTGCGGGCAGCAAGTTTTCGAATATCCAGTAGTCGTAGCTGCCCCAACTTTCGACAGGCCAAGTGCTCAACAGCTCGTCGACTCCGTCGAGTTCGCGCAAAAGCCGCATCAACTCCGGTTTGACGCACAACGTGACATGGGCGCCCGCTGCTTTCAGGTCTCGAGCGTAACGTGCGTACATCAGGCAATCACCGAGACCGAGATGGCTGATCACCAGAATACGCTTGTCTTTAAGAGGCTGTCCGCGCCACAAGCGGTCGTGATATGCGGTCAATACATTGGGGCCGCCGGCGAGCGGCGCGAGGTCTGCGAGCATTTCGTATCGGCGCCAGCCCGCTTTGGTGTCACCCAGCAGCAAGAGCAGATTCGCCAGCGGAAAGATGACATCGCCTCGATAGGGTTCATGTTCGGCGGCACGGTACAGATAGCCCGAGCTTTCCTCAAGGCGCCCCAGGAGGTAGAGCGAGATGCCGCACTGTATAAGCGTGCCGACATCTGACGGGTGCTGTTCCAGGATGGCGCGAGCGGTGTGTACTGCCCCCTCATGATCGTCGAGGAATCGATGGCGCGCCCTCAACACGATACTCAAATCGCCGAATTCGGCCGCTTTCAAGCCGTGCCGGCGAGCTGCATCAAAGTCGAGCATCTGAAAACTCGCATCGGCAAGCATGAGATGCAATTCGGCATTGGTCGGAAATGCCGCCAATCCCGCTTTTAGACTGGTGACGGCAGCGGCGCGATCGTTCAGGTGATTGAAGCAGATAAGAGCCTTGTCGCGCCACGGAACGGTGGACCGCGGTGTCGCGGCTATGGCGCGATCACAGGCCTCCACAGCCTGGTTCGCCTGGCCCAAACGCAATAGCGCATCCATATAGGATTTCAGCGCGGTATCGCTGTGAGGATGTTTTTCAAAGAGGATCTGGAAAAAATCAGCCGCCCGGTCGAACTGTCCGGCAGCCTCCGCATCGCGCACCTGTGCAACGACGCTGTTGAAATCCTCGTCAAACGACATCCAATCCTCCGGTCGCAAGTCACACATGAAATCAGCCTCAACCTGACTGTCATTCTGCTGTTGCCGCTCCACACGGACTGGCGCTACGAATGGTCGCCAACGTCGACGTCGTGGTATCCCGGTGTACGCATCGTTCGGCAATCGGTGTGCGGGATGCGACGGCCGTCGATGCCCGGTGGATATCCGAGCGTTGGTGTCGTACCGGCAGGTTGTCGTGAGCGTTTCACGGCTGCCGTTTTGGTGCGCGGGACGCGCGGCGCTCCGAAGAACCTTGCCGGTCAGTCAACAAGCCGATCTGTACCGGTCGGATAGACGACCGATACGCATCGGGTACCAATGTATCGATGCCCGCAAATGCGGGCGTCAACGCGAACCCCAACAACAATCGATCGTCACTTTGCGGGCTCGATCGGCTCCGATTTGAGAACAGCCAGCTTCGATTCCTTTACTCCGTCCTGACCGGTCGTGTCGTCGACGAGTTGCAGCCTATTGCGAGCGTACATGATGCCCATCTTGACCTCCTGCCAGACGTAGTAGATCTTTCCGGCGACCGTATCGACGTCGAGCGTCGAATCGTTTTCAGCCTTTGAAACCAACTGATGGCGGCCGGGCTCGACTTCGCTATACAGGTAGGTCTTCGCGGCGGTGTCGCCCAAAGTCTTCCCGTCGAGCATGACCGTCATCTTGACGCCCGCGCCCATGCTCTCGTTCCGATATACGTAAATCGCTGCTTTCTCTTGCGGAGCGCTGAACCTCTTCAGCTCGGCATCGTGTTGCGGATCGCCCATCGGCACCGAGGCACAGCCGGCCAGGATCGACAGTGAGACGCTCAGCGGGATCAATTTTCTCGACAGCATTTAGTTGGCTCCTCTATTTTTATCTAAACTTCAACCCCTTCTTATAATTCATCGCGCGACTTCCTGCCTGATTAATCGTCACGTTTCCAGCTTCACTGCAAATGATTTCCACCGCACCCCATCACGTACGGGGCCGTCGAAAAACGTACCGGCGAGCTCGCCATGGATATTCACATCAAATTTCTCGAATTGCAGCATGGTAGTCTGTCTTATCAGAATGATGCAACCGGCACAAATGACCCGAAGAAGCTAAGCAGATAACCAACCTACAGAGCTGCGTAACGCTCCTGAATTAATCGAATGCCAGCCGCTCGCATTCGTTCCCTAAATGCATCAATCCACTCCGGAAAAATGGCAATATGCAAAACAAGTGTCGCCTCCGTGCCTTTCCGCTTGTATCCCCACCAGTGCCAACCGCGGTCTCGAATTGCGTCAAGCCACGAGAGAAACTCCCAAGGCAGGCGATCCCGCTTTTCCTTGGGTGTCACCGAAAGCAACCTGCCCGTCTCATCCTTCGACAACTCGCGGTTCTCCCCCTTTAGCCAAGTTGGCAGCATTGCTCGCCACTCGTCATCCGATGGCCTGCGTTCAGGCGAGTGCTCCGCGATGACATGCATGACCTCATGAGTCGTTGCATGGACATGGGAGCTGCAGGCCCAAGATCGACATCACGCACCCACGGATTCGACGGCATCAGATCGAGGCTGTTGTTGTGCTCAATTCGAAGCAACTCCGTCCTATCGTCCATTTTTGCCCGTTTCTTGAATCACTCGAAATACGACGTCGGCAACCCAAAGTGATCCGATTCTTCCTGTTGCGCCGCGGATATCGGCAATGAAGTCGATTCGACACGATGGTGCTCGAGCGCAGACACAACCCGCTCGACCACATCGGCCCACTGCCCCGGTTCCGATTGTCGAAACAACCGTGCTCCCGGATACCACGGCGAATCGTCCCGATCCGCGAACCAGCGCCAGCAGCCGTCGAAGCGCGACAGGATCCATACCGGCTTGTTCAATGCGCCTGCCACATGTGCAACCGACGTATCGACCGTAATCACGAGATCCAGATGGGAGATGATCGCCGCCGTGTCCGCGAAGTCGCGCACATGTTCCATCGGATCGACAGGACGGATTGACGACGGAATCGTGTCGATCTGCCGGCGTGTCGTTTCGCCCTTCTGCAAGCTCACGAAACTCACGCCCGGAATTTGCAGCAGGGGCAGATACGCACTCGCCGAAAGCGAGCGCCGGCGGTCCGTCGCGTGTGCCTGCGCCTGATCGGGCCGCGGATCGCCCGCCCAGACCAGCCCGACCTTGAAGCCGCCTGCCGGAACGCTGCTCCGCCAGCGCTCGACGAGCGGCGCGGGCACGCGCAGATAGGGAACCGTCGCAGGTATCGTGTCGATCGTCGTCCCGCAACGCAACGGAAGACTCATGATCGGGCATGCGTAATCGTGCGTCGGAAGCGCCGACGCGTCGTCAAGCCCGACACAACGATCCACGCCGTCGACCGTCGCGATCAGGTTCGTCAACGCAGCCGGACACACCACCGTCAGCATCGACAATCCTCTCCGCTTGAGCAGCGGCAAATAGCGCGCGAATTGCACGACATCGCCAAGCCCCTGCTCGGGCCACACGACAAGCGATTTTCCGTCGAGCGACTCGCCCTGCCAGAGCGGCGCCGGCAGCTTCGGTAAAACGTGATGTGGCGCATCGTCGCCCCAGTACGACGACGGCCGATAGCGCGCTTCGTAGAGCCGCCATCCTTCTTCGTACTGCCCCATCGCCAGCAGCACCAGGCTCAGGTTGAACGTGGTCGGCACGCGATCGTGATCGAGCGTTAGCGCGTGCCTCAACGCATCGGCTGCCTCGTCCAGGCGGCCGGCGTCATGCAGCAGGCGGCCCAGGTTGTTCCATCCCTCCGCGAACGACGGATCGTCCGCGAGCACATCGCGGTAACACGCTTCGGCTTCACCGTATCGCTGCTGTGCAAACAGCACGTTACCGAGATTGCCGCGCGCGTCGCGATAGTCGGGTTTCAGCGAAAGCGCACGCCGGAAGCAAGTCTCGGCCTCCGGCAACCGCGCGAGCTTGTGAAGCAAGGCCCCGAAATTGTTGAGCGCCGCTGCATCGTTCGGCTCGTGCGCGAGCGATTCCCGATAATGCTGCTCCGCTTCGTCGAGTCGCCCAATCTCTTGAAGCAGCATCGCCAGATCGGCATGAGCGGTGGCATCGCACGGTCGAGCGACGACGGCGTCCCGAAAAGTGCGTTCGGCTTCGGCGCGACGGCCCATGAACTGCAGCAGCAAGCCGAGCCTGCGTAGTACCGGACCATGGCCGGGATTCGACGCCAATACGCGGCGGTAGCAGGCCTCTGCTTCATCGAAGCGTTTTTCATCGTGAAGCAACAGACCGAGATTGCACCAGGCGTCCACGTAGTCGGGGTGAATCCCGACGGCCCGTCGGTAGCAATGCTCCGCCTCGCCTGCGTTACCTTCGGCTTCGAGAAGGATACCGAGATTGTTCAACGCCTCTGCGTGATCCGGGTACAGCGAAATCGCTGACCGGTAATGCCGTGCGGCATCAGTCGCCTGTCCGGCGTGGTGCGCGGCGACACCGGCTGAAAATTCCGCGTGTGCCGCGCCGACGCGTTGTGCGTCACTGCCCGTAACGTTGTGTTCGCTCATGTTCGACTTGATTGGCGACGCTTCGCAATCGCCATCGGTTCATGCAACCCGGTGACCCGCTCCGGAACAAGTCCGGTATAAACGGCACCCCGATTGCGATCGTGTTTTTGTCCCAGAACAGCAATGCTGCTGCCATGTCGGGCACACTGCCTCGAGTAACGACGACAAGATGCCCGATTATTACCACGGCACGATATTCCGGTGCGACATAAAAGTACGCCGCTACCCGGAACATTTGTCAAATAGCTTGAATGACCGACGGCCGTCCGCTTCCCCGCTTTGAACATCGCCGAGCATGGTGACGAGGACGAGCGCGGCAATCAACCCCGGTGCAGCCCGGAGCGCAGACGGGTGCAGGCCGAAATGCGCCTGCTCCGCGAGCGCATCGCCGAAGTGCACCGCCCGGTTGACGCCTCCGATTGCCCCGGTCGGCGCCCACGAAATCGATGCCGGCACGGCCCACGTACACCATGACGTCGACAAGGCGTTATATTCTCGTCCCAGGCAGCGCAACGCGCGTCGCATTCGCGGAAGACGTCCCGCCGCCGCATTTCCCGACGCGCTTCTTCACCCGGAGAGAACGATAAAAATGGACCACGCGCAGTATTTCAGCCAAAGCTCGCTTCAGGCCGCGAATCTTCGTCTGCACTATCTGTCGCAGTTGCTGCGCGAGCAGACGGGCTCGATCGTCCAGTACGGCATCCTTCGCGGGTTTCCCATCGGCGTCAGTCACTGGGCGGAGGTCGCCGTCGGCGGCTACCTGCTCGGCACCTACGAGATCGCCGTTTGCGCAATTCTCGAAGCACTCGGGTCGCCCCGGAAGGTGCTGGTCGATCTGGGGGCCGCCGACGGGATTTTCGGCATCGGTCTGGTCAGTAACAACGTCTTCGGCCGCAGCCTGTGTTTCGAAATGGACGAGCAGCGCCGCCAGGCCATCCAGCACCGCGCCGCGGAGATGGGGCTGGCGGACCGGGTCGCCGTGCACGGCCAGGCCGATCGCAACCTGCCGGCAGTCCTGTCGGAGCACGGCGGGGATCCGGCCGAGCGGGTCGTCCTGTGCGATATCGAGGGAGCGGAGTTCGACCTGTTCGACGACGCGCTGCTGGAACAGCTCTCCGGCAGCCACGTCATCATCGAAATCCACGATTTTCTGCTGTCCGACCCGGAGCGAGCCGCACGCGCGTTCGACGAGTTGAGTCAGCGCGCCGGCAAGCATTTCCACGTGTACGAGATTCGCGACGGGCTGCGGGACATTCGCAACATCCCGCTGCTTCGCCACTGGTCGGACTGGGACGCGTGGCTGATGTGCGTCGAGGCCCGTTACCGGATGATGCGATGGCTCTGGCTCGAACCGAAAAGCCAGCCGCGGCGCTCCGATCAGGACATCGATCGCCTGATCCTCGACTACCAGCGCCGGATCTTCGCCGCCTGACGAACCCGCGCCGGCCCGCAGCAGGCGGCTACGCGCCCGACCGTCGCACAACATTCGAGCGCTCACGCAACACGCTCGATGACGCCCGTCCACTGTCCGGGTTCCGACCGGCACGGGGGCCGCGGCGAACCGGATTTATCGCGACGTCACGCGTACCGCACGACAATATCCCACTCGGTATGACACGCCTGCCCCGGCAGCGCGACTCGATCGCCCTGTTGCGTCGCGAGGCCGAGTTTCCGAGGCGCCTGCAACGACACCCTTTCGCCGTTGTGCTCCGGTTGGCACTGGGCGCCGAAGGCTGGCCGGCGTGTGTCGATCAATTCGAAGTCCGCGTTTCGAATAGGACCGGCCGCAGGTTTTTACGCGCGGAGCCGATTATCGGGAGGCAGTCGAACACCCGTTATCGTCATACGATAGCAAGCGGCATCCATTCAAGGGCTTACCCGTTCGTCGAGAAAGGGACGTTCGATTGTAATGAATATCGAAGAATCCCTGTTAGGCGTACCGGGGCTGAATCGTACGCAAGCCGATTACCCGATTATTACCACGGCGCGATATTCCGGTTCGACTTAAAAATACGCCGCGACTCAGGCCATTTGTTAAATAGCTTGAATGACCGACAACGGGCCGGCAATTTGCCTTACCATCCGGCCGTCATTCCGACTAATGTCGAACCCGGTCGACCGAACTTGGACATCGGCCGTGGCTTTTATTTTTCAGGTGCCCGAACCGGGCACCGATTTCATTCGAGCGCCAGGACCGATCATGTTCCAGTCCCCGGGAGATTCATTCGTCAACGGTTCGTTGCTGGGCCTGTGCGTCGAGGTTCCGCTCGCCGCGCTGGTTTCGCTGGCCATGCACGGCGTCGACTGGAATGGGCAGCGCGTCGCGATGCTCGTCGCCACGCCGGTGCTGATCGCATGCATTGCGCTGCTGACCCGCCCGGTGGCATTCAGCACGGTATGGAAGCACAAACGCTCGCCTTTCGTGCTCGACGACAATGTCCGCGCATCGATCTACGGCCGCCTCTGCGGGATCGCTCTCGGGGTGGTATTCGGCATCATGGTCGCGACGACCTTCTCCTGATCCGGTCGAGCCGGGCCTCTCGACGAGGTCTACGTCGAGCTTGAAGCCGTCAGGTCACACAGGCGTCTTCCCGCCGCACCGCCTCAAACCGACGCAACCACCGAATTAAACGACGTATCCCAGAACGGCGCGACATGCGCCGGCCCGTCCAGCACGCCGATACGCGCGAACACATCCGCGACCTGCTGATGCTGCGCCACCACGTCGGGCGTCACCGGCAGCAGCGCATAGTCGTCGCTGCGCTGCTCGAACATCGCGACGAGATCGGCAACCGGCACACGCGTCTCGCGGTTCTGCACGAGCGCATAGTCGCGGAAATGCCCGTTCGCCCACGCATACGCGTGCCGGAACCGCAGCAGCAGATCGCCCGTCGCGGCACGACGGTGCGCATCGTCGAGCGCGCGGGGGTTCGCGTAGACCGGAAAATTGCCCGACAGATAACCCTTCCCCGTCTTCAGCACGCGCGCGCCGTAGCGATTGCGCGCAAGCTGGCCGTTGTAGCCGTAGATCGCCCACGCGTCGATGTCGCCGCGATCGTAAGCGGACAACCCGTCGGTCGGCGACAGGTTGATCGGCTGGATGTCGTCGAAGCTCAAGCCGGCCTCGGCAAGCTGGCGATACAGGAAATAGTGCGACGTCGTCGCGCGCACGTAGCCGACGCGCTTGCCCTTCAGGTCCGCAATGCTGCGGATCGGCGTGTCCTTGCGCGCGAGCGTGACCTGGTTGTTCAGGTCTTCGCGTGCGCGGGAGATGAACCGCACATTGGCCTTCTGTCGCGCGGCGAACACCGCCGGAATTTCGCTGCCCGAACCGATATCGAGCGCATCCGCATTGAGCGCCTCGATGTGCAGCACGCCGTTGTTCAGCTCGCGCCATTCGATCCGGTACGGCGTGTCGCCAAGGCCGGCCGCCTGCAGCAACGCGCGCCAGCCGCCCTTGTAGGTCGCGACGCGCAACGTCGTGCCCGCGAGATCAGTGTTGATGGCCGGCGCGGCGAACGCGGCCCTTGCGGCCAGCGGGACCGACACGATCGCGGCACCGGCGAGCAGCAGGCGGCGGCGTGCCGCCGAAATTGACGACATCGGATGCTCCTGTCAATCGAATAAGAAGTGAAAACCGTCGCGTCAATGAAGTACCGGAAACCCGTGGCGCTCAGCCAGCAGTTCGAGGATGCGGCGCGCGTCGGTGACGAATCGCACGTCGCCGAGTGTCTGCGCATCGTCCGGCGCCGGCTGGTCGCGACCGAGCACGAGCACCGGCAGGCCCTGGTGCGCGTCGTCCAGCGCATCGATCACGGCGTGCCGCGGCCGCTCGAAACCGATGCGCTGCACGTCGATGCGACCGGCGCGGTCGGGCGCGCTCGCCAGCAGCCCTTCGATCGACAGTCCGTGCGGACAGACGAAGCGTTGGCCCGGATGCTTCGGATCGGCAAAGCCCGGTTCCAGCAAAAACAGCACATCGCGACTCATTTCAAACGGCTCCCGTGTTCGTGGTTCAGCCGGGACGGATACGCGCTTCAGCGCCCTCGTGCTCCCGGAGCATGCCGGCCTGCGACCGGATGCCCGACTCTACCGTCACGCATCGCACTGCCCTACCAACGTTTTGCGAAATCGATATGCGGCCGCGCGTAGCGCATCGGCCGTTCGCCGCACAGAGGGCCGTTGCATAAAAGCATCGCGAGGCGAGCCGCATGCGTTGCGGACATCGAACCATTTCATCGATCGATATGACGACGGCCGCGTGTTTCCGGCGCTCGACGTTCGCCGTCGGTGCGATGCGTTCGCCGCAGCATGTGTACCGGACGCGATCGCGACGCACATGTCGGGCTTGCGGCAATGCACATTACAAATCGGCCGCGCAGCGATTTACAAACCACGGATCGACCGTTCATCGCGGCACCGGTCGTCAATAGCATCGTGATCCTCGCAGACGTACTCATAAAAACAGAGGATGGTCATGATCAAAAAATCGGTAGTCCTGGGTTTGGTTTCGATCGGTTCGGTCAGCGCGCAAGCGCAGAGTTCGGTCACGTTGTACGGCGTCGTCGATGCCGGTATCGCCTATACGAACAATCAGGGCGGCGGGAGCAACATCCAGCAGACGAGCGGCAAGCTGAGCGGCAGCCGCTGGGGCCTGAAAGGCGCGGAGGATCTCGGCGGCGGCCTGCAGGCGGTCTTCACGCTCGAGAGCGGGTTCCGGCCAAGCGATGGCGGGCTCGGCCAGGGCGGCCGCCTGTTCGGCCGCTCCGCGTACGTGGGCCTGGCCAAGAAGGGCCTCGGGACGCTGACGTTCGGCCGCCAGTACGAGCCGATCACCGATCTCGTCGCGCAATACTCGGGGTCCGGCTTCTGGTCGCCGGCCACGCACGTCGGCGACAACGACAACCTGAACCAGAGCTTCCGGCTGAACAACGCGGTGAAGTTCCGCAGCGACACGATCGCCGGCTTCACGGCCGACCTGCTCTATGCGTTCAGCAACCAGGCGAACGGCGGCGCGGGCACCGGCTTCTCGAACAACAACGCATGGGGCGTGTCGGCGAACTACGTGAACGGCCCGCTGTCGGTCGGCGGCGGTTACGTACGGCTCAATCATCCGAATGCGACGTCGAACACGAGCGGCGCGGTGGGCGGCGCGACCTCGACCACCGGCAACGACTACAGCGGCGCGTTCTTCTACGGGCTGAACGGCGGCGTGCTCAAGCAGCAGATCGGCGCCGTGGGCGCGAACTACGCGCTCGGCCGCGCGACGCTCGGCTTCGCATGGAGCCACACGCAGCTCGACTATGTCGACGGCTCGTCGCGCAAGTTCAACAACTACGACGCGAACGCGCGTTACCAGATCACGCCGGCGGCCACGCTGATCGGCGTCTATACGTTCACCGACGGGCGCGCGAGCGGCCTGCCGGGCACCGGCGGCCAGACGCTGAAGCCGCGCTGGCACCAGTTCACGCTCGGGTTCGACTACGCGTTGTCGAAGCGCACCGATATCTACCTGTCCGGCATCTACCAGCTCGCGGCCGGCGATCCGAGCACGGCGACATCGGGCGGCTATCGCAAGATCGCGGCGATCTCGAACATCGGCAGCGCGTCGTCGACGAACCGTCAGGTCGCGCTCGTCAGCGGGCTGCGCGTGAAGTTCTGACGGCACGCGCAACGGACGCGGCGCGATAAGCACGATAAGCAAAGCGGGAATCGTTGTTTGCCGCGTCGCGCGCGGTTGCCGAGAATGTCCGTTTCCCCGCGTGCGGCCGCCGCACGCGATACGCGTTCGACCATGACCGACTCCCGTTTCCCTTCCCGCCCGCCGCGCACCGGCCGGCGCGCGGCGCTGCGCCAGCTCGCCGGCGGATGGGCTGCCGCGCTGCTGCCTGCCGGCGGCGCGCTCGCGAGCCAGCCGCTCTCGCCGCTCGATGTACCGCCGTGGACGCGCGCGCCGGGCGCGCCGCTGCTGTCGCCGCCGTACGGCGTGCCGGGCCCGCACGAACGCGACGTCATCCGCCGCGGCGCCCGCACGCCTGCGCTGCCCGGCTCCGGCTCGTCGATGACGCCGCTCGCCGACCTGTTCGGCGACCTCACGCCGAACGGCCTCGTGTACGAGCGTCATCACGCCGGGGTGCCCGACATCGACGCGGAGCGCCATCGCGTCGTCGTGCACGGCCTCGTGCGCGAGCCGCGCGTGTTCACGATCGACGACCTGCTGCACTTCCCGTCCGAATCGCGAATCCACTTCCTCGAATGCTCGGGCAACACCGGCAGCGAATGGAACGGCCCGAGCGGGCTGCCCATCCAGTTCACGCACGGGCTGCTGTCGTGCTGCGAATGGACCGGCGTCAGGCTGTCGACGCTGCTCGACGAAACCGGCATCGACCCGTCCGCGCGCTGGCTGCTCGCCGAAGGCGCCGATGGCGCGGCGATGACGCGCAGCCTGCCGCTCGACCGGATCCTCGAGCGCGCGCTCGTCGTCTATGCGCAGAACGGCGAACGGCTGCGTCCCGAGAACGGCTACCCGGTGCGGCTGATCGTGCCGGGTTTCGAGGGCAACACGAACATCAAGTGGCTGCGGCGGCTGAAACTGGTTCGCGCGCCGGAGATGACGCGCGAGGAAACGTCGAAATACACGAACCTGCTGCCCGACGGCTGTGCGCGCCAGTTCGTATTCGAGATGGACGCGAAATCAGTCATCACGCGGCCGTCGGCCGGCCACCGTCTCGCCGCGCACGGTTATCACCCGATCGGCGGCTACGCATGGTCGGGCCGCGGCCGGATTCGCGCGGTCGACGTATCGACCGACGGCGGCCGCACCTGGCGGCCCGCGCGGCTCGCGGGCGACGTGCGCGATCGTGCTTTGACGCGCTTCGAGGCCGACTGGATCTGGAATGGCGAGCCGGCCGACCTGCAAAGCCGCGCGACCGACGACACGGGCTACGTGCAGCCGACCCGCGCCGCGCTCGTCGCCGCGCGCGGGCTCAATTCACAGTACCACTACAACGGCATCCAGAACTGGCGTGTGGGCGCGGACGGCGAGGTGCGCAATGCGTAAGCCGCTCGCCTGCCTGCTCGCCACGTCCGCGGTCGTGTCGAGCGCATTCGGCGCTGGCTTCGGCCTCGGGCAGCCGGTCGACCGCGCGGCGCTCGCCGCATGGGATATCGACGTCGCACCCGACGGCAGCGGCCTGCCGCCCGGTGCGGGCACGGTCGCGCGCGGCAGTCATGTGTTCGCGGACAAATGCGCGATGTGCCACGGCGCCGGCGGCGAAGGCGGCGTCGGCGATCCGCTGGTCGGCGGCATCGGCTCGCTCGCGGGTGCGAAGCCGAAAAAGACGGTCGGCAGCTATTGGCCCTACGCGACGACGCTGTTCGACTACATCCGCCGTGCGATGCCTTACAACGCGCCGCAATCGCTGAGCGCGGACGATGTCTATGCGGTCACGGCCTACGTCCTGCACCTGAACGGCATCGTGCCCGATGACGCGCGGCTCGACGCGCACACGCTGCCGCGCGTGAAGATGCCGAACCGCGACGGTTTCGTGCCCGATCCGAGGCCGGGCAGGCTATGACGCGACGCGATCCGCTCGCCGGAGAATCCGCAATCGTTCCCGCGCGAACTACCGCAGCGCGTGCTCGACGTTTTTGTTCGGCTCACGCACACACCGCAAGGAACCCGTCATGAGCGCCACTTCCCTCGCCGCCCCGGTCGCGCCGTCGCCGTTCGTCGACGTCCGCTCGCCGGCGGATTTCCCCGACAGCCCCGTGTCGCGCGCGCTCGCGCAGCCGCTGATGCTCGGGCTGTTCCTGCCGATCCAGGCCGGCGGATGGAGCGCGTCGACACTGCCGCGCTCGACCGACTGGACGTTCGACTACAACGCCGACCTGGTCGCGCGCGCCGAAGCGCTCGGTTTCGATCTCGTGTTCGCGCTGTCGCAGTGGCTGCCGAAGGGCGGCTACGGCGGTGTGTTCGACGGCCAGGCGCTCGACTCGTTCATGACGCTGGCCGCGTTGACCGCGCGCACCGAGCGAATCATCCTCGTCGCGACGAGCCATGTGCTCTACGGGCCATGGCATCCGCTGCATTTCGCGAAATTCACCGCGACGCTCGATCACATCTCGCGCGGGCGCTGGGGCATCAACGTCGTCACCGGCCACCGCGCGATCGAGCACGAGATGTTCGGCTGGAACCGGATCGAACACGACCGGCGCTACGAGATGGCCGCCGAATTCCTCGATGCGGTCCAGCAGTTGTGGGCGCAACCGGATAACTTCAGCTACGCGCCCGCGCTGTCGAGCTGGCGCCTGGGCGGCGCATTCGTGACGCCGAAGCCGCACTACGGCCGCCCGCTGCTGATCAATGCGACCGGCTCCGACGCGGGCATCGATTTCGCGGCGCGCTATTCGGACATCGTGTTCGTCACGAGCCCGGCCGGCCCCGACGTCGACCTCGCGCTCGACGCACTGCCCGCACATACCGCACGCGTGAAGGCGGCCGCCGCGGCACGCGGCCGGACGATCCGAACGCTGCTCAATCCGCTCGTGATCTGCCGTGAGACCAGCGCAGAAGCGCGTGCCTACCGCGACGCGATCGTCGCACACGCGGACGAAGGCAGCTTCCACCGCTTCGACAGCGACGCCCATGCGTGGCGCGGCGGCTTCGAGCAGCGTTCGCAGGCCGCAGCGCGCGCGATCGGCGGCAATATCTCGATCACGGGCTCGCCAGACGAAGTCGCCGACACCATCGTGCGACTGCACCGCGCGGGTATCGACGGCATCCAGTTGAGCTTCTACGATTTCAAGCCCGACCTCGACTTCTTCGGCGAGCGCGTACTGCCGCTGCTGCGCGACGCCGGCTTGCGGCGCTGACGTCAGGCGGCCGATGCCTCATGCGCCGCGGCGGCGCGACGCACCGGCCGCTGCAACCCGAGATGATCGCGCAGCGTGCGGCCCGCATAGTCGCTGCGAAACAGCCCGCGGCGGCGCAGCTCGGGCAACGGCGGTGCCGTCACGTTGCAGTCGTTGGCTACCGTAGTCAGAACACACGCCCTTCGGTCAGGTGCGTCGTCACGCCGTTCAACTCGTAGTCGCCGATCACGCGCGTCTTGTGCAGCAACGGGTTGTGACTGAAGATCGTGCGCAGGTTGCGCCAGTGCCGGTCGAGGTTGTGTTCGCGCGCCGTCGCCGACGCGCCGCCGACTTCGAACAGCCGCTCGGCCGCATGCAGCGCGAGCTTGCTGACGATCAACTGCGTGCGCGCGGTCGCGAGCGCGCTGTCGAGCACGAGCGCGTGCGCATCGGCGTCGCCGGTCTCGATCGCGTCGGCGGAGCGGTCGAGCGCCCGCGCGTTTTCGCGCACGAGCGCGTCGATCGCGTGACTGTGTGCGGACAGTTCGCCGACGATCTGCTGGATGAAATGATCGTCGCGCGCGGTCGGTGCCGGGCTGTGCAGCGCGGGGCGGCTATGCGCGAGCACGTAGCGGCGCGCATCGGCGACCACGTTGCGCACGATGCCCGCCCCCGTCGCGACGAGATGCAGCTGCCGCAGCGCGCCGCAATGGCGGCCGACGAGCGACGAGCCGTCGCGCGCGGCCACTTCGTCCGCGAACACCTGCACGTCGTCGAGCAGCAGGCTTCCGCTTGCGGTCATGCGCTGTCCCATCCCGTCCCAGTCGTCGAGCACCTGCATGCCGTCGCGTGCGACCGGAATGATCACGGCGAGCGCATCGCCCTGCTCGTTCTCCACGTTGATGCGCGCGAAATCGGCAAACGCGGTGCCCGTCGAATAGTATTTGCGGCCCGTCACGCGATGATGATCGCCATCCCGGCGCAACACGGTCGTGTTTTCGCCCGGCCGCGACGTGCCGCGCTCGGTCGACGCGCCGCCGAAGATCGCGCCGGCCAGCGCGCGTTCGAGCTGCACGTCGTTGAACGGCGTGCGCGGCGACAGCCGCAGCGTCTCGGTCATGTCGTAGTGGATGCGCAGCGCGTGCGCGAGATTCGAATCGGCGGCGGCCAGCGTCGCGATCGTGTCGAACAGATCGACCAGCGTGCCGCCCAGGCCGCCGCACGCGACCGGAATCCGCAGCACACCCAGCGCCGAACGCCGGAAGATCGCGAAGCCCTCGAACGGCAGCTCGCGACGCGCCTCGCGTTGCGCGGCATCCTGCCCGATCGCGTTCGCGAGATCGGGCAGCGCGGCGAGCGCGTCGCGCAACGCGTCGCGCGGATCGACGGCATCACGGGCGGTCATTCGGCGGTTCCTTATACGAGAAGATCGGGAGCGTCGCTGCGTGGCGCGATCGCGGCATTCGCGACACGGCGCACGTACGGCACCGCAAAGTATAGGGACGCACCCGCCGCGCGCGAAAAACCGATTTCAGCTTTTGTTATGCGAGCGCCGGGAATGGCCGCGCGCCATCGCGTCAGTGCGGGATACCCCAGCGCCGCACGGTCGCGCGTTCGAGTGAGTCGAATACGAGGTTCTCGACGAGCAGGCCGATCACGATGACGGCCGCGAGGCCCGCGAACACGCGGTCGGTATACAACTCGTTGCGGTTCTGGAAGATGTACCAGCCGAGCCCGCCCTGCCCCGCGCTCGCGCCGAACACGAGTTCGGCCGCGATCAGCGTGCGCCACGCAAACGCCCAGCCGACACGCAGGCCCGCCAGGATCGACGGCAGCGCGGCCGGCACGAGGATCAGCGCGATCTGGCGCAGGCCCGTGAGGCCGTAGTTGCGTCCGGCCATCTTCAGCGTGGCCGGCACGCCGGCGAAACCCGTGTACATGCTGAGCGCGAGCGGCCACAACACCGCGTGCACGAGCACGAACAGCAGGCTGCCGGTGCCGAGCCCGAACCACAGCAGCGCAATCGGCAGCAACGCGATCGACGGCAGCGGATTGAACATCGACGTGAGCATCGTCAGCAGGTCGCGGCCGATGCGCGTCGATACCGCGAGCGACGTCAGCACGAACGCGAAGAACACGCCCAGCGCGTAGCCGCGCAGCAGCACCGACATCGAGATGCCCGTCTTCACGAGCAGTTCGCCCGATTCGATACCCTGCACGAACGCGGCCAGCGTCGCGCCGAAGGTCGGCACGAGCAGGTCGTTCGCGACGATGCGCGCGACGATCTCCCACGCGGCGATCAGCACGAGCGCGATGACGCCGCGACGAAACCAGCCGGCGCCGACGATGCGGCGCAACAGCGGGACCGGCGCCGCGCGTTCGGCGTCGGGCAGCGTGTCGAGCGCGCGTTCGTATTCGGCACGCACGGGCGGCAGCGGCGGCAGGGCCGGATCGATCGTGCTCATGATGCGGCTTCCTCCGTCGTCGGCGCGTTCGTGACATCGGTATCGAACAGCAGGCGATGGATCCGCGCGACGTTGTCGCGGAAGTCGCCGGTGTCGACGCTGTCGAGCGAATGCTCGTGACTGTTGAGTTCCGCGCGCACGCGGCCCGGATGCGGCGACAGCAGCAGGATCCGGTTGCCGACGACGAGCGCTTCCTCGATCGAATGCGTGACGAACAGCAGCGTGAAGCGAAACTCGTCCCACAGCCGCAGCAGTTCCTCCTGCATCTTGCGGCGCGTGAGCGCGTCGAGCGCGGCGAACGGTTCGTCCATCAGCAGCACGCGCGGCTGCATCGCGAGTGCACGCGCGATCGCGACGCGCTGCTTCATGCCGCCCGACAGCGTGTGCGGATACGCGTCCGCGAACGCGCCAAGCCCGACCTTGTCGAGATAGTGCAGCGCGCGTTCGCGTGCATCGGCACGCGACAGCTTCGCAGCGGCTCGCAATGGAAACGCGACGTTCTCGACGACCGTCTGCCACGGCGGCAACTGGTCGAATTCCTGGAACACCACGATGCGGTCGGGCCCCGGCCCGCGCACGGGCTGGCCGTCGAGCGCGATCGAACCCGACACGGGCTCGATGAAGCCGGCAATCGCCTTCAGCAGCGTCGACTTCCCGCAACCCGACGGGCCGAGCAGCACGAAGCGGTCGCTGCCGTACACGTCGAAGCTCACCTGATGCGTCGCGCGAACGATCCGCGCGCCGCTCCGGTATTCGAGATTCACGCGGTCGATGGCGAGCAGGCGTTCGCTGTGCGCGCCGGCCTGCGCGGGCCGGATCGCGGCGCGCGCGTCGGGCGCGGCCTGGGCGGCGGGCGTCGCATCGCCGCGCGCCGCAAACGGCGGCAGCCAGGTTCGGGGGGAGGTGGCGTTCACGATCGAATCTCTTGCGGGTAAAGCGTCAACATACGGCCGGGCCTCGCGCGGACCAACCAACGATTGCGCATATCGAAACCGCGCCGACGCATAAGCGTCGATCGCGGCGTCGAAGCGGCAGCGCTGCTCAACTGCCGCCGGCGGTCGCCGGGTCGTCGAAGAAGTAGTCGCGCCACGACGTCGGCTCGTTGCGGATCGCGCCGGTGCGGTGCATGAACTGCGCGAGCGGAAGCGTGTTCTGCGGCGCGGTCTTGAACTGCACCTGCGGATTGCGGAGGATCTTCAACAGCAGCGCACGATCGATCTTCGATGCGTTCACGCGGATATAGGTATCGGCCGCGCGCTCGGGGTCGGCCGCAATCTGCCGCGCGGCGTCGGCCAGTGCGGCGACGAACGCGCGATAGGTCTTCGGGTTGTCGTTGCGGAATTTCTCGGTTGCGTACAGCACGGTCGCCGAGCTCGGGCCGCCGAGCACGTCGTACGAATTCAGCACGATATGCGCGTTCGGGTTGCCGGCGAGTTCCTGCTCCTGGAACGGCGGATTGCCGAAGTGGCCGGTGATCACGCTGCTGTTCGCCAGGATCGCGGCCGTCGCATCGGGGTGCGGAATCGCCTGCGTGAGCGCGTCGAGCTTGTCGAACTGCTTGTCGCCCCACTGCTTCGCGGCCGCGTACTGCAGCACGCGCGACTGCACCGACACGCCGACCGCCGGCACCGCGATGCGGTCCTTCGCGCCGAGGTCGGCGATCGTCTTCACGTTCGGATTGCTGCTGACGAGGTAGTACGGGAAATTGCCGAGCGACGCGACACCCTTCACGTTCTGCCGGCCGCGCGTGCGGTCCCAGACGGTCAGCAGCGGCCCGACGCCCGCGCCCGCGATATCGACCGCGCCGGACAGCAGCGCGTCGTTCACGGCCGCGCCGCCCGACAGCCGCACCCAGTCGACCTTGATGTCGATGCCGGCCTTGCGCCCTTCCTTTTCGATCAGTTGCTGGTCGCGCGCGACGTTCAGCATCAGGTAGACGACGCCGAACTGCTCGGCGATGCGGATGCGGCCTTCCGCGTGCGCGGCATGCGGTGCGAGCGCGCCCGCGAACGCGAGCGCGGCGGTGAGCGTGGCCGCCAGCGCGCGGCGCGCCGGCAAAAACGAAAACGACATCGGAACTCCGGTCAGGACGGGGTGGAAGAATGACGCGGCACGCGGCTCAGAAAGGCGCGTCGCCCTCGATCGTCGTGCGGTACAGCTTGCGGCGCAGATGGTCGGGCGTGCCGGCGGCGAGATGCATCAGCGAACGGTTGTCCCAGAACACGAGATCGTGTTCGCGCCACACGTGCCGGTACAGGTGTTCGGCGCGCACGCTGTGCGCGAACAGTTCGTCGAGCAGTGCGCGGCTTTCGTCGTCGGGCAAGCCGACGATGCGTGTCGTGAAATGCTCGCTGACGAACAGCGCCTTGCGGCCCGTCTCCGGATGCGTGCGCACGACCGGCTGGACGACCGCATCGACCTGCGCGATCTGCTCGGGCGACAGGTTGGGCCGCCACGGGCTGCGCGCCTGCAGCTCCGCATAGCGCGCGAGATACGTATGCTCGGCGCGCCGCCCGTCGACCGCGCGGCGCAGGTGCGCCGGCAGCGTGTCCCACGCGAGATGCATGTTCGCGAACAGCGTGTCGCCGCCCTCCGCCGGCAATTCCTGCGCGTGCAGCAGCGAACCGAGGCTCGGCTTCTCCTTGTACGACAGGTCCGAGTGCCAGAAATGGCCCGCGTCGCCGAGCCCGATCGGCTTGCCGTCCTCGACGATGTTCGACACGATCAGCACCTCCGGATGCCCGGCGAGTGCGAACTGGTGCAGCACGTGGATCTGCAGCGGGCCGAAGCGGCGGCTGAATGCGATGTGCTCGTCCGGCGTGATGCGCTGGTCGCGAAACACCAGCACGTGATGGTCGAGATGCGCGCGATGGATGCGCGCGAAGTCGCTGGCGTCCAGCGGTTTCGACAGGTCGATGCCGACGACTTCCGCGCCGAGCGGTGCGTCGAACGGAACGATGTCGAAGCGTTGCACCGCACTGCCCGGCCGCGATGCGGGCGGCTGCCCGGCGGAAAGCGATGCAGCGTCGCGGATGGCGGTAGTCGTCACGGCACGGCCCCTGATTCGGTCAAAACGCGAATCTACGAGTGCGTGCCGGACTGCGTCAACGAAGCGATTCGGATACGTTTATCTGCTGCGGTCATAAAGATCGCTGCTCGGGCATACGCGCGGCAACGGGCGGTTGCGTCGCGCGCGAAACCGGCCGATCGTGACCATCACGAAGCCGTCGACGGGGCGGGTACGCGCACGACGCCTTCCGGATACCGGATGTCGATCAAGCCGTCCCGATCGCGAATGCTCATCGACGACACGACCTCCACGCTCGCGCGGTCGACGCCTTCGCAAACAGCCAGGTTCGTGTTGGTCCGGTAGTAGACGCGATGGTCGTCGACCGCAAAAAAGCGCGTCAGGAAACGCAGGCTTTTCGCGTCGATCCCCGGCAACGGCTTGCGGTAGTTCTGCCCCCACAGCACGTGGCCGTCACCGTCGACCAGCACGTCGTGGAAGACCGCACGCGCGGTCTCGACGTCGATGCGCCCCGGCTTGGTCACGATCTTGCCGTCGTGAAGAATCTGCGCGCCGAGCCGCGCATACCGGTAACCGAGGCTGACCACGCCGGCCGGATCGTCGATGCCGCGCTTGCGCACGCCGGCGCAGAACAGGTGCTTCGCATCCCGCGCATACGCGCCGCCGATATGCGTCAGGCTGGCGACGTCGGCCTTGACCACGGTCAGGTGCCATTCGCCGCGGTCGTAGATATCGGGGCCGAAATAGTAGGCCTGCCGCGCATCGCGATACCAGTCGCCGCCGAGGGCTTCCAGCGTCGCGGCGTCGCCATCGGCGATCAGCCCTTCGCCTTCGTAGTCGTAGCTCAATGCGGCGCCGGTCGCGTAGTAGCGCAGCCCCGACGCATCGACGGCAAAGTTGTCGACCAGATGCCGAAAGCTGGCGAGATCGAAATTGTTGAGCGCACGATACCGATGCCCGCTGCCGATGCGGGCCCATACGCGTTCGCCATCGCTATGGAACGGCCCGCCGAGCGGCGCAAGCGGCTCGGTCCGCGTGTCGCGCCGCTGCCGCGCGTCGGCCTCCTGCCGGCGCTGCGCTTCGTCGGCGTCGTAGATCGCCTGCTGCTCCGGCGTGACCGCCGATGCGTCCAGATGCTGCTGAATGTGGAGCGAATGCAACGACTGCACGATCGCGATGCACAACACCGCATGCGGGATCGAGCGCAGATACAGCGCCCAATCCTCGTCGTCGCACCGGTAGAACCAGTGCACCGCTTCGCCGTCCCATCCGGCCGGATCCGTGCGGGCCAGCAGCGCGGCCTTGACGTCCCTGACCTTGCCGGGCACGACGAAAGAGAGGCTGTAGCCGGTGTCGACGAAGATTTCGAGACTGTCGTCGTCGAACAGGCTTCGCATCAGTTTTTCGAGTTCTTGTACGGTCATGGGTTCATGTCGGGCGGGCGACGGATCACGGAATGGACGGATGTACCGCGGTCATTCTAACGATGTCGACGCGCGCCGCCGCCCGCGGCACAGCGGCGTTGACGCGCGGCCGGCCGGCTTCGTCCCGTGCACCGATCACGTATCCGCCCGGATACGGAAATGCCGTTGCCCACGGTCCCATTCCGCCCGGTTCCCGATCGGGAACGAAACGATTGCCCAACCACCTGCGGGGCATTTCCGTTTCCGAACGGATACGAACTAGTGCCCCAACCCACGAATTGTGCAATACTGTTCCCGCTCAGATACGAAGCACGGAGAACGTCATGCCGGAGACCCGGTCCGTCAACACGATCGGCGCACTTGCCAACCTCATTCGCGCAGCGCGGCTCCAGCAGGGGTTCACGCGGGACGAACTCGCGAACGCCACGGGGCTCTCGCCGAAATTCATCAGCCAGGTGGAAGCCGGGAAGCCGACCGCGCAAATCGGCAAGGTGCTGCTGCTGCTCGGCGAACTGGGCGTGAGCCTGCTCGCGCAGACGTCGATCGAGATTTCGGCGGAAAACGCGCTCAAGGCCGCTCAACGCCGCAGGAGCAGCCATGGCCGCTAGAACGCTGATCGCGTCCGCGAACGGGCTGCGCATGGGCAGGCTGACCGACGACAAAGGCGTCTGGTCGTTCACGTACGACGCGGCGTGGCTCGCCTCACCACGCGCGTACCCGCTGTCGCCCGCATTCGCGCTGCGCGCCGACACCTTCACCGACAGCTCCACCGATCGCCCGGTCCAGTGGTTCTTCGACAACCTGCTGCCCGAAGAAGGCATGCGCACGTCGCTCGCGCGCGAGGCGAAGGTCGATGCCGCCGACGCGTGGGGCCTGCTCGCGTACTTCGGGCGCGAATCGGCCGGTGCGCTCACGCTGCTGGCCGAAGGCGAGCAGGAGGCGGCCGGCAGCATGCAGCCGCTTGGGCTCGACGAACTCGAGCGCCGCATCCAGGCGATGCCCGAGCGCGCGCTGACGGCCACCGCGCCCAAGCGCATGTCGGCCGCCGGCGCGCAGCAGAAGCTGCTGCTGATCCTGCGCGGCGACGCGCCGAACTACGCGCTGTTCGAACCGGTCGGCAGCGAGCCGTCGATGCATCTGCTGAAGCCGGACATGCGCGCCGCCGGCTACCCGCATTCGGCGATCAACGAATTCTTCTGCATGAAGCTCGCGAAGCGGATGGGCCTCGACGTTCCGGATGTGCATTTTCTTCGCGCGCCGTCCGCATGCTACGTGATCGACCGCTTCGACCGCGACACCGCGTCGGAGCCGGCCGGACGCCTGCACACGATCGATGCGATGCAGTTGCTGAACTACGATCGCGGCTTCAAGTACCAGCGCGCGAACGCGGAGGCGCTCGGCCGCGCGATCGGGCAGACCAGCACGCGCGCACTCGCGCGCCTGTCGGTGTTCCGCTGGACGATCTTCAACGTGGTGGTCGGCAATGGCGACGCGCACCTGAAAAACCTGTCGTTCTTCGTCGACGCGCGCGGCTACCGGCTTGCGCCGTTCTACGACATCGTCAGCACGGTCGTCTATCACACGCCCACGCACCGGCCCGACCATCGCGGCGATCACTGGCCGCACTGCGAACTGACGATGCCGCTCGGCACCGCGACGCGATTCTCCGACATCGACTTGGGCGCGCTGATCGCGTTCGGCAACGCGCTCGGGCTCAAGGACAAGGCGGCCGAAAACGAACTTCGGCGCTTTCTCGAACCGCTCGATCGCAACGTCGTTCAGACGCTCGATGAAGTGCGCGAGATCGCCCGCCCTGATGCCGGGGAAATGCGCCTGCTGAACTCGATTGCGTCGATGCCGATCGCGGAGATGGGCCGCGCGCTTCGCCAGGCGCGCGGATAAGCGGCTGCGGGTGGGGAGTGCGCAGGCTCCCTGTTTCGCGTCGTTTGCGCTATGCCGCCACTGCATCGCCGGCCGATGCGTGACGCGCCTCGCTCGGTGTGAACGCGAAGCGTTGCCTGAACTGCGTGCCGAATGCCCACTGGTCGGAGAAGCCGCACATGTCCGCGATCTCCCCGATGCCGAGCTACGGATTGCCCGCTTGAAGATATCGCAGGCTTCGCGCGAGCCGCGCTTCCTTGATGGTTTCCCCGACACTCATCGAGTGTTCGCCGAACAGACGGTAGAGCTGCGCGCGCGAGCAGTTGAGTGCCCTGGCGATCTCGACGGGCGTCAGGTCGTGCCGGTGCAGGTTGTTCTCGATATAGTGCCGGGCGACGGCGAGCCGCGCATCGGTCAGCGGACCCATGCGCAAACGGCTCCGCGTGGTTGCAGCCCCGACAGCAGCGTGCTGGCTACACACGAACTCGGCCCGCGGACAGGAGAAGACGGCGCGGCGCCGGTAGCGATCGTCCGACGGGACGCGCGCGTCGACCGCCTTGAACGCATGGGTCATCGAACAATCCTTGCGCGGCGATGCAGGCAGGTCGTCCATCGAAAGTCGCGCGAAAGTGGATTGCATGTCGATTGCAGGCTCGTTCTTCTTCGCTTCCGATGCCATCGAACTACCCCGTATGCTGCGGCTGCGTCGCGCGCAACAGGCACGGCCATCCCTGACTCTCGTCATCGGCGGGGCGTTCGGCACCTGGCGAGTTGTCGAACGCCCGGCTCCCGCGGAACGATGCCGGATACCTTTCCCCGGCCGAACGCATCGTTGACGAACCGGTCGGCACACCGGCACGCTTCGTCTTATCTTACCTGCCGGGTCAGGGGGCGAAAATACTGCGAATGCGGTAGTTCAGGGGCGGGGATCCCTGCGGCAACGGTTCGCCGGGGCGCGCTCGTGTTCGTCGAACATTTCGCGTCGACACCGACGCTGTTCGCCGATCACGCGTTCGCATTCGGGTCGATCAACTTGCCGGCGTGTAGGTCACGCCGCCGATCGTCATCGTGGGCGTATTGTTCACGGTCGTAAAGACGGCCTCCCACAGATCGCGACCATTCACGCCCGGAATCTTGACGGCCATCCCGGCCCGGTCGTCGGCCAGCGGCAGCAGCATCTGCCAGGTGGGCTTGCCGCTATCGTCGCAGTTGCGCATCAGGATGTAGCCCGACGCGTTCGTCAACTCACCCAGGCTGGCCTGCAGCACACCCGCATGCGTCAAATAGCGAATCGTGGCGGGCGACTCGTTGCTCACCTGCCATGGCTTGCTCATGCGCGCCTTCCAGGTCGCATCGAGTGCGGGCAGGTTGGTGGCGAGCTGCTGAAAGACAGGCGCCGTCAGATAGTCATAACCGGCATTTTCGGTCATACGCACCATCAGGTAGCGGTAGCTGTTACCCGCAACATCCGGGTCAGCCACGACGGCGAAACCGAAGTTTGGCCCGCTGCCGCTCACGCTCCACCACCAGCCGTCGCTGCCGTACCGGAACGGGCTGTTGGCATGCGGCACCCGGCCGGTGTCCGTCCAGACGTCCAGCGTGAGCGTGTTCGCGTCGAGGCCCACCTGCAAGACCGTATCGCAACTGGCGTAGAGCCGGCCGCCCCAGCCATTGCAGGCGCCGCGGCCGGTACGGCCTGCGTGGTGCCGACCTGCGCGGGCAGTGCGGCAATCGTGCCGTCTTCGACCAGCGCGCGCAGCAGGATGTCCTCGGCGAGCGCCGCCGGCGTGAATCCAGCGTAGCCCGAGATCATCAGCGCCATCCGTGCGTCGGGCAATACGAACAGCGTGCTCGAGGAGGAGGTGTCGCCGTTCTTCTGCCACGCGGCGACGCCCACGCCGTGAAGCGCCCTTTCCGCGCCGGTATCCCACCCGCGCCCCCACGTATAGTCGGACGGCGGATTGATCTTCACGCCGACGATCTGCGTCTGGTCGAGAGCCATGCCGGCAAAAACCGGCACCTTCACCGACATTCCGCCGCGATCGTCCGCGAGCGGCACCAGCAACTGAAAATCCCCGTCGGCGGAGGATAAAACGTAGCCCGGCAGTTCACTCAGTTATCCAAATGACATTTTCAAGATTCCATCCTTGAGTACCAGTAACTCGTTATTGGCCGCTTCGCTCGTGGCAACCCATTGCGTGCCCAGACGCGCGCGCCACACCGCATCGAGTCCGGCTGCAGACGCGGACTGCGGCGACGATAGCTGCCGGGCCTCGGGTCGCACCAGTCGGCGTGCCGCGGAACCGGCGCCCCGCCGGCCCCGCATCGCCGACGCTGCGATGCTTGTCAATCCTCGAACCCTTCGCCTTGATGCTCACGCCCGCTGGCACAGCCATCCGGAAGCCGCCATCGTCTCGACGCCGTTCACGGTCGTCATGCTGATTTCGAACAGATCGCGACCAAGCATGACCGGCACCGTGACGGACATGCCGCAGCGATCGTCGGCCAGCGGCTTCAACAACTGGTAGCTCGTGTGGGCCCCGCCATTGGTGCTGTAACCGAACAGCACATAGCCCGGCAATGCGTCCAGGTTGCCCAGCGAGACGCGCAGCGTGCTGGCCGGCGATACCGACTGCACCGACTCGTTGATCACGTTCCACGACGAATTCACGCGCGCCTGCCACGCGGCATCGAGCGCCGACCGTTCCGGCAACTGCTGCGCATACGGCGCGACGCGGAACACGTAGCCCGAGCTGTCGACGACACGCTTGGTCAGATACCGATTGCTCACCGCATTGCCCGCGTCGTCCGTACCCGGCAGGATATCGAACCGGTACGACGAGGTATCGCCGTCGCTCCACCACCAGCCGTCGCTGCGATACCGGTATGGCGCGCCGCCGGGGCTGAGCGCCGCCCACGCCGTGCCGCTCCATTTCGTCAACGCCAGACTGCCGTCCGCGTTCACGGCGACTTGCACCGGCGTCGACTCGTTGCCGTAAATGCCGTTGACCGCGGAAACGTCCGGCGACGCCGCCGCCGGCGGCGCAACGGTATTCACCCGCGCGGGCGCGGCGGCGATGCCGCCGTCTTCCTGCAACGCCTGCAGCAGGATCGACGGCGCGATGCTGCCCGCGTCGTAGCCCATGCTGCCCGTGATCATCAACGCCATCCGCGCGGCCGGCAGCACGTAGAAATGGCTGGAAAAGAACTGCGTGCCGCCGCTCTTGTACGCCGCCGCGGCGCCGGCGGCGCGCAGCACCGGATCGTCGACGTCGTCCCAGCCGAGACCGAATGCGTACGAATAGCCGAGCCGGGTCGACTTGATCTGCCACCGGTCGGTCTGGTCCGTCAGCATGTCGGCAATCCCCGCCGCCGACGCAATTCGCTGCCCCTGGAACATGCCGTTGCCGATGAACAGCTGCGCGAGGTTCATCATGTCGAGCGGCGTCGTCGACAGGCCACCCGTCGCGTAAGGATTCGAGAATTCCTGCCCGTACTGGATCCCGTTCGCGTATGCCAGCGCGAATTCGCCGCGGGTCGGCACGCTGGTCAGAAAGCCGGAATTCGTCATGTTCAGCGGCGCGAGGATATTGCGCTGAACGAATTCCGTAAAGCTTTGACCGGTGACGGCCGCGACCACCCGTTCGAATATCGTGAAGCCGTCGTTGCAGTAGACCGCGAACTGGCCCGGCGGATGATTCAGGTGTTCGTTGGCGAGCACCTGCTGCGCCACCTCCGCATAGCCCGGAATCGGGACATACGCAAACATGTTGCTGACATTCTGACCGGGCAGCCCCGACGAATGCGACAGCAGATGACGCGAGGTGATCTGCGCGTACTGCGGCGACAGCATCGAGAACGACGGCACGTAGCGCACGATCGGCGCGTCCAGGTCGATCAGCCCGCGATCCTGCAGGATCACGCCGGCCAGTGCCGCGATGACCTTGGTGACCGAGCCGATGTTGTAGCGCGTCGCCTGCGTCGCGGCGGCGGCCGGGCTGACCACCGCATTCCCGAACGCCTCTGCCCACACCACCTGGTTGCCCTTCAGCAATGCAACCGAGATGCTGGCGAGGTTCTGTCGGTCCGCGTCGAGCGCGGCCTGAATAGTGTGTCGCCCCGCGGCGATGGTTGCGCCATACGTCGGCTGCTGCTGAATGCTGTCCGCACCGCCGCAACCCGGCAGCACCGCGGATAACAATCCCGCACCGGCATACCCGAGAAATTGCCGGCGGCCGGCGCTGGCCGGGACGGCGCCTGAATGCGGATCATGCGGGTCGCGTGGGTTCGCCATAGGTGTTTTCCTTGTTGTCACTCCGATGTCATCCGGTATCCCGAACCGCCATTCCCGGCAATTCCCGCGCGAGCACGACATGGCGCCGGGCAGCGCAGCGCAGTGCGCCGGCGTATCCGTTGCTCAGGAAACCTGCTGCGTCGCGCGCCGCGCGTCACGCGTCGTCAGGGAACTGCCGTCCGGGCTCCAGCCCGGCGGCCGGATCAGGTACTGGATCGCGGTGTGCAGGTTCCCGGCCTTCGCGAGATCGCGCGCAATGTTGCCCCACTCGTAGAACGCGATCCTGAACGGATTGTCGGTGCCGATGCTCGACGTCAAGCCGTAGTGCGGCGTGAAGCGCTCCGGCGTGTACGACCCGAACAGCCGGTCCCAGATCATCGTGGTGCCGGCGTAGTTCGTATCCAGATAGTCGAAATCGCTGCCGTGATGGACGCGATGCTGCGACGGCGTGTTCAGCAGCGCCTCGAACCAGCGCGGCATCTTGCCGATCGCTTCCGTGTGAATCCAGAACTGATAGATCAGGCTCACCGACTGCATGAACAGGATCATCTTCGGATGGAACCCGAGCAACGGCATCCACGCCCAGAACAGGAACGATCCGCTGATCGTGCCCGTCCATGTCTGGCGCAGCGACACCGACAGGTTGTATTGTTCCGACGAATGGTGAACCGAATGCGACGCCCAGAACCAGCGCACCTCGTGACTCAGTCGATGGAACCAGTAGTAGCTGAAATCGTCCGCGAAGAAGCACAGCACCCACGCCCACCATACGTTCATCGGGATCGTGAAAAGCCGGTGCGCGTACACCCAGCTCAGCACCGTCAGCACCAGCCCGCCGGTCAGGACGCTGGCGACGAACGCGCCTGCTGCAAGCGCGATATTCGCCAGCGTATCGCGGGTCCGGTACAGCCGCCTTCCGAGCACCGCGGCGAGCACGACTTCCACCGCGATCAGCACCGCGAAGGCCGGCAACGCGGCCACCATGATATTGGGCAGATTTTGCATAACCGTTGCGCTCCAGGCGGGCGGGCGATGACGCCAAAGTCATTGCCGTTCAAGGATTCGACCGCGATCCGCCGGTCGGCTCATGCGCAAGGTGAACGCGATCCAGGGTGCAGGCACGGCACCCTGTCGCGATGCTTTCCGAAAGTACGGCGCCTGGAAAAATCGGCCGCGTCCGGTCTGCCCGGCTCTTCCGCCGCATCGGGCCGCGCCGGCGACGTGCCGATTCGATCGGACATGCGGCACTGCCGCCGCCGCGATCGGGCCGGCCAACTGCACGCCGGCCCGAACGACGGGTTGGTCTCCCCGGCTATCCAGGCTTTCTTCGATACCCCGCGCTACTGTTTTTTTACGATTGCCAGCAGGTGCGAAGGTACTGCACGCGATTCGTTTGGGTAAATACCGCATATGCAGTATTCGCCGCGCAGGCTGACGCGTCGAATGCTTCACGCCGATGTACCGGCGCGAGCGGGAACGAGGCCGTCAGGCCGATGCGTCGATCAACGCCTGCATTTCCTGCGGATCGAGCGGCTTGTGCATCACGCTGAAGCCGCTCGCCGAAGCAGCATGGATGCCCTCGGGCGACGTATCGCCGGTAATGATGATGGCCGGAATCTCGCGTTCGATGACCCGAAACACCGCGTGGACCACATCCGCGCCGGTCACGTGACCCGCCAGCCTGAAATCGGTCACGATCATGTCCAGCTCGGCGCGACGGGATGCGGCCAGCTCGATTGCGCGCTCCAGCGATTGCGCGGCGACCACGGTGTGCCCCCAGGTTTGAAGCAGGGTCTGCATGCCGGCCAGCACGTCACGATCGTCGTCGACGACAAGAAAGGTTTTCCGCGTTCGCCCGTGCCCGGATTCCGGGCCCCTGCTCCGCTGATTCATCGCGGCGTCGCGCGACTGCGCATGCCGGATCGCAGCGAGCCGCACGGAGAACAGCGAGCCGCGCCCCGCTACGGAGCGCACCTGCACGCTGGCCCCGATCAGCACCGCCGTGCGCTGCACGATGGCCAGCCCGAGGCCCAGCCCCTGTTCCCGGTCGCGCGCCGCATTGCCGATCTGGTAGAACTCCCGAAAAATGTTCGGCAACTGATCGGCTTCGATGCCGATGCCGGTGTCGAAGACCTGGATTTCGACGTCGGTGCCGCGCGGGCGGCAAGCCACCAGGATCCCGCCGCTCAACGTATAGCGCACCGCGTTCGACAACACGTTCGACAGGATGGTGTGCAGCAGCACCGCGTCGGTTTCCAGCCAGATCGGGGTCGGCCGGATCCTGAGCGTCAATCCTTTCGCCAACGCGGCCTGACGAAACTGATTGTCCAGTGCATCGAGTTCCTGCTGCAACGGAAAGCGGCGCGGCTCGGCATCGATCACGCCCGCGTCGAGCCGGGAAATGTCCAGCAATACGTTCAGCAATTGCGACATGCCTTTCAACGCGGTCCGAAGCCGTTCGGCAATATCGTCGAGCGCGCTTCCCTCGACGGTCGGCGCCCGGGCCATCGCGCGCAGCGTCGCGATGTAGAGGCCCAGCGCATGCGTCGGCTGACGCAGGTCATGGCTGGCGGCGGCCAGGAATTGCGACTTGCTTCGATTGGCGAGTTCGGCGCGCTCCTTCTCCGCGGTCAGCTGGCGGATCAGGTCGACGTTCTCGAAGCGCAGCGAGACCGCGTCCCGCACGGTACGCTGCAGCGTCCGGCTAAACGCGAGATTGACCGCGAGCAGGAACAGCGACAGCAATCCGAGCACCGAAAACAGCGCATTGCCATACTCGAAAGAGCGAATCGCGAACGGCAGCACGGTCGGCAATGCGTAAGCAACGTAGGTCGGCCACCACGACGAGAGCGACGCCACCGAGCCGCCGGTCATGCCGGCCAGCACGATGCAGATCAAGGCCGTCACGATCGTGTTGTGCGGCGAGAAAAACAGGACGCCCATGGCGCCCCACAGGCAGCCGGACAAACCCGCGAACAACACGTATCGGCGGGCGCGGCCGGTGGCCGTCTCGACGGGATGCTCGCCAGCGCAACGATCGCGCCATACCATCACGGCGCGGATCGCGGTCAGCACGCAGATCGCCGCGGCCCATCCGAGCAGCGTGCGTCGCGACACCTCGTTCCACAGCAGAAAGGTCGTCAGGCTGACCACGGCGAGGTTGCCGAACAGGATGGGCGGCGACTGGCGGTACAGCGTATTGACCAGTTCGAGGCGCACGTTGGCACGATATTCTTGCGCTATCCTTTTTGCCATTTCAAAGTCGCGTAGCGGATCCGGCGTTAAACTGGTCTGGTGTCGATCTGGTCCGCCGCGAGACGCGCCAGCAACGGCGATCGCGTCGTATTGTCGCAAAGGAATGCACTTCCGGGTGATCCAAGAGAAGGCGAAAGAAAAATGAAAAAAATCGTGCTTGCCGAAGACCACGCCATTATTCGCGACGGGTTGAAGTTGTTGCTGAAAACGCGCGCCAACTGGCAGGTCGTGGGGGAAACCGGAGACGGGCAGATCGCCGCTCGACTGGTGCGCGATACGCAGGCGGATCTACTGCTGCTGGATCTGGATCTGCCCGGCTATCCCGGCATCGAACTGGCGAAGCAAATCAAGACGCAATCGCCGCAGACCCGGATCCTGGTGGTCACGGGCAATCAGAACCCCGTCACGGTCCGCGCGGCTGTGGCGATCGGCGTCGACGGGTACATGCTCAAGCACGAAGACGGCGACGAACTGCTGCATGCGATTTCCCTGGTGCTGTCGGGTATCCGCTATATCAGCGACGCGCTCGCCCATGTGCTGGAGAACGCGCGCGGCGATGCCGCGCCGCCGGTCACCGCACGGGAGAAGGAAATCCTCGTGCTGATCGCCAACGGCCACTCCAGCAAGGAGATTGCCACCCGGCTGAATCTGAGCGTGCTGACGGTACGCAAGCATCGTCAGAATCTGATGACGAAACTGTCGTTGCATAACGTGGCCGAAGTGACCGCGTATGCGATACGCGACGGCCTCGCCGAATTGCCGCTGCCCGGCACCCTTCGCGACGAAGCATTGCTGCGCTGAAGGTCCGTCGGCCGAAAGTGACGTGCTTCGCGCCGGCCGCGAATACCGCCATGCAAGCCCAGCGTCCTCAAGCGCGATCCGACGGCACGCGATCGCCCGATAGACGGGGGATCTACCCGACTCGCAGCACGTTCATCCGTTACGGACCAGCGCCGTCAGGATAAGTATTCTTATCACAACACTGCTATTACAGAATCAAACTTGCATTTGCAAGAACGCCCCGCATGCAACGGGGCGTGCCCCGCTCAACGCCCGATCGGCAACCCGGTCGGTTCGATCCAGCCGAGCTTGTACGCAATGAGCAGCGACAGAAACAGCGTGACCGACAGCCCGACGCGTGCCGCGAGCGACCACGCCATCCGCTTGGACTTGCCGCGATCGTGATTCATGAAATACAGCGCGAAGATCAGGCTCGCGATGATCAGCGCGAATGCCACAGCAACCAGCAGAGTTTTCATGGGTGTTGCCTTTGAAGATTCGAATCGGCCTGAATCAGTTCGGCCAGTTTTTGTCGTTCGTCCGCGATGTCGCCGACACCTGACGCCGGCCAGTCCAGCGCGACGCCATTGCCCAGCGAATCGCGCACGAGTGTCTGGTAGCGCCGGTCGTTGATCCGGCCCTGCTCCATCGCTTCCGAGATCTCGTGCCGAAACGGCAGCGGGAAGCTCGTGTACGCACGCGACAGCGCCGCATATTGTCTCGCATCGATCTCTTTCGACGATGGTATGACAGTCCAGATCACCACGGCCACGATGGCCGTGAAGGGGATCGCCGTGTAGCGAAGAATGAACTTGGTCGGGGTCATGAAGCGGTGGGCAGAAGTGATCGCGAACGCGGGCCGCGCGGCAGCGAAACCGCAGGCCGACTGCGCCTCGTACCATTGTACTGAAAGCGCCATCCGGCTAACAGAGTATGATAATGGCATTATCATGTTCATCACATGATTCGAGAAACCCGGTGCCCGGCGCAGGCGACCTGCCCGCGCGGCCGTCCGGCGCCGGTCTTGCCGTCCTTGCCCGCGATCCGCGGCGATTGAGCGAAGCCCCTATGCCAGCGCAGTACTTTCGAAACCTGACGGGAAAACACCGCAGCGCGACCGCGAACCGTCAGCTCGGGTTTTCGCTCGCGTTCGTCGCCGGCGCGGCCAATGCCGGCGGCTTCCTCGCGGTCAAGCAATACACGTCGCACATGAGCGGCATCGTGTCGGCGATCGCCGACCAGACGGCGCTCGGCGACGTGCGGCTCGCGCTGGCCGGCATCAGCTCGCTGGGGTCGTTCCTGGTCGGCGCGAGCTGCTCGGCGATCCTCGTCAACTGGGGCCGCCGCCGCGGCCTGCACAGCCAGTTCATGCTGCCGCTGCTCGTCGAGGCCGCGCTGCTGCTTCTGTTCGGGCTGCTCGGCAGCCACCTCGCGCTGTGGGAAACGTTCTTCGTGCCGGTGACCGTGACGCTGCTGTGTTTCATCATGGGGCTGCAGAACGCGACGATCACGAAGCTGTCGGGTGCGGAGATCCGCACGACGCACATGACCGGCATCGTGACCGACCTCGGCATCGAGCTCGGCAAGCTGTTCTACTGGAACCGGTCGGCCGTCGACGTCGACGCGCATGCGGTGATCGCGAACCGCTCGAAACTGAGGATTCACGCGACGATGCTCGCGTCGTTCTTCGTCGGCGGCCTGGCCGGCGCGATCGGCTTCAAGCATGTCGGCTATGTGTCGACCGTGCCGCTCGCCGCCGTGCTCGTCACGCTCGCGATCGTGCCCGTGATCGACGACCTGCTCGCGTTGCTCCGCAGCAGCAGGCGCTGATCGGACGCGACGATGCTATTTCCGGCGGTGGCGCCGAAAGCGGATCGATTATAATTTGATTAACATACCGACCACCCTCGCCTCGCAATGGAAACGAAAACCGCCCGCCTGACCGTCCTGATCGACCCCGCGAAGAAAGAAGCCTTCGAGATGCTCTGCGCGGAGCAGGATCTCACGCCGTCGCAAGTCGTACGGCAGTTGATCCGCGAGTATCTCGACCGGCACGGCGTGACGTACAAGACCAAGAGTGCGCTCGGCAAGCGCGTGAAGTAAGCGCGGCCGCACAGGCCGCGCCCGCGGCGCCGGTTACGCACCGGTTACGCGCCGATTTCCCATCGCCCGTGCGATTGCGCACGCCAGACCAGCCGCTGCGGATCGACGCCTTCCCCGGCCTTCATCCGCCTTGCGGTGGCCGCCAGCTTGAGCTCGCCCGCCTGCGCACACGCGAGCGCGCGTTCTAGCAGGATGCGCAGCGACGGCAGCCGGCGATCGTCCTTCCACGCGAACACGACGAAGTTGTTGTCGTCGCCGCACGGCACCAGCGCATACGACGACCCGAACACCGATCGCAGTAGCTCGAGATGCTGCGGCAGCGCCGGATCGTCGTCCATCAGGTTGATCGCCAGCACACCCGTTTCGCTCAGGCGCGCGCGGCACGCGTCGAGGAATGCGGCGCCGGCACACCGGCCCGGCGTGCCGTCGGCGACAAACACGTCGTGCAGGATCACGTCCGTCCGGATGTCCGCCCTCGCCACGTGATCCGCGCCGTCGGCGCACACCACCGCGAACCGCGCGTCATCGGCAGGAATCCTGAACACGTCGCGCAGCGCGATCACGTCCGGGTTGATCTCGACCGCATCGATCGCCGCGCCGGGCAGATGCCGGTAGCAGTACTTCGCGAGCGAACCGCCGCCGAGCCCGAGCATGCAGATATGTGCAGGCTCGGGCTGCAGCAGCAGAAAGCCCATCATCACGCGCGTATAGCCGAGCTCGAGCCGGGCCGGATCCCTGAGCGACATGAAGCTCTGCGTGCCGAAATGATCGAAGTGCAGCGAGAGCGCGTGCCGCGTCTCCAGCACGAAAGGCCGGCCGTCGTTCAGCGGCGTCGCCAGGAATCTGACAAATGCTTCGTAGGAAGTGCGATCCTCGATCATACTCGGCTAGCCGGATGGGAACGGTCGATCGCAGTATGCGCTCAGACCTTCTTCAGATAGCAGGCCTTCAGCATGAAGCCGCCCATGTCGGTCTTGCAGTCGACTTCGTGATCGCCGCCGACGAGCCGGATGCTCTTCACCTTGGTGCCCATCTTCAGCGTGATCGACGAGCCCTTCACGCGCAAGTCCTTGATCAGCACGACCGAATCGCCGTCCGACAACACGTTGCCGTTCGCGTCCTTGACGACGTCGCCTGCCGGTTCGTCGCCCGCTTCGGCGCCGGCGCCGGCCGACCATTCATGGCCGCAGTCCGCGCACACGGTCAGCGTGCCGTCCGGGTAGGTGTTTTCCATCGCGCATTGCGGGCAGGCGGGGGCGGCGTTCATTGCAGCTTCCATTCGGGAGGAGTTCGGGTCGGTCGATAAAGAAATGCCGGGCGAGCAGGCCGCGCGCCCGGGCGAGTGTGGCCGGGACATGCCCGCCAACGAAGCGGCGGACCGGTATCGGCGCACACGACATTATAATGCAATACACATGATCTGACCTATGCATTATAATCCCCCACTTCGCAACATTCGACGAACTTGAAGGCGGCTTCAGTGAGGATGCCGGCATGTTCGCACCGGATGGCGCACCTCGGCCACCCGATCGACGCCCCGCGACCCCGCGGGAAATCGTGAAAGGCCGGCCATACGATGTACGCGACACGCGTCGTGAAACCGCGTTTCGCGCGCCCCCGGTGCGTTGCCGGCCCGGCGCCGCGTACCGATCCCGACCACCCGTCCGGAGGTTTTCCAGCATCGTGGCAACCGTTGTGTACGTTCAAATCGGTCCCGCGTGGAACCGCAACCGCGGCTGTGCCGCGCGAGACGCGGCCGTCGACGCGGCACGCCGCTTCGAAAGCGACATCCTGCTGATCGCGAACGGGCATAGCGAGAACGCGAAGGACGGCGTCGCCATCGCGTCGCTACAGGTACACGGCGGCATGTCGGCCCAGGTGCTGGCCACCGGCCCCGACGAGGAAGCGGCGCTTCACGCGCTGCTGCCCTTGCTGCAGGCGTGCTGACGCGTGCCTCGCCAATCTTGCGGCATTGCGCCGCCCACCCCGAATCTCCATTCCCCGAGGAAGCGATGAGCGACAACGACACGTCCAACACCCCCAACCTGTCAGCCTCCGCAATCTGGGCGCTCGAACGCCTCGCCGACGTTCGCTACGGACGCGATGCGCCGGCGCTCGGCTGGTCGATCGCGCGGGAACTCGTCAGCGCGGGTTTCGTCAGCCATCCCGTGCACGGCCGCTCCGGCGCGTCGATCACGGTCGAAGGGCGAACCTTCCTGAAAAGCCGGAAGTAGAGCGCCGGGGAACCGCCGGGCTCGGAGCCGGAGCCGGAGCCGGAGCCGGTTTCAGGTACCGGCGATCGCGAGCCGCCGCTAATCCGTTTGATACTTTTGAGCATCAATTTGGCGATTTTGCGTCTTACGAGGATCGGCCTGCGCTTCTAAAGTTGAGTCACCCCGAACGAACGGGCGCCAACTTTCCGATCAAGGAGCCAGTCATGAGCCGCATCGCCATCCCCGCCATCGAATCCGCCACCGGCGCGACCGCCGACGTGTACGCACAAGTCCGCAAGATCGCCGGCGGCACCGTCCCCAACCTGTTCGCCGCCGTCGGCCATCTCGCGCCGAACGCGCTCGCGGCCGTGCTCAACGCCGAAGGCGCGCTCGCCGGCGGCACGCTGAGCAAGCAGGATCTCGAAACGATCAAGCTGCTCGTCAGCGCCGACACCGGGTGCGACTACTGCGTCGCCGCGCACAACCTGCTCGGCAAGATGACCGGCCTGTCGGCCGACGCGCTGCGCGCGATCCGCTCGGCCCAGCCGAACACCGGCGACGCGAAGCGCGACGCGCTGATCCGCTTCGTGCTGAACCTGCAACGGACCAGCGGCACGATCACCGACGACGAATTCGCGTCGATCCGCGAAGCCGGCTACACGGACGCGCAACTCGCTGAAATCTCGCTCGCGATCGCGCTGACGATCTTCACCAACACGTTCAACCGCATCAACGACACGGTCGTCGATTTTCCGCCCGTGAAGTAAGCACGGCGGCATCGCCGGCATGCGGTCCCGATGCCGGCGCCCGCGTCCGTTTCGACCGCGCCCGTCGCCGGCCCTGTTGCCGCGACGGGCGCGTTGCGTTGACGACTGCCGTCACGCCGTCACGCCGTGCCCATTCCCGCCGAGAATGGAAGTTATGCGCCCGAGCCCGCTACCGACACGACAGCGCTTCGCCGAAGATGGGTTCCACGACGAGCCGAACGCTCGCCCGCCACGCAACCCGACTTCCATCCACGCACAGGAGATTCGCCATGTCGCTCCAGGACAAACTCGACGCATTCAAGGCCGACTTCAAGGCCGGCAAGCCGCCGTACAACGCGCCGCCCGGAATCCATCCGATCATGGAACGCGCGACGGCCGAACTGATCGCGAGCGGCCAGGCCGCCCGCGCGATCAAGGCCGGCGATCGCGCGCCGACGTTCCGCCTGAAAGACCAGGACGGCAACGACGTGTCGTCGGTCGACCTGCTCGCAAAGGGGCCGCTCGTCGTCACGTTCTATCGCGGTGTCTGGTGCCCGTATTGCAACCTCGAACTGCAGGCGCTGAACGAAGCGCTGCCGCAGCTCACGGCGCTCGGCGCGAACATGGTCGCGATTTCGCCGCAGACGGCCGTCAACAGCCGCAAGTCGGTCCGCACGAACCACCTCGATTTCCCGGTGCTCGGCGACGTGAACGGCGAGACGGGCGCGGCGTTCGGCCTGCGCTTCACCCTGCCCGACTATCTGGTCGACCTGTACAAGATGCTGAAGAACGACCTGCCCGCAATCAACAACGATCCGGGCTGGACGCTGCCGATGCCGGCACGCTACGTGATCGGCCAGGACGGCATCGTGCTGTATTCGGAAGTCAATCCCGACTATACGCATCGCCCCGATCCGTCGGACATGTTCCCGGTCATCGAAAAGGCCGTGCACGCGTGAGCGTGTGCCGCCGCGCCACTGCACGTGGCGCGGCGGTTCTTCCTGTTTTCCCATTTAATCTGGAGTCCTTCATGACTGCACGCACTTTTCTCGTCACCGGCGCCACCAAGGGAATCGGACGCGCGCTTGCCGAACGGCTCGTGCGCACCGGGCATCGCGTCATCGGCCTCGCGCGCGACGACGCGGATTTCCCGGGCGAACTCGTTCGCGTCGATCTCGCCGACAGCCGGGCGACCGCCGCCGTGCTGCAAACACTCGTGCAGCGGCACGCGATCGACGGCGTCGTGAACAATGTCGGCCTCGTGCGCCCGCAGTCCGTCGGCGACGTGACGCTCGGCGATCTCGACGACGTACTCGCGCTGAACCTGCATCCGGCCATCCAGACCGTGCAGGCACTGCTGCCCGGCATGCGCGAGCGCGGCTGGGGGCGCGTCGTCAACCTTTCCAGCCTGACCGTGCTCGGCATCGTGCAGCGCACCGCGTATGCGGCGGCGAAAGCCGCGCTCGTGAGCTTTTCGCGATCGTGGGCACTGGAACTCGCGGGCACGGGCGTCACGGTCAACGCGGTGGCGCCCGGGCCGACCGAAACGGAACTGTTCCGCGCGAACAATGCGCCGGGCAGCGAAGGCGAGCGGCGCTATCTCGCCGCCGTGCCGATGGGGCGCTTCGGCAAGCCCGACGAAATCGCGGCGACGATCGCATTCCTGCTGTCGGACGACGCCGGCTTCATGACAGGGCAGACGCTCTACGTCGACGGCGGCGCGTCGATCGGCAAGGCACCGTTCTGAGCGGCGGCCGCGGCGCGGGGTAACCGGCGGCCCCGCCCGGCCGCCTTCATCGCGCCGGCGCGGGTTCGCCTTCCGCCAGCGCCTGTTCGACGAATTCGACGAACGCGCGGGCGCGGGCCGTCACGAGCCGGCCGGCCGGAAACACGGCCCACAGGTCGATCGGCGGCAGTTCCCAGTCGGTCAGCACCGCCTGCACCGCGCCGGACGCGAGCTCGGGCGAGAACATCCAGCGCGACGCGACCGCCAGCCCCATACCAGCGATCACGGCGGCCCGCATCCCTTCGGCCGCGCTCACGCGCAGGCGCCCGGACACCGCCACCGCGACTTCGGCACCGTTGCGGCTGAACGACCAGGATTCGCCGCCGCCCCGCCGCGAATACACGATCGCCTGGTGACGGGCGAGATCGGCCGGCGATTTCGGAATGCCCGCCCGCGCGAAATATGCAGGCGTGCCGACGACGAGCCGCGGGCTGCGCGCAATGCGGCGCGCGATCATCGACGAGTCGATCAGCTCGCCCATCCGCAGCGCGACGTCGGTACCCTCTTCCAGCAGATCGATGTTGCGGTCGTCGAGTGCGAGGTCGATCTCCAGATCGGGATGACGGCTCAGGAACGTGTCGAGCAGCGGCAGCACATGCAGGCACGTGAAGCTCACGGCGGCGCTCACGCGCAGCTTGCCCGACAGGCTCGCGGACGCATCGCGCACGACATGCTCGGCCTGATCGGCCTCGCGGATCGCCAGCTTCGCGTGTTCGTAGAAACGCTGCCCGGCGTCGGTCGTCGTCAGCCCGCGCGTCGAGCGCAGCAGCAGACGCACGCCGAGCCGCTCCTCGAGCTGCGCGATCGACTTCGAGATCGCCGGCTGGCCGAGGTTCATCCGCTTCGCGGCCGCCGAGAACGAACCCGCTTCCACGACGCTGACGTAGGTCTCCATTGCCGCGAGTCGATCCATGCGCTGCTTCTCCGTGTCCTGGTTCCGTGCGGCATCGCCGTCCTGCATGACTCTTCCGGCAGTCGGCATGCCATCCGCGCAAATTGTAGTACGACGCTCGCGCTCCGCCCGCATGCCGCGCCGGAATAGCACCTATCGCCACGAGCCGGCTTCTGCATCGCGCCGCCTGCACGCACATTGAAGGCGTCACGCGCCGCGGCGGCAAACGCGGCGGCCGTGCCACCTTCAATCCGCTTCTCTTCGAGGACTTCATCATGGACAGACTGCTCGACAGGACCGCCGTCATCACCGGCGGCAACAGCGGCATCGGCCTCGCCACCGCGCGGCGCTTCGTCGCCGAAGGCGCACACGTGTTCATCGTCGGCCGGCGCCAGGCCGAGCTCGACCGCGCGGCGGCCGACATCGGCCGCAACGTGACGGCCGTTCGCGTGGACGTCACGCAACCGGACGACCTCGACCGCCTGTATTCGCTCGTCCGCGACACGCGCGGGCAGATCGACGTGCTGTTCGCGAACTCGGGCGCGATCGAGCACCGCACGCTCGAGCAAATCACGCCCGAGCATTACGACAAGACCTTCGACGTCAACGTGCGCGGGCTGATCTTCACGGTGCAGAAGGCGCTGCCGCTGTTGCGCGACGGCAGCAGCGTCATTCTTACGAGCTCGGTCGCGGGCGTGATGGGCCTGCCCGCGCACGACACGTACAGCGCCGCGAAAGCGGCCGTCCGCTCGCTCGCGCGAACCTGGACCGTCGAGCTGAAGGGGCGCGGGATTCGCGTCAATGCGATCAGCCCGGGGGCAATCGATACGCCGATCATCGAAAGCCAGGTGACGACGCCCGAGGAAGCCGCCGCGCTGCGCGACAGGTTCGCGGCCGCGACGCCGCTCGGCCGGGTCGGGCGGCCCGAGGAGCTGGCCGCCGCCGCGCTGTTCCTCGCGTCGGACGACAGCAGCTACGTGGCCGGCATCGAGCTGTTCGTCGACGGCGGGCTGGCCCAGGTGTGACGACCGCAACCGGAGCGCGCGCCGCCCGCTGCGGGCCTACTCCGCGTCGCCGGCGGCGCCGTCGTCCGGTGCCGCTGCATCGCGCCGGTCGCCGAGCGACTGGCGCCGCCACTCGCCGGGCGTCATCCCCGCCCAGCGCGTGAACACGCGCCGAAACGCGGCCACCGACTGGTAGCCGACGTCGGCCGACACGGCCTCGGCGCTGGCCGACGGCTGGCGCAGCGCATTCGCGGCGACGCTCATCCGGATGTCCGTCAGCAACTCGGCGGCCGAGTGCCCGAGCTTCGACTGGAAGTGGCGCATGAAGGTCGCGCGCGACATGCTGCACAGCGCGGCCAGCTCGCGCAGCGTCCACGGCCGCGCCGGATCGTCGAGCATCGCGACGATCGCGGGCGCGAGACGCGGATGGCCGGCCAGCGCCAGCAGGCCGGTCGGCGCCTGCCCCGATTCGCTGATCGCGCGCAGCGCGAGCGCGAACAGCGCCGCCGACAGCGCATTCAGGATCGCGAGGCCGCCGAGTTGCTGCTCGAGCGATTCCGCGCGCATCAGTTCCACGAGGGCGGTCAGCCGCGCGGTGGCGGCCAGCGCATCGGGCGCCCGGCTGTCCGTCGCCGCGCGCAAGACGAGATCCGGCGGCAGGTGGCGCCGGATCAGCCGGTCGTGCGGCGGCGCAACCACGAAGCGCCCGCACAGCATGTCCAGCCGCTCGCCGGTACCCGCGTTCTCGCCGATGAAAACATGACCGCCGGGCCGCTTGGTCGCCGCCACCGGCGGCAGCCCGCTGCCGTCGTGCAGCACGTGCGGGGAGCCGTGCGGCAACAGCACGAGATCGCCGCCGCCGAGTTCGCGCACCGTGCCGTCGTCGGGATTCTCGAGGATCGCGCGGCCGCGCAGCACGACGTGATACGGGATCTCGCGCGCGGGCGAGCGCTCATACGTGACCGCCCACGGCGCGCCGAACGCGCAACGGATTTCGAGCTTCCCCGTGATCGTGACGAGCGCGATGAAGCGGCTGAGCCAGTCGGATTCGAGCGTCATGTCGAGTGGTGGAGGCGGAGCGGAAATGCGGCGCGCACGACGGGCGCCGCGTGAAATTCCGATTATCGCGCGGGAAGCCGACGTCGTCGCGCGCGGCCGCGTTGCGGGCAGCGGCTGCGCCGGCCATTCCGCCGCGGAATGGGTTTTATCGCCGCGGCCGGTCTTCTGGCGCGCGGCGTTCGGGACGAACATCAAGCCGTCCAACACCCGTTCGAAGGAGAACATGATGAACAAGCTGTTCAACCCGCTGAAGCTCGGTCCCGTCACGCTCAACCACCGTGTCGTGCATGCGCCGGTGACCCGGATGCGCACCGAACCGGGCAACGTGCCTGGCGACCTGATGATCGAGTACTACACGCAGCGCGCGACCGATGGCGGCCTGCTGATCACGGACGCCACCGCGATCTCGCCGCTCGCGATTGCGTACGTGGACGCGCCGGGAATCTACACCGATGCCCAGGTCGCCGGCTGGAAGCGTGTGGTCGACGCCGTGCATGCGAAAGGCGCGCGCATCTTCCTGCAGCTCTGGCATGCGGGCCGTCAGGCGCATCCGGCCAACACGGGCGGCGTGACGCCCATTGCGCCGTCCGCGCGGCGCTCGCTCGAGCACGCGGCGATCCGCGACGCGCACGGCGCCATCGCCGAAGCCGAGCTCGTCGAGCCTCGTCCGCTCGCGCTGCACGAGATCCCGGGCATCGTCGAGCAGTTTCGCGCCGGCGCGCAACGCGCGAAAGCGGCCGGTTTCGACGGGGTCGAACTGCATGCCGCGAACGGCTATCTGCTCGACCAGTTCCTGCTCGACGGCGCGAACGACCGCACCGATGCATATGGCGGCCCGATCGAGAATCGCGCGCGCTTCCTGTTCGAAGTCGTCGACGCGACGGTGTCCGTCTGGGGCGCCGGCCGCGTCGCGGTGCGGCTGTCGCCGAGCGGCTCGTACGGCACGGTATCCGACAGCGATCCGCACGCGACGTTCGGTTATGTCGCGCGGCGCCTGAACGACTACGGCCTCGCGTATCTGCACGTGATCGAGCCGCGGATTCGCGGCAATGAGGAAAACGCGGACGCGAGCGAACACGACGTGTCGGCGAAGGACCTGCGCCAGGTGTTCCACGGCACGATCGTCGCGGCCGGCGGCTTCACGCGCGACAACGCGGAACAGATCCTCGCGGACGGTCACGCGGACCTCGTCGCGTTCGGCCGCATGTTCGTCTCGAACCCCGATCTGCCGGAACGGCTCCGGACCGGCGCGCCGCTGACGCGCTACGACCGCACGACGTTCTACGGCGGCGGTGCGCACGGGTACACGGACTATCCGTTTCATCGGGAAGCGTCGGCCGCGTGATGCCGGGGCTGCCGCTTGCGCGGGCGAACGTGCGGGAAATCCGCACGCTCGCCGTCGCGCAGGCCGGCAGAGGGCTGAGAACCGGTGTCGAATGCCGACGATCGCGAGCAGTTGCGAATTCGTGCCGGCGTCGATGTTGTACGGCCCGATTGGCTGGCGAGCATGCCGCGCGAACCATCGGCGTTGCGCGCGCCCACTCCGGCGAGGGGCTTTGATATCATTCCATCGCTCGACCGTGCCGGCCAGGTGATCGCGGTGGCCGATTCGTCTAAACTGACGAAGCCTGACCTGTCCGTGATCGCGAGCGCCGGGCAGCTCGACATGCCGATCATCGATACGGGCGCCGATCCGGTTTGGGTCGACGACCTTCGGCAACGCGGCATCGACGTGCTGACGGTCTAGCTGGCCCTGTCTTCTCCCCCTTTCCGGAAATCACGATGCCGCCCGTCTCTTCCCCGCCCGTTCTCGACACGCCGCGCCTCGTCCTCGAAGGCCATCCGCTCGGCGACTTCGGCGCCCTTGCCGCGATGTGGGCCGAGCCGGACGTCGTCGCGCACATCTTCAACGGCGAGCCGTCCGCGCCGCGCGACTCGTGGATGCGCATGCTCGCGTATCGCGGGCTGTGGCCGCTGCTCGGCTATGGCTACTGGGCGATTCGCGAGAAAGCGTCCGGCCGTTATGTCGGCGATCTCGGCTTCGCGGATTTCCACCGAATCATCGAGCCGCCGATTCGCGGCGTGCCGGAAGCCGGCTGGGCGCTCGCGACATGGGCGCACGGCAAGGGCTACGCGACCGAGGCGCTCGCGGCCGCGCTTGCGTGGCTCGATGCGCAGCAACGGTTCGAGCGCAGCGTGTGTTTGATCGCGCCGACCAACGTCGCGTCAATCCGCGTGGCGGAGAAAGCCGGGTATGGCGAGCCGGTGCGTATTCGGTTCAACGACGCCGATTCGTTGCTGTTTTCTCGCGCGAGCCCGTAGGCATGATGGCGCACCCGCTATCGCGGGCGTGCCGTATCCGCTCGCGGCGCGTGTGTTTCAGCCGCGCTCACTCCGCAACCGGTTCGTAGAAACTCGCGAAAAGCCTGTCGTCCATCGGCCAGCAGTTGCCCCGCTCATCGAGCAATATCCAGTCGCCAGACTTCACCGAACGCCAACCTTCCGGCGTGGCGACCGCCCACATGCCTTGACGGTTCTCCACTCGATCATGGTCGCCGTCAACGAACCACCGTGTTGCATCGACATAACTGATGCGTTTTCGAAATCGCATACCGCCACCGAAACGTTAAACCCGCGACAGGCAATTCCAAAGATCTGTTCGCGTATTGAGCATGTGCATCGCCCGGGTAGTGAAGCTCATGCGGGAAATGAAGGGAATCGGGATGCCGTGGCATCCGCCCCTGGCGACAGCGGCTTCGCCGCCAACGCCTGCGTCGCCAGCCGGGCTTCGTGCAACGCAATCCAGCCCTCGGCGATGAGTGCCGCCAACGTTTCCCGCGCGATGGTCAAGATCCGGATATCGGTCTCCTGCATTCTCCCGATCGCCGCGCGAACCTCGTCCGGTTGATCGGGCGCAAGCGCAATCACGAACCTTGAACGTGTTTCGGCGGCCCGCACGGCCTCGCTCCAGTCGGCCCCGGCGACCGCGACTTCGATCGCGTTCGTGAGCAGATCGAGACTCCGGATGACTTGCAGCGGCGTCATTTCGTATTCCTATCAGTACATCGTACCGTCCGGATGCTTTCCCCTCGAAGGCCCATGCGATGTCAACACCGATCCACACGCGCTCGATGCCGGCAGTGACGCGCCGAATGCGGGCAACTGCGTGTTATCGGTCACCGCCTTCGTCGCTGCAAGCCCTTTGACGACAGAGCGGAAACCGCAGTGCGGCATGCACGCCCGTCAGTTGCGAGGATTGTAGGGATCCATGCGCCGCAGCGTATGTAATATTTTGTAATGATATGTCGAGCAATCTTTACCGGGCTTCGGGTTGGCCAGCGCAAGTGACGTTCGCACAAGCGGTTTTCCGCAAGCGTTTTCGCCCGAACGACGCCTCGTCAGGGTGCCCGGCCGACTACTCGCCGGATATCGCGCTGAATCTTTTCACACGAGCGGACGGCACGAAGACCCATATACGCTACGACAGCGAGGGCATGGCGGTCGAGACGATCGACCCACTAGGAAAGTCGCGCCAACGCAGTGCCGAGCGCGAGAAGATCGCGCTGTTCGTCACGATTAGTGACGACAACGAGACCGAGGAACTGGAGAACGAATCCGCCAGAGTCCTGAACCGCCCCGCCGTCTTCGATCGTTTTATCAAGTGCTGCGAATAGCAGCGGAAAAGCCGACACGAGATACTGGCCGGAGCTTGAGACGCGGCAAGGCCTGATGCCAAGGGCCATTCATTGATCGGCAGGCTGCGCGAGCTCGTCGGTTTCACAGAAGAAATCTCGTTGACCAGGTGGCGACGGCGTCGGTCGGCGCGCTGCGCGCGATCCGCTCGGGCCAGCCGAACAGCGGCGACGCGAAGCGCGACGCGCTGATCCGCTTCATGTTGAACCTGCAACGGAACGGACCAGCGGCACGATCACCGACAACGAATGCGCGTCGATCCGCGAAGCCGGCTACACGGACGCGCAACTCGCTGAAATCTCGCTCGCGATCGCGCTGCTGATCTTCACCAACACGTTCAACCGCATCAACGACACGGTCGTCGATTTCCCGCCCGTGAAGGAGGTATGGCCGAGATTCGTGAATCCATCACCTCTCCCATTAATCCGACTTGATGTTGTAAGGCAGATTGCTCGAACCGAAGAAACTCAGCGAACCGGCGCTTGCCTGCGTGAATTCGAAAACGACAATCGTATTGCTGCCACTGTTCAACCACACGCCAGGGCAATACAGGCGAGTCTGGGGGCCTACCGATGGCCAATAGCGACCGAGGTTGCGTCCGTTCACGAAAACATAGCCGGTCCCCCATGACGACATGTCGATATACATGTCCTTCTGCGTTTCGATAGCGAAGGTCGCTTTCGCAAAGAAGGGACGCGCGCTCGTGGGCGCGCTCGCGTCGAATGGCAGCGCGGCAAGTTGTGCCGCGGACAACGGGGAAAGCGCCATCTTCCAGTCCGTCAAGGCACCGCCGCTCAACGTTACGTTTCCGGAAAGGCCGCGCCCGTCCTTCTTCATTGCGCTGCTATTGACATTGGCTCGGCCGAATGGCATGCAGACGATCTGCAACATGGCGCCTGGCTGCGCGTTGTCGATATCGAACGTAGTCACGGAGGAGGATGGTAGCTTGCTTTCCTTGTTCTCTGCCTCTTTCTTGACGGTCGTCAGCACGTTGCTCGTCACGCGGGTGCCGTTGATGAAGGCCAGCGCGAAATCAGGCGGCCGGCTGAACTCCACGGAAAAGTTGCCTCCCGACGGGAGTGTCGTCTGGTAAACCGCGACGCCGGCGGGATAAATGCCTGCGTTGGCGGGTTGTCCCTTGTTGAGCGTCAGCGCGATCCATTCGATCGTCTGTGGTTGACTATTCTCGATCGTCGGAGGGACATTGGACAGAAAATCGCTGAAAGCGAACTGGTTGCTCGAAATCGATGCAACCTCACCGTCGGCAATGCTGTCGATAGGTGGTGCGGGGACCGGGCCGGCTGAAACGCCGAATGACGTATTTGCAGCATAAGCGGCCTGGATCGGCTGAAAATTCTTGTTCGGCAGGCCGTTTTCCGCTACCGGCGCACCATAGTCATAAGACGTCATCAACGGCTGACATTCCTTCGCGGCTTCGCCATCGCAACCCGCCGTGAAACCGAAGCTGGTGCCGCCGTGCCCGACGTAAATGACAATTGAACGACCGGCTTTTGTCAGGGCCCCGACCACACTACTCGCAAAATTGTCGTCGCGGATATCCTGGGCAGGGTCGCCCCAATTACATAGCCAGCCTGGATAGATTTCCGCGCCGAAACTTGCCACGCCGTAATTCTTCGTGGCCTCGACGTGGCTCGACTCGTATTTCCCTTGCAAACTGATCCCATATGCGGTATTGGCCGGTAGCCGGATGTTTTGATCCTTGAAGCCGTTCGCCGTGCCTTCGCACACGCAAAATTTTTCCGCGTAGCCAAGACTGGTCCACTGCGAGGCCAGGGCAGTCGGGTGGTTGGGGTCCACCGGATCCCAGAAGTCTGAATATTCGTCTTCCATCGCGACCAGCATAATCGGACCACCCGAGGCCAGGGTCCGTCCTTCGATGACGTTGGCGTAAAGGGCCGCGTTCCATTTCTGCACGGCCGCCATGTAGGCCGGGAAATTGCCGCGAATCTGCAGGTCACCCTGCAGGTCACCCGAATCGCGGAACTGCGGATCGGCCAACATGCGAGGCGGCAGTCCGCCGAAATCCCACTCCGCGTTAACGTACGGTCCGGGGCGCAACAACACCCACATATTGTTGGCTGCGCAAAGGTCGATGAAGTGGCCGATATCCTTATCGGGCGACGAGAAATCGAACGTCCCGTCCGACAGCTCGTGGAAATTCCACATCACGT